>CAYOAK010000059.1:0-17592 GCA_964401925.1 uncultured Bdellovibrionales bacterium | reverse complement strand
CCGTGTCTTTCGGCCCCTCGTTGTAGCAGACGGTTCGGATTTCCAGGCGGAGATACGAACGGTCGCAATATGGAACGTCTTCAAACGTTCCCTCGACGCTCTGCGCCATGTGCTCCCAGGGGAAACCGAGGCGCGCTTCGAAACTCCAGTATCGGCCCGCCTGGTCCTCATCGGCGATCGGCCGGAGAACAAAAAACTCTCCAATTTTCAGCCAAGTCATTCTTGTGGCTCCCTTCATTGGCTTTCGGGCCAAGGAAAGGAGCCAGACTTTAGAACCTGTTTTGTTCGAGCTACCCGCACCAACAGATCAGACACGAGATCTGCTGGCGCGGTGCATTATTGATTTCAGATTGGCGGTATTGAAATGAGCAAGATGCCGGTTCCCTTTAAAGAAACTCCGGCGCTTGCTGTCTTATGACAACCATCTTTGGAACTGAGACAAAAGAGTAGTCCGACTACCAGGGGATCACAACGAGAGACGTAGGGGACGGGCCTACTTACAGCCTTTTACAGTCTTCGTGTACTTACTCGTAGCCTTCGCGATGCAGGTAGGGCGAAGTTTTGCCTTCAGCTTTTTGCAAGCAAGCTTTGACGCACTTTGCGTCTTCTTGGCCTTGGAGACACATGCGGCTTTAGTGCTTTTACTCGCAGCCCAGGTAACGGCCGGGCCGGATATCGGCATAGCAATTTGAGCAGCGATAAACAGTGCGGCGAAAAGTAGCTTCTGCATTGTTGTCCTCCGAATGCTGGATTGAAATGCCAGAGTCCGAGGTGAATCTCAAACCAAGGGCGCCCGCGGTGTTCACTCCTAGCGTCATCCAAGCCCTGATCTGTCTCAGAGACTGGGGCGAACGCTATCAGATAGGTAAGTCGGCTTAATATTTAGCATTACGGCCCGAATTCTGAAGGTTGGGCGAACTCCAGTCTGATTGTGACGCAGCGATGAGTCCTCGGCCTCCGTACGAGCAGCGCGATTTCTCGGATTGGGAAACAAACCGCGGTACGATTAAAAATTCCACCAACTGGGGTCCACCGCTTCCTCACCTGCCGGGCAGGGGTCGTGGCGCCAATAGTACGCCCACGGAGCGCCTTGTTGATTGAACGGCTTCCGGCAGAGGTACTCCCAGCAAGTTCCCGCAAAGACCTTACCAATGCAGTGGGTGGTTGTAGTGGTAGATGAGGTCGTGGTGACGGTCGTCGTCGTTGCGGCTGTCGAGGTAGTGGTCGGAAGAGTTGTAGTTGTCGTAGCGATTGTGGTTGCCGTTACGAGTGTCGTTGTCGTCGTCACCACTTCTGGGGTTGGCGTCGGGACCGGAGTCAGAAACGGGAGCGGGGTCGGAATCGGAAAGGGCGTTGGCAGCTTGGTCGGAACAGGCGTCGGCACTGGCTCCTCTTCTTCCGGAACCTCACAATTCGTGTTTGTCGGACCGCCGATTTGAGCGGACGCGTTGTCGAACTGACATTTGGTGCTCTCGCCGAATTGCCGGATTGCTACGATCGCTACTATGGCAACAAGAATCACAATGACGGCAAATTCGGCCATCCCTTGGCCTCGTTCGGACTTTCCTCTCCTAACTCTTCCCTTCGATCGCAGCATTTGCACTTCGAGTTCCCGTCGCCAAGACGCATTCGCTTATTACGCGGAATAGAACTGAGGTCCAGCCGAGCGGGAGGCTCTAGGCCTCGGAGCAAGTTTCGTGGACAAGCGCTCTGATATCTGTCGCTGCAATAGCCCTCTCGATATCGCTTTTGACCAAGCGCGCTTGAGCATTGAGCTCCATCGCTGCATGAATGAGCTGCTTAAGTGCGTCCGCCGTGATGCTTCTCTCGATGGAAATCACGGCACCCGTAACTTTGAAGCGCTCGATGTTCCACGCCTGCTCAAAGTGAGTTGGAAGACACAATACGGGAACGCCGTATGAAAGCGCTTGATACATCGTGCCGTTTCCACCATGGCAGATTACAAGCGATGCTCCCGTAAGGACAACCTGAGGATCGGCGAACGGCACGACTTCAACGTGTGAGCTTTGAAAGCCCACCGCAGCTCTGCCTTTTGCTATTAATTCGAACTCATCGAACAAAGGATCGGCCAAACACTTTAGGGCGCCCCATTCACCACTACTTCCCATTGAGCAAACGACTCGAGGCTTCGATAACTTCCGGCTCGTCACGGCATTTGGCTCGCCCGAATAAAAGGCGGGACCGATACACCTGAAACTTCGCGGAAGTTCTCTTTGGGGAAAGAGCTCCGTCAAATCAGCGACGGCAGTGACCGACCCTTCGAGCTCATCCAAGTAATGAGATGTTCTTGGTAACCGATACTTCTCTCTCAGTTTGGTGAAAGGCCTGTGGACCGCCCTCATCGCGTGGCGCTCTGCAAACCGAATAACCGGATCGAAATACTTTGAAGGCACTTTTCTCTGATAGCGGTACGCCGGATGTCCTTCATGGAGCCTTCTTGTGAGCGCGTAGTATTTCGTCATGTAGCCATTCACAATCGAAAGATGCGGAACACCGCACCGCTCCGACACCATGCGGGCAGTCTGCGCAGAATCGCTCACAATGAGGTCGGGCTTGAGGCGCTCAACTGCGTCGGCCTGACTCTGAAAAACGCGCTCAATGTCTGCAGAATTCAGCCAGCTGAAGTCGAATCGTCTCGTGCAATCAAGCATGAACGACGCATCAAACTGCTCGCACTGAAACGTTTTCTCCCCGAGCTGTTCGAGCTTGCGGGCGGGCTCACAGTCCCCAGCATAAAGAACCTGATGCTCGGCCGGCAGCTTTCGAAGAATCTCTCTGGTTCTCAGATAGTGAGAAAGAAGCGGAAACGGGAAAGCAAGAATTTTCATCTCTTCGTTCGGGAGGAGAAGTGCTCGAACAGAGTCACATTCAGCAGAATGAGTAAAAGCCCGTAGAACAGATCTTCAATTGGAATCGTGCCAAACCGTATCCGAAGAGTTTCAGCGTCGTTATACCAGACCACTTCCTCCGGAATAAATGTTCCAGTCAGAACTCCGTTCACGATGAAGAACGGTAGGAGCAGTACGCTGTAAGCGGGATAAAAGAATCGCAGAACATCGTGACGGGGCCTCAGCTGATGCCATCCCAAGAAGAGACTAAGAAACAGTGCGGTCGCAGCTGAATAAGCTCGATCCTGATAGAACACTGCGATTGCTGCGAGGCCGACGATCAACGCCGCGGTGATTATTTTGGAGAGGGTTGATGAAATCCCGAACTGAAACTTTTCCTTGAAGCAATAGTAGGTAAAGAGGCAGGAATACGGAATGCAGAGAAAGAAAAGGTACTCTTCGAGCGGAAGACTGAAGAATGTTAGCCCGAGAATGTATCGAGGGTTGAACCCCCAAATCCCCCTCTCTGTGAATGTCCAATCCCAAATCAGAAAAAGTGCGGCCGACAATACGATTGCGGAAACGGCTTCCCGCCATCTCTTATTGAATTGAAGGGCGGGGTGAAAGCTGTAGGCGAGCGGGATAGCTACGGAGAGAAGATCTATTCCGAGGTAAAGCAGCCTCATGGATCAGTAAGGCTTTTTCTCGAATGAGCGTTTGAAGTACTTGAGCGGCACCAGAAGCATGCCGAAGCATTCCGCACCGGTTCTCTCTGTGCATTTATGGTGCCTCATGTGAGCGCTCCTCAAGGCGGACAGATACCGATTCTTCGATTGCTCGAGGAAATGAAGCCGCCGGTGAATGAAGACCTCATGAACAAAAAAGTAGGCGAGCCCGTAAACCGAGATCCCCAGGCCGGCCCAGAGCAGCGGGCTCATGACACCTTCCCTACTTCCGAAATAAATCAGAACGATTCCCGGGGCCGAGAAGATAAGAAAGAACAGGTCGTTCTTCTGTAAAGCATGCCCTTTCCCCGGCTGATGGTGATCCTCGTGCAAAAACCAGAGAAAACCATGCATGACATAGCGGTGGGTAAGCCAGGCAATGCCTTCCATCAACATGAAGGCCGCGACGAAGATTGCTGCTGCACTTGCCATCTATCCTGCCTAACGCTTTTCCATAGATGAGCAGACTTTCTCAAATGCGATGTGAAACCAAGATGTGAACTCCTCAGGCCGGTTCGTCAATGCCTCGCGGATTGATCCAACAGGCAGATACTTCCAGTCGCGGATCTCTTCTGAATCTACCTTCGGCTCCTCGTCGCAGACACCCGTGAACACATGATCGATCTCATGTTCGACAAGGCCGTTTTGCAACTCACATCGGTACAGAAATTGAAAGCGGTAGGTAAGCGCAGTGCCCAGTCCCATCTCCTCGGACAGCCTTCTTGATGCGGCGCTTTCCACCGTCTCTCCGGGACGAGGATGGCTGCAGCAGGCGTTCGTCCAGAGACCCCCACTGTGATACTTCGATAAAGCTCGCTGATGGAGCAGCATTTCTCCGGCCGAATTGAAGAGAAAGATCGAGAATGCTCGATGAAGAAGCCCTTGCTTGTGGGCCTCCAGCTTAGGACTGAGCCCCACAGCATTATCGTCTTCATCAACAAGAATTACGGCTTCCGCTTCTTCAGTTTGGAAGTTCGCCGAGCTCTTTTCGCAGCTGATCACTTAACCCCTCCCCTTCACGTAAATACTCCGCCATTCTCCTCGTCAGGTCAGGGTCGGCGTTCCGCCGCCCGGGATCACTGAGGAATGAATAGATGTGCTTGAGATCGTCTTCTCTATCGCCCGAGTAATCTAGGAAAAACGGCGCGTTCTCCTGAACAGTGAAGCGAAGAAAGCGAAGCTCGGGGTTTGCCGGCTGCTCCTTGATGACCTTTTCCAGGAGAGACCTTCCCTCTCGGAAATACGAAATCTTGTTGACTGGATTTATCGCGTGCTTTGCAAGAAGCATCGCCGACATCGCCTTATATGCCTTCGACACCGGAGGCGCGCCGTCACTGACCGGCTTCATCATCTCATAAAATTCGTCTGCGCTGTCCGAGTCCTCTGCAGAAGCGTAATATTTCGTCCTGAGTCCCAGGTCCGGAGCTTCAGCGAACGTCAACGCGCGCGCAGCAATGAGCATGCATATGAGGGACACGAACTTTCTCACACGCCTCTCAAGTAATATTTGAAGCAAGAACGAGCGAGGAGGACGAGCTTCTCGCCCCCTGAAACTCTCACTCGCTGGCGCAGAATCCTTTCTGGCGGCAGCGAGCGAAGTTTTTTGAATAATGAAAAGTAGTACACATAGGCGATATAAACGCCGAGCCGGGCCTGCCTCGGTAAGCTCTTGATCCCCTCAAGCGCCATGTCGAAATCCCGTTCGATTTCGACTTCCACCGCCCTCTTTTCTTGCGGCGTCATTCTGTTCGGATCGATTCCGGGAAAGTAGCTCCGTTCAAGAACCGAATAGTCGTGTTTGATATCACGCAGAAAGTTCACCTTCTGGAATGCAGCGCCAAGCGACCGGGCCGCTTCTTTAGCGTTTCCGTAATAGGCGTCGTTTCCCGAAGCAAAACACTTCAAGCACATCAGCCCTACAACTTCTGCAGACCCATAGACGTACTCTGAGAAGCCCTCCGGGCTGTAATCTTTGCGGCTTAGATCGAGCTCCATGCTTGTGAAGAATGCCGAGATCAGCTCCCGGTCGATTCCATGCTCTCTTACGGTGCGCTGGAAATTGTGAATTATCGGATTGAGACTGAGGCCCCTGGAAATCGACTCAAATGTTTCGATCTTGAAATCATTCAGGAGCTTTCTCTGATCGTGTCCATGGAAGGTATCGACAATCTCGTCCGCGAAACGGACGAACCCATAGATCGCATAGATTGCCTGCCGCTCACGCTTCTTCAGGAAGAGCGTTCCGAGGGAGAAGCTCGTGCTGTAATTATGCATTGCGCTCCGGCTGCTCGCCGACGCGACCGAGTCAAAGGGAGTGTTCATCTGGCAACAGTTTCCTTTAGCAGCTCCCGTGCTGCGATCTGTCCAGAGATAATAGACGGGGGAACTCCAGGCCCCGGCACTGTGAGTTGACCAGCATAGACAAGGCTTCGTGCCTTTTTGCTGACCATCGCAGGCTTTCCGAACGCGGTTTGCCTCAGGGTGTTGGCGAGTCCGTAGGCATTGCCCTTGTAGGCATTGTAGTCGCCCTCAAAGTCTCGAAGGCAATAGGAGCGTTTGACGACAACATTGTCGCGAATCGACCTGCCTAGATAATTTTCCAAGCGCCGAAGAATCTTTTCAAAGACCAATTCTCGATTCTCATCAGAGTCCGGGAGCCCAGCCGCAATCGGCACGAGAAGGAATAAGTTTTCACAACCGGCCGGGGCAACCGTTTCGTCCGTAACGGAGGGAGCACATAGATAGAAGAGCGGGTCCGAGGGCCAAGCGGGCTTTTTGTAGAGCTCTGCTGCGTGGGTTTCGAAGTCGCTGTCGAAGAACAGGGTGTGATGTCTTAGGCCGGATATCTTCTCGTTAAGGCCGAGAAAGAAGATGAGCGAAGAGGGTGCCATCCGGCGGCCCTGCCAGTACTCTTCCGAATACAATCTCTCTCCGGCAGAGAGGAGAGCGCTTTCGATATGGTAATAATCCGCAGCTCCTATGACCCCGTCGGTGGAGATCCGCTCGTCGCCGACTTGAACCGTTCGTCGATCGCCGTTCTGCGCAGGCAAGGATGTTACCGGAGAGTTGAAGCGAAACTCGACCCCTAAGCTTCCTGCGAGATCGTAGAACGCTTCAACTACCTTTCCCATCCCGCCTACCGGGTACCAGGTTCCTCCGACGAGCCCCCCGTAGTTCATGAAACTATAGAGCGCCGGTGTCGTGTGCGGCAGTGTGCCGAGAAATAGAATTGGAAATTCCATCAACTTTCGAAGCCGGCTATCTCGAAAGTGCTTAGCGACGTAGTGATCGAAGCGCTCAAAGAGAGTCAGGCGGTGCAAGTTCGAGATAAGTTGCCAGTCAACAAATTCGAAGATGGACCGGCATGGTTTGAGAGACAGAGACCGCACTCCAATCGAGTACTTTCGTGCAGAGTCGCTCATGAACTTTTGCAAGTTTCTGCCGGCACCCGGTTCGATGCGATCAAATGCATCGACAAGGTCGGAGAAATTCCCTGGAACGTCCATTGGATCCGGCCCTGGGAAGACAATTTGAAAAGCGGGGTCGAGGCGGACCAATTGATAGGGCAGTGTTGCTTCGGCCCCTTTGAACGTTTTGAAGAAGTCTTCAAAGATGTCCGGCATCCAGTACCAGCTGGGGCCCATGTCGAAAGTAAACCCCTGCTCTCTCCATACTCGCGCTCTACCGCCGGGAGCCTCGTTCTTCTCGAACACCGTCACTCGATGACCGGCATGTGCGAGCGAGCATGCAGCGGCGAGGCCAGAGAAGCCGGCACCGATAACAGCGAAGGATCTCCGCTCGGCTTTTCCACCTTTACTGGCCCGCGGCATTGTCGCTCCCAATCTTCGCTCGACAGCTTTAGCATACCTTTGCTACTAAATGTCTGGTCTAGGACACTAAAATGCATGAATGACCTCATCAACCGTTACGTCAGCGCGGTGACAAGCGGAAACCGCGCTGAGGCCCAAGAGGTCATTCGTGACGCACAATCAATCTTCAACACTCCAGCCTCTCTGATTTGCGAGCTGATCATTCCCTCTCAGCATCAGGTTGGCGAACTCTGGCATGGCGGAAAAATTTCGATCGCCCAGGAGGGAAGAGCGACTGCCATTACCCGGGAGCTGATTATGCAGGTGCGAAGTTCAGCACCCAGAGCAACTCCGCACTTAAAGAGGGCCGTAATAGCTATCCTCGACGGCGAGGAGCATTCTCTTGCGGCACAGTTTCTCGCCGATCTGTTTTGGCTCGATGGCTGGGAAGTGACACCGGTACTTTCCCCCCTGCCGAATTCTCAGCTGAAAGAACTGTTGAGGATTGAAGCAGCGGATCTCCTTCTTGTCTCGGTGACAAACCGCAAATGCACGAAGCGCCTAGAGGAGCTGCTTATCGAGCTCAAAGAATGGGGAACCTCCCCCAAAGTCATCGCCGGAGGAAGCGGCATCATCAAGAAGCTAAATGGCTGCCATGTGGCGAACTCGTTCCAGGAGGGCCTTAGCCTCGGAAGATCATTAACGGGTCTTCCACCGAAGAATCCCAGTCTTGATTCCGTCCTTGAGCGGATGGGCCAGAAATTGATCGCTCTGCGAAAAGCCGGAATGCTCAGCCAAGAGGAGCTCGCTAAGAAAGCTGGGGTAGAGCGCACGTATTTGAGTGCAGTAGAGCGCGGGAGACAGAACCTCACAGTAGCCGCGCTGGTGAAGCTCTCTGAGGCGCTTAAGGTTCCGGTAGCAGAACTCTTCCACTAAGAGTCGTTCGGAGCTCTGGCCTGTCGCAGTGACAAGAGCGGCTTTGCTCGGAGGCCGCTGTCGGGCTGATCCAGCAACTCCCGTACCCACAAGGCGACCGCCTCTCCGACACATCGATTGCCCAACTCATTTGCGTGAAAAAGTTCTTGATGCACAGGCCGCTGGTGCCTCTCCCTGCACTCGATAAGAACGTCGTAAAGGTCGAGAACCGGAATCTGCTGCTCATCAAAAATCGCCCGAGCTTCCCCGTGAGCCGGCCAGAAAGGATAATCCGCGGAAGTATGATGAGGCGGAAAGACCGGAAAGATCAACGCAGCAGGATTAAAACCGTGTCGCCGTGCGAGCTCGGCAAACTGCCCGGAGGCGCTGCGGCGTGTGTCTCCCGTCTTGTAACGCTCGAAGGCAAACTCGTTCTGCATTTCGGCGGGGGCAGACGGGCGGTACTTTATCCATAATCCCAAAAGTGCCCGGACCAGAGCACTGTGGCCTCCAATGCGAAGTACACGTAACGACAAAGCATCCGCTATGGGCGTGCGGGCAGAGTTGCTCGTTCGCCGCGCTGCTTCGAGAAGCGGCAGAAGCAAATAAAAGTAAGGATCCTTTCCGTCAGTGAGGGTGTACTGAAAAATAACAAGCTCAGGATTAAACTGAAGAGCTTTTCGCAGCAGTGTCTGGACTTTTTGCTGCGCATTGTAGCCGGAGACCCCAAAGTTCATGACCTCGCTGGCTGTGCCGTTTTCGTTCAGACTCCGCTCCAGCACGGCCGTCCAAACATCCTCGTACCTGTCGATTCCCATTCCCTCCGTGGAACTGTCGCCGATAACAATTACCCGGTGAACCGCGGGGTTCCGCTCCTTCGCATACACGGGCCCACGGAAACCAAGTTCATTACTTCGCCCCCGATATTGATAGAAATCCAAAGACTGGTCCCGGTAGTCGACATTTGGTCTGGGCTCGTAGGCAATCAGTCTATCTTCCGAGAGTTGAAATCGGCCTTTGTGCAAGGAACCGAGCTCGGGAGCCAGGTGAAGCAATCGCACGAGCAACTCCACCGCGAGAAAGGAGAAAACACAGCTAACGATGAGGAGCAAAAACCTGCCGGCCGGAATGCTCGGGGGCGTTGAGATCCGGGATGATTGAGGCAGAGCACTCATCCCGGCTTCAATGAGCCGCTATGCGGGCGGATTTTACATCGCATCGCGGAGTTCTTTCATTCAGGGGGTGTGAGTTCGACCTGCTCCGCCGCGCCCGAAACGGACAGCCGGGGCGTTCGAAGGAGAATAACGGAACCAATGCTCCCCGCAACCAGTGAAGCGATAAGAATGCCCAACTTTGCTGAGGTGAGCTGAGCGTCGTCAGAGAATGCCAAGCCCGCCATGAAGAGCGACATGGTGAAACCGATGCCCGCAAGCCAGCCTGCACCGTGGATCTGTCTCCATGAGACGTTCTCCGGGAGAGCCGCTGCGCCCGTTTTCACTGCGAGCCAGGATGCAAGCGTTACACCGATCGGCTTTCCAAGGACCAAGCCCAGGATCACACCAAGCGTTATTGGTTGGCCAACAATTCTCCCCAAATCTCCTGAGAGCGAAACGCCGGCATTGGCCAGAGCGAAGAGCGGCATAATGACGAACGTCACCCAGGGGTGAAGCGCATGCTCCAGCCGATGCAGAGGCGGCTGCATCTTCTCGCACGTATCCTCCAGAGCCTCTATCGCCGTTTGCTGCTCCACGTCGTTCAGAATGTTAAACGGCTCGGTCTCTGCTGCTCTTTGAAAGTGATCGAGCAATGCCCGGCCATGCCGAAGGAACTGCATCTGGTCAATTACCGCCCGGCTCGGAATCGTGAATGCCAGGAGGACTCCAGCAATCGTGGCGTGAACTCCAGACTGCAAAACGGTTACCCAGAGCACGGCACCGATCAACGCATATGGAAGAGGATGCCGCACTCCCAGACGGTTTGCTGCTACGGCGAGGAGAAGACAGAGTCCCGCCAACCCAACAGCAACCCAGGAAAACTCCGCGGTGTAGAACACCGCGATGACCAGCACCGCCGCAATGTCGTCGACAATGGCGAGCGCCGTCAGAAACACTTTCAACCCGAGCGGGATGCGACTACCGAGCAGCGCCATCACTCCGATCGCGAAGGCGATATCCGTAGCCATGGGAATGCCCCATCCTGCGGCACCCCCTCCGCCGGCGTTCAAAGCGCTGTAGAGTAGAGCCGGGACAACGACCCCGCCCAGCGCCGCGAGAATCGGGAGTGCTGCTTGACGAGGAGAAGCCAGCTCGCCTGCGAGAAGTTCCCGCTTGATCTCCAAACCGACGACGAAGAAAAACACCGCCATCAGTGCGTCGTTCACCCAGAAGTGAAGTTCCCTCTTTAATTCGAAGCTGCCCAGCCCCACGGAGAACGGTGTATGCCAGAGCGCGGCATAGTGGTGAGCCCAGGGCGAGTTCGCCCAAACCAGAGCCACTACCGTACAGAGGAGCAAGAGAATCCCGCCGGAGGTCTCCCGGGCCGCAAACTCTTGGAACGGTCGCGCTAACCGTACAATCGGCGTTTGCGGGCTCACAATGCGCTTGGAGTTAATCACTGAAACCATTGTCTTCTTCACAGAGAAACGGGAAAGGCTTTTGCGATTCACGGTTCGGACGCAGACACTCTCAATCCGTTTTCGATTCGTCCATAGAGAGCCTCATAAGAAGATTTTCGCTCGTACTGGGGCGCAGCGCAGCATCGCGGAGACAATCCGATCCGCGATTCGAGCGCTAGTCAACTTTGCTCACCAAGTCGCCACAGTTATTAAAAATCAGTCTGCGATGGTCCGCTCAAGCAGCACTCCAGTTCGCTCTCTTCGTTCGTGCTTTTGTGCTATGAACGACTCCTCAAAATCTTGGCTCGCAGACACCCTGCCTGTGGACGAACGCTCCCTGAAATGCGGGCGAGCGAGGAGCATTAGATATGAACCGCAATCTTTTCAACCTGCTTTCGGAAGCCGGCGGCGCGCTGACGTTCTCAGTGATGGTCGCAACCGGCCTCATTTTGGAAATTGTATTACCGCCCGGCAGCGGACGAATGGAGATGCTGGGCCATGGGCGGAGACATCAAACGATAGGGATGTTCTTTGGGCTCTCCCGCCATGAATGGGGCCACGTTCACCTGTATGCCTCGCTATTTTTTCTTCTCTTTCTGGTTGTTCATATCGTGGCTCACAGAAAGTGGATCGCCGCCGTTATCTGGGGCAGCGCCGAACGTCCTCAATCGCTTCGCAGGAGGATTTTATCGGTCATTGCAGTGTTGATTATTTTGTTACCAATCCTCGCTCCGTTGATCGGGGAGAGGCAGGAGTGGACACGAGAGGATGTCCGGCAGGAGCGAGGGGTTAGTGTTCCCTAAGCATTGAATACGCCCTGGGCGGCAGCTCGACGATCGGAACTTAGAGATTTCGAGCCAAGATGAATGCGGCGGTGGCCAGCACCATCACTGCAAAGCCTTTCCTGAGCAGATGCGAGGGCAGATACGTTTTCAGGTAACTCCCGGTGGTCACTCCGCAGAAAGAGCCCCCCAAGAACCAGCTTGCAAGCTCTAAATTTATTCCCCTGAGGTTCCCGACATTCGCGGTGACACCTGACACGGAGATCAAAAACATAGCGACGAGCGAGGTGCCCGTCGCACGTTCGATGCTGACAGCTGTAACAAGCAAAAGAGCGGGAACCCGCAGGAATCCGCCGCCTACTCCAAATACACCCGCACGCAGACCGGTGACAGCTCCGCCAGTTAACAATTTGCTCGCGCATTTCCAGTTAAAGCGAGGCGTCCCATCGGCGTCACATTCGCATGTGAGCCACGAGCGGCGGACCCCAGAAGCGGTGCTCGCGCCGTTTCGAAACATATGGACGCCAATCAACGTCATGAGCGCCGTGAACATCAGCAATGAGACACGTTCCGGAAGGAGCGCCCCTAGCAGCGTACCGAGCGGTGCGGTGATAATTCCGCCAATCCCAAGCAACGCGCCAGCTCGCCAAAGCACGAACCCTTTCCGCGCTTGCAAAATCGCGCCATACAACGCCGTCAGACCAATAACGCTGAGCGAAATTGCGACCGCCCGTCTGAAATCAAATCCCAGTCCGTAAACGAGAAGCGGAATCGCAAAGAGCGCACCTCCGCCGCCGGTGAGCCCGAGCGATAAGCCAACAAAACTTCCGTAAAGTAAGGCTGTCAGCATCTAGTACAGTGCATCCTGAGCGACAGCGATTCCGATGCAGTGAACACTCTCCGCCGACCGCGTTAAATTGAACCCGACGCTTCCTTAGCCTTGCTGACACGATTGTTCCAGGGCATTCGGGCTAACAACATTGCCATGCCACATGTATCGGTAACGCCGGCAAATACAAGGCCCGCACCAACAGCCGCTGACAAACCAATCCACGCTGGGCTAACGAAATAACCTAGAAGCGATGCTCCCACGACGAGGCTGCCCGCGGCGATCCGCACTTGACGCTCTAAGGAGATCGTCTCTTGTCCGCGTTGAACCGGAAGTCCACTGGCTTCCCACGCCTGCATTCCACCTTCGAGAATTGAAAGTGCCGCAATGCCGTGGCCTTTCAACTTCTCCGCTGCCTGACGAGCACGATTGCCCGAGCGGCAGATGAGCAGGCAGCTGCTTTTCTCTGCCGCTAGCTGCATCACTTTCCGCGGTTCGAGTTCGGTCAGTGGAACGGAAACGGATCCCTCGATATGCACCTCCTCAAACTCCGCCGGCGTGCGCACATCAAGGAGCAAGGTATTCAGCCGGTCAGAATGCGCTTTTGCGGGAAGTATATTCCGGAGCTCCACTTCGACTTCACTGTTTGTGCTACTCATGTGATTACCTTCTGATTATCGAAACTAATGGAGGGGCTAGCCAACTAACGTAACGGCTACCTCAGTGGGGTGGCTCGTATTTTCGGAAACCGGACACCGTCGCTCCACCTCGTTGATAAATTCCAGTTTCTGAGATTCAGAGAGATCCGCATCCACCGAGATTTGAAGCACTATAGACTGAAAACCGGCGCGGTCCTCTGTGTTACTTCCTAGTAGAACATCGGTGTTGAGATCGCCCGATACGTTGATTTTCATGCCACGGAGATCGATACGCTTCTGTCTTGCGACAATGCGGGCGATGCTTGCGACGCAGCCTGCAATCGACGCAAGGTAATACTCCAGTGGCGACGGTCCCAAATCTTGACCACCGCCGCGCGTTGTTTGGTCGATGAGAAACGCATGATTGCCCGCCTTGCACTCGACTTTTGTTCCCGATCCGAGCTCGACCGAAGCGGTGACCTGTTTGAGCGGCATGATATCCCCCTAATGTTTGCTTTTAGATTTCTTGGTTTTTTCTCTTGGCATCAGATTTCCATCGTCTGTAAGCGCCGTACCCGACGAGGCCTGGAGCAATGAAGATGCAAAGCGGACAAACCGCTCCGGCGAAAGCGGCAGATGCCGCACCTACAATGCCGACACCGGCGCCAAGAGCGATGCATGTGTTTGCATCGTCTTTATCCTTTCCCTCACCTTTGAGAAGTGATTCATGCTCCATAATTAACCCTCCGGCGTTTTGCCTTATCTGTTAGCGGACAAAATATGTAAGAATCATCACGAGTAGCGCCGTGCCCCAAACAAACAAGCACGGGGAGCATGTAAGTTTACTGCCGCAGGCGGCTCCCTGTTCTGGCTTCTCGTTGCAACAGCTGATTGTTTTCTTTTCCATATGACGGTCCCCAATTGACATATATCACTGCATATCCATATAATCATATACGCATATAAACGCAAGGGTTGTTTGCCGATGATAAAACATTCTTTGAAGAGCATCTCCGAAGATACCCTTGAGGTCGTTGCTGGTCGCTTCCGTGCGCTTGGCGAGGTGAACCGGCTTCTCCTCATCCAGGCGCTCCAGAGCGGCGAGAAAAACGTGACTGACCTCGTTGAGTTAACAGGTCTTAGTCAACCAAATGTTTCTCGGCATCTTTCTGTATTAGTAACAGCCGGACTCATCGGACGGCGGAAAGACGGACTGAACGTTTTATATAGAGTTGTAGACGAGTCCCTTTCCGAGATCTGCGCGATCGTCTGCAAGAGTGTTTCGAACCAGTCCCGAACAAGGTGAGGTCATTTGCGACCCTTCACATTAAAGAGCACTCCTTTCGGGCACTTACCTAACCTCGAAGATACTCAACCTGCCTACCCATAAATACCGATGAAATAAGTGTGCTCTGCGCTCGCGCGCTGGGGCCAATGGAGTGGTGAAGCTGTAACAGGGATGAGTAGTACCCTTACAATTAATACGAACCTCGCGTCGCTTGGGACACAGCGACGCTTAGCTCAGAGTACGGCGGCTCTGCAGCAGAGCTTCCAGCGCCTTTCATCCGGCCTTCGAATCAATAAAGGTAGCGATGATGCAGCGGGCCTCTCGATTGCATCGTCGCTTGAAGTTGATTCCAGAATCTATACCCAGGGGGTTCGCAACGCGAATGATGCAGTGAGCCTCTATGCGATCGCTGAGGGAGCAGTGCAGTCACTGGTGACGATCACTACAAGGCTCAAAGAGCTCGCTCAACAATCTTCAAACGGGGTGCTAACGTTCACACAGCGGAAATCGCTCGACGCCGAGGCGCAGGCTTTGGGTAAGGAGTACTTACGGATTACACGCACCACTCAGTTCAACGGGCTTGAGCTGTTTCAAAACAGCACCGGCCCGCTCGTGGTGCAGGCCGGATACGATAGACTAACTCTGTCCAGCGGGGATGGGGCGACAGGTGCTCTCGCCACGCGTCAGGACTACGTACCGACAACGAACGTCGCTTCGATCGCAAGCGCCGACATAAACAACGATGGTAATGCGGATGTCCTTTCAGCCGGTGGCGGGATCCTCCATGTGCTGCTCGGCAATGGAGATGGAACGTTCTCCTCGATGCGGCAGTATGAAGCCAGTACGACGCTTACGCTCGCAGACGTCAACGGCGATGGCGTTATAGACGCGATATCCGCTTTCGGCAGCGGGTCTCATTTCGGCGTGCTGATCGGAAACGGCGATGGAACGTTTATCCTTGCTCGAACTTATTCGTCGGGTCTCTTTCCCAATGCGATGGCGGCCACCGATCTAAACGGAGATGGAATCGTCGACCTCATCTCTTCCGACGCAGGCTCCGATCAGCTCGGCGTCTACCTTGGAAACGGAGACGGGAGCTTTAAATATAGGCAGGCATCTGCAACCGGAACAACACCGCGTTCCGTGACAGCGGCGGACGTAAACGGCGACGGCATTGCCGATCTGATTTCGGGCGATGAGGCAAGCGCTCAAATCAGCGTCTTGATTGGAAACGGCAACGGCACCTTTAAGGCGCGTCAAGCGTATGCAACCTCAACCAGTCCGTTCCAGGTAGACGCTGAAGATCTGAACGAGGATGGCATCGTTGATCTTGTCTCCGCGGATTGGGGTTCGAGTCAGTTAAGCGTGTTCCTTGGGAACGGAGATGGAACGTTCCGGTTTGCGCAGACCTATGCAACGGCGTCCGGGGCTTATTCCGTCGCCATCGCCGACTACAATGGAGACGGAATCAGCGACCTGATGTCGGGCGGCGGGAATACAATTGGCATTTCTTTTGGGAACGGGAATGGAACATTTCAAGCTCAACAGACGTACGCGACACCAACCATAATGCGAGCAAGCGCCGCAGCAGATCTCAACAACGACGGAATATTCGATGTTATTGCCGCAGGATGGTTCGCCGGTCCGGTTAGAAGGATAAGTGTCTACTTGGGAAATGGCTCTGCCCAGACTGCGGTCGCTGCCCCGCTGGGAGCGTACTCGCTGTTGAGCCGTCAGACCTCGCTTGATGCGCTAACCCAGTTCGACAAGGTGCTGGACCGCCTCACTGCCTCGCTCGGTCAGCTCGGTGCAAACGAAAGCAGACTCCAGACCGTTACGAACGTGCTGCAACAGACGAGAGTCAATTATGAGGCGGCTGCGAGCCAGATTGTCGACGTTGATGTCGCAACCGAATCAGCAAATCTCGCCAAGGGAAATATCCTCCAGCAAGCTGGAGCAGCAATACTCGCTCAAGCAAATCAACAGCCGGCCCTCGCTCTGCGCCTGCTTAACGGCGGTTGATTCACGTCCCATTCAGCGGCTTAACCGCCGCCGCCGCGATATCCGTTCAGGCGCTGCCGCACCTTCTGGAGCTTGAAGCAGACGCTGTAAGCAGCACTATCTCCAACAAGTTCAACCGTCCCACTTCCGCCCCGCAAGTATGGCTGAGCAACCGTGCGGGCAAGTCCCATGTGAGTGTAGTCTTCGATCCTGAGCTCCTGGACCCTGCCTGGCCGGCCGCGGTTCCATTTCGTCAGAAACATCTTCTCGTTCTGTGCCCTTGTTGATTGGAGAAGAAAGAGCGCCTTGGGAAAATACTTTCCGTCCGCTACGGGCTTCAGGGTCGCCGCTTTACTGCCTCGATAGGGCAAAGGTTGTGCTGCAACGCGGATAGCGAAACCCTGTTGGAACTGTTCCATGGTTACGTCCTGAAGATTCAGCTCGAACTTCAGCGCGTAGATATTCTTCTTGTTCCTACTGCAGGCGTCCTTCCTGAGGACCGCGAAAGCCGACTCGGCAACCTGATCGCTCGTTGAAACTGGAGGTTGCATGCTCTGCGCGCCTCCGCCCTTACTCCCGATCAGTGCGCAGATCTCGTCTCGCGTGTACTGAACCTTATTTGCCTCAAATGCGCGAATGACTTCATCAATGTCATCTGCGGTGTAACCGAAGCAATAGCCACCATCGCCCGGCGGAGGAAGATCCACGACCGAAGGTCGAAGCGCTATCCTGGACACCTCCTTCCCCTGAATGCGGAACGGAACCTTTGCTCCGCGAGACAGACGCTCCACTTGGGAGAGAGTTTCTCCTCGCTCGAGAAGTTTGGACGACGCTGTTACGGCCACTCCCGCCGGTGCCACGATCGAGAATCTAACGAGCAACGTCTCGTTTCTCTGCGAAACTATGTACGCAGAGGCCAAGCGTTCTCCGCTTCCTGGAGGAATGGTGATAGTGGCGAAGGTACCTTTCGGATCGAGCTTCGTCGGCGATGCGTGAGCCGATGCGGCAAGGGCACTATAAGCCAACGATAGTAAGAATTGCCTTATCACTTCGATATTCCTCTTCCCGTTATGGGTCGAGAATCGACGGCGCTCTCTTCAGAACCTGCGACCTTGGAGGTTATAGATTCAGACCGATCAAGC
>CAYOAK010000058.1:0-17699 GCA_964401925.1 uncultured Bdellovibrionales bacterium | reverse complement strand
AATTCGCTAACCGGCCGCAGGTCAGTTTGTTTCGCAAAGGGGGCACGAGATCAGAGAAAGGGCGATACCGGGACCGCGGACGTCTCGTCCGCTTGCAGGTTTACGTACTCGAACAGTGATCGGCTCACACAGTGCTCAGCTGCCGGTACTTGGAAGCGGACGGGGACGTCCGCGGTTCCAGTGGTCGGCTCGTCGATCTCGTCGGATTATTAGAGAATCTCTTCCGGAATCCCAAACACCCTTAGCGCAGCTTTTGGAGCGAGCAGTCCCCGGAGCAGCAGCTCTCGAACCTGGACTTGGAAGGGCGAGTATCCGCTGTGCTTGGCCAGCTCGTGCAGTTCGTGTTCATTCGCTCCGCACTCCAGCTGTCGTTTGAGCTCCGGCGTCATGGGCAAGAGCTCGAAGACGCCGATTCGTCCGGTCGTTCCTGACTGAGCGCAACGGCTGCAGCCGGAGCTTTGGCGGAGCACTGTCGAGGCTTCGGTTCGAAGGAAGGTGCGAAAGCGTTCGGAGGGGCGGATCGGCTCAGCACAGGCTGAGCAATTCAGCGGCAGGAGCCTCTGGGAAACGAGCAGCCTCAGAGGTGTCAGGAGCAATTGTTGATCCGTTACGAGCTGGCGCAACCGGAGCAGAATCTCGAATGCGTTCGATGCATGAACCGTGCTGAGAACCAGATGCCCTGTGATCGCCGCGGTGAGCGCTGTCAGCGCGGTCTCCGAGTCGCGGATCTCGCCGATCATGATCACATCAGGATCTTGCCGGAGGAGTGGAGGAAGAAGTTGCGGATAGCCGAGACCACGGTCTCGATCGACGGCGGTTTGGTTGATCCCGGCGAGATGGCGTTCGACAGGGTCTTCGAGCGTCACGATGTTACGCCACGGGCGGCGAAGGTATTCAAGAGCGGTGTACAGTAACGTTGTCTTGCCGCTCCCGGTCGGTCCCGAAAGGAAGATCGCTCCGGTCTCAGCACTCAACGCAAATCGCAACCGCTCGATCTGCGGCGGCGTCAGACCGAGGGAGTCGAATGTCTGAGACTTGCGGTCCGAGCCGAGCGGCAGCAGCCGGAGCACCAGCTTTTCACCATGAATGACCGGAATGGTAGAGACCCGGACGGCGACCGGGACTGCCAGTTCGCTGAATTGAAAGCTTCCCTCCGTCGGGCGGCCGGTGATCAGCAGATCGATCTCGGCGATGACCTTGATGCGCCGCGTGAGCTGCTCGGCTGCGGAATGCGTCAGAGTGATGCCGGCCTCTTCGCAAAGCTGACCGTGAATCCGGAAGCGTACGCGGACGCGCCGCTCCTCGGGTTCGATGTGGATGTCCGACGCTCCAGCGGCGAAACCACGCCTGATCAACGAAGCGAGCAGTGCCGGGATCGGACGATCACCGACAAGGTCCGTGACCTCGGTCGCCGGATGGAGGCCGCCTTGTTCCTTCGCGATCGCTTGGACAGATCGGGAAAGCGCGAGTGCGGAGCCTCGATAGCAGGCTTCGATAGCAAAGGTGAGATTCGGTATCTCAATTGTCTCCGCAGCCACCTCGGCCGAGGCAGCGAATCGAAGAGATCGATGCTCATCGGCGGTTAACTCCCTGGTGGAAAGCAGGGTCAATATTCGCCGCTCTCGATCTGCCGCGCCCTCTACGATCAGGGCGAGCGGGAGAATCTCCATACTTCGAGCAAGTGCATAAGGCACCGCAGAAAGCGCCTGCGCGGAAGCAAGGGGTACGAGCTCCCGCCACCGCTCCTCCTCATTCAATAACGCGCGCTGGGAGGAGGGGATCGGAAGATTCAAACTGCCTCTAAGGCTAAGGGGGAGAAAGAAGGACCAATCACCACCACGAGTGGCAACCGTGCTTCAGCTGGCACGTGATTGGTCCCTGCGAAGCAAAACCAGTCGAGCTGCCTGTAATCGTCTGCCGATGGGAAAAGTTTCCCGCCGCTAACATCCCGAAATCACAATAAGGCGCGAGAACTTGGCGACAGGTGGCCGGATCTGACCATAACAATAGTGATCAGTTGAGGTTGTTATGAGCTCTGCACGAGCCCAAGAGAAAGATTTTTTTCAGGAATTTGGACTCGAGGTCGCCCCGGGTGAGATCGCTTTGGGGGGCACGTATCCGCTGTTCGGAATGATCACCAAGATCATCGACGACAAGCCCGGCCAGATCGTCTGCGAGCTGAACTTCGGAATTCTCGCGAATCTTTACGTCTCCGATGATAAGGTCCGTGAGACCGTCAAGGAACGGATCTTCGAATCGGGTATCTTCGTGTCGACCGTGACCCGCAAAGAGCCGCAGGTCGAAGTAAATTGCCAAACGGTGGTGTTCGGAAAGCGCCAGGCAATTAACGCCTAGCAAACCGCGACTATATCCTCAGCTTACCAGTGTTATCGGGGAAACTTGCCCGCTACAGAGCGTCGGTGGCATCCTGCATCTTCGTTCTCTGTCGGAGTGACCATTGGAGCAAGTTTCTTCCCCCCCTTCTGCTGCCGCCCCTGCAGCGGCCAATTCTGGCACTAAGGAGCTTATCGAGACGGTCAAGAGCCTGGCCGGTCTGATTATCGTCGCCTTGTGTCTCCGGGCGTCCGTCGTTGAAGCGTTCAAAATTCCCTCGGCTTCAATGGAGCCGACGCTGCAGATCGGTGACCAAATTCTCGTCAATAAATTGAGCTACGGCCTGCATCTCCTCTTCTTCCAAAAGCAGTCGGTGTGGATGTGGTCGATCCCCGATCGCGGTGACATCGTTGTCTTCACTCTGCCCGACGAACCGGATACCTCCGATACGGACGAGTCAGACACAAATCTGATCAAGCGCATCATCGGGCTTCCCGGTGACCGGGTCGAAGTCCGGGGAACGAATGTCTACATTAACGGCAGTCTCTACGCGCCCGATGAACGTTACGCCGTCTGGCAAAACGGCGGGACGAAAGATTTCGGTCCGATGGTTGTTCCGCCTGGACGTGTGTTCTTGCTGGGAGATAATCGCGACTATTCGAAGGACGCGAGGTTCTGGAAGGATCACTTTCTCCCCGTTGAGCGTCTGAAAGGACGCGCGTTCATGATCTACTGGAACGGCGGAATGCTCCACCGGATCTTCAAGTGGTTGCAGTAACGTGAGCCGGGATCTCGTTACCCTTTTTAACGATCTTTCTACGAGGGTTTTCCTCGCGGAACATTCGCACACGCGCATCTTCAAGATTACGGGTCCCGACCACATTCGCTATCTGCACAACCGGCTGACGCAGAATGTAAAGGCGCTCGGAGATGGGGCGGGTGCTCGCAGCTTTCTCCTAACACCGAACGGGCGCGTGCAAGGTCAGTTCACGGTGCTGAAGGAAAAGGACGCCGTCCTGCTTATCGCCGATGAGATACAAGACGACGCGGTGGCGGAGGAGCTGAAACGCGCGGTTCTGCAGTTTAAAGTCGCTGATCAGTTGACCTTGGAGGATCTCTCGACCGAGCTGACACATTTCTCTCTGTATGGGGACCGTGTCCACGATCTTGCGTCCGGCTTGGGCCTTGCGCCGGCCGGTCAATCGAAATTCGCTCACGAGCGAAAAGAGGTGGCGGGAGTCGGCGTTCTGGCGGTTCGCTCCGAGACACCGGTTACAAAAACGTTCGAGATTTTCGCTTCGCGCGGCGCTTCATTTGCGCTCCGGACGGCGGCTGCGATGGGAGGAATCTCCGCGGCCGGTGATGATCTGGCGGAGTTGATTCGCATCGCCTCAGCTCTTCCGAAATTCGGATTGGACCTGAGCGAGAAGGTGCTCGCGCCTGAGTGTGATACCGCGGAATTGATCTCCTTCGATAAGGGTTGCTATCCCGGTCAGGAGGTTGTCGAGATGGCGACCGCACGCGGACGGCCGAACCGGAAATTCGTGCAACTATGGTTCGAGGGAAGCGCCGCCGCCGGGAATGATCTCGTAGCAGCGGAAAAGACTGTCGGCAGTCTCACAAGCGCAATCGCCATTCCGGCAATCAATCGCACCCTGGCGCTTGGCTTTATCAAATCGGATGCAGCGGATGGGGCCGAAATTCGCACCATCTCCGGCCTCAGCGCGAAGGTCGTGACCCCCGCTCAGGTTCGAGAGCTGCTGCGTTGAGCGGCACCGTCTTCAAATCAACTTCTCGGGGCTTCATTCCTCCGGGATTCGGAGTCTACATCCACATTCCGTTCTGTGTGCGAAAGTGTCCCTATTGCGACTTTAACTCCTACGGCGTTGGCACCGGCGAACCGGAACTTGCCGCGCCGTATACAGAAGCAGTGTGTCGAGAGCTCACCACACTGCTTGAAAGCGCCGCCTTCCGCGGACGCACAGTAGAGAGCATATTCTTTGGCGGCGGCACTCCATCTCTGCTTTCTGCGGCGAAGATCAAGTCCATCTTCGATACGATTCGTTCGCATGCGCCAATCGCGCCGGACGCTGAGATCACCCTTGAGGCAAACCCCGGTACCGTCCTCGAAGCGCTCGGAAGAGAGAAGCTTGCAGACCTACGGCAGATCGGAATCAATCGAGTGAGCTTCGGCGGGCAGAGCTTTTCGCCGCGTAAGCTCGAGCTTCTCGGACGGATTCATAAGCCGGAGGAGATCGGCGAAGCGATTGCGAATGCGCGCGCCGGAGGGTTCGATCAGATCAACTGCGATCTCATCTTCGGAGTGAAGGGCGAACGGCTCGAGGAATGGAAGAGCGATCTGGAGCAGCTGACGGCTTTAAAGCCGGAGCACATTTCGGCCTATGGCTTGACCATCGAGCCCGGCACGGAATTCGGAAGGATGGCGCGTCAGGGACTGCGGATGGATGAAGACGACGAGGTGCAGGCCGAGTTCTTCGAGCAGACGCAGAGCGTCCTCGAAGGACAGGGCTACCTGCAGTACGAAGTCTCAAACTTTGCACCTTCGGGAAATGAGTCCCGCCACAACATCAACTACTGGCGCCGCGGTGAGTATGCGGGAGCAGGCGCGGGTGCTCACGGGTTCGCCCGTTCTGAGGAGCACCCCTGGGGACGAAGGACGATGAATCTTCCGCGTCCGGAGCATTATATCGAGCGCGTTCGGGCAGCCGGCAAAGGGGAGCACACCGCAGAGGTGCTGACGCGCGAGCAGGCCGAGCTGGAGTTTCTCTCGCTCGGCCTGCGGACGAAGGAAGGGGTCTCCTCAGAGCGATTTGAGGAGAGTTTCGGGCGGAGAATCTTCGGAGGTGACCTTTCGGAGGTCGAGCGATTTGAGCTAGACGGGCTCATGGAATGCCGGGAGGGGCGCATGCGTATGACAAAGAGAGGACTCCTTTTCTTGAACACCGTTGTCGAGCGGCTCGCACAGTGCCTGCTTGTATTGATCGCGGTCTGTGCCTCCTTTCACGGCGGAATGAGTCAGGCCGCGGAGCCCAAACCGAAAATAGGCGCAATTTTACCGCTGACCGGCGAGCTCGCTCATTTTGGAAAGCCGATTCAGGAGGGGATGGAGCTTGCGGTGAAGGAGCTCGGAGCCGAGGGTTTCTCGGTCCTCTATGAGGATGATCAATCCATGAACCGCACGGCCGCCTTGAGCGGTGCAACACGGCTCGTGAACGTTGAAAAAGTTTCCGCAGTAGTAAACATCGCTGTTAATTCGATGAGTGCGATCTCGCCGATGCTCAATCGAGCGAAGGTCCCAGGTATCGTGGTCTGGGACAGCAACCGCCTGCTGCTCGCGCAAGGTGATTACATCTTCGGCTTTGGCTATGCGACGGAGCTCGCCGGGGAAGATCTCGCCGATTACGCTTACTCGAAGCTTGGTCTTCGAAATATTGCGATCATCGCGAATAACGACGAATGGTCAGAGCTGATCACGGCGAGCTTTAAGAGCCGGTTTGAGAAGCTCGGTGGAAAGCTTCCGATGGCCGAGCAGGTGAACGTCGACTCAAGCGATCTGCGCACGCTGATTTTGCGAGCCAAGCAACTGAAAGTCGATGGAATGTATGCGCCGATGATCGGCCGCTCGCTGACGAGCTGGATCTCGCAAAGCAAGGAACTGAAGTTCGAAGGGGTGCGCTTAAGCGGCGACGGACTAGGCGAGGACGAGCTGAAGCAGGCCGGGGAAGCCAATAGCGAAGGGATCGTCGCCACGCAGATTTACTTACAGAATCCAGAGTTCGAGAAGCGCTACCGGGCGGCATTTGCCGGCGCTGACAGTGCCGTCCGATTGGGATTCGTCGGCCTCGGATACGACGTAATCGATTGTCTTGCGAAGCTCCGGAAGAAAGCCGGTGCGGAGAGCTTTACGGGAGAGAAGGTGCGAGCGTTGCTCGAGAGCTCACTGTGCCAGGGAGTGACCGGTGTGACGGACTTCTCGAAGGGCAAGATCTCCACGAAACGTGAGCCGATCCTACGCGTCAAAGGCGGGAAGCTTATTCCTGTTGAGTAGGATTAGAGCACGTTCGTATCGACGCTGACCGTCCAGTTCGGGGATGGGTGATTCTCAACGAACCCGGAACCGTTAATCTTCAGATAGAAGACACCGGGAGTGTTCACGTAGATTGTGCTGTTCACTACGCCGCGTGTGCTGACGAGCCGCTCCTCAGTTGCGCCGGTTGCTTGATTGACGAGATCGAGAGTGAACGTCCCGTCACCGCTGTAGGTGTAGGTGATAAGCGCCGGGTTATCGGTGACGCGGAATGCCGGGGTATGTGCTCCTCCGGTTCCCGCCAAATCGACGTTTTCGACAGTCTTAAATCCTGAGCCGATGAAGAGCACCTTCCGCCCGTAACCGCGGGAGCGCGCGCCCGAAACGGATTTGAAACAGACGAACTGACTGCTGCTCAGCGATTGAAATCCGCGAGCACTTCTGCTCGCGATGATCGGGCACTTCGTTGTCCCGCTCTGTGCGGAGCTTGTTTCAGGAAGAAGAGCCGAGAGGAGAAGCAGCGCTACGATTCGTTTCATTGTGAGAACTCCGTGAGGGACTGGACCCTCAAACACCCACCCGTTATTCCGCGATCGGCGGAAACGTGATTTTTCGGCCTTATTGCAAGGCCTTAGCGGTCTGAGTCCGGAGTTTCACAAGCAGGGAGCTAAAATCGCCGCTGTCCAGGATCGAGGCGAACTCGCTGCGATAATTCGAGACCAGGCCTACATTCTCAACCATCACGTCATAGACCAAATACTTCCCGTCTTTCTGGTAGATCCGGTAGTCCACCTGGATATCGTTTCCGTCCGAGGTCACCCTGCTGCGGACAACGACCCGGTCTTCCTTCACTTGCGATGGAAGAATCGTGACGGTGGCCTTCTCGATATTCTTTCGGATCTTCTCCAAGTAGGAGCGGGCGAGCAGTGAGGTAAAGAGGCTGACAAACTCGGTCTGCTGCTCCGGTGTAGCCTTCTTCCAGCTTGCGCCGAGGCAGCTGCGGGACATCAGCTCAAAGTCAAAATCCGGCAGCAGGATCGCTTCGATCTTCTTATCAAGCTCTTTTGGCGAGAGCTTGCCCTTCTCCGCAGCGACGATCCGTTTCACCTCATCGACCGTAGAGCGCACCCTGTCCTCCGCTTCCTTTGCGGAGACCGTTCCGGCAAATGCATTTCCGGCGAGAAGCGCCCCGGCAAGCACGACAACGGCAATTCGAACGAGCGTCTTCATAGGTCTATTCACTCTTATTCATGGAATGGATGAGTTTGCCGAGAATCTCTTCAAGATCGACCGCAGACTCCGTGTCGCCGATCGAACCGCCGACTGCGACCATCTTGTCGGAGCTTCCGGGAAGGATCTTCACGTAGCGATCTCCGATGATCCCCTTGGTCCGAATGGAAGCGATGTCGTCATCGCGGAGCTCGATCCCGTCTTGTATGTTGAGAGTGATCACCGCCGAGGTGCCCTTCAGGTTGATCATGTTGACCTCACCGATCTGCACTCCGGCGATCTCGACGGGCGCGCCCTCTTTCAGGCCGGAGACGTTGCTGAATTCGGCGAGAACTTTATGAAATCCGGCGTTAAGGAAACGCATTCGCGCGATGTTCACCGCGAGGTAGGCGAGGCAGAGCAGTCCGCCGATCGTGAACAGCCCGACGAAGAACTCGACGTAGTACGTCTTCTTCGGTGCGGCGAAGTCACTTTTTGAGCTCGGGGCACTTTTCTCGACACTCTTCTGGGTGGTTTCCAACGTGTTGACTCCTGCCATCTCTCACATCTGAATCGGTCCGGAGACATCGCCCCGGATAAATTGTTGAACGACATCCTTGGGGCTCGCTAGGAAATCTGCCACTGTCCCCTCCGCCTGAACCTTTCCCTGGTAGAGCATCGCCACCCGGTGGCAGACCTGGAATACCTCTGGAATTTCATGACTTACCACTATTCCGGTGAACCCGGAAGTTTGCTGGGTCTCCCGGATGAGATCGTAAATCTCCTGACCGGTCTGCGGATCCAGCCCGGTGTTGGGCTCGTCGAAGAGGAGAATCTTCGGACTCGTTATCAGCGCCCGGGCCATGCCGACACGCTTCTTCATCCCGATTGAGATCTCGCCGGGGAACGCGCGCAGGCAGCCGCTGAGGCCGACTTCGTCAAGCCGGCGCAGTGCCTCCTTCTGAATCTCCTTTTCCGTATGTTCCCGCCGTTCGCGGAGCGGAAAGGCGACGTTCTCGAAAACGCTGAGCGAGTCGAAGAGCGCCGCATTCTGAAACAGCATCCCCATATCGGCGCAGATTCGGCGGCGGGTTCGCCCGCGCTTCGCCGCAGTCATGGACTCTGTACCGATAATCACATCGCCCGAATCCGCCGGGAGAAGGCCGGTGAGAATTTTTAGCAGGACGCTCTTGCCGGTGCCGGAAGGACCGACGATGGCGGTTGTCTTTCCATCTTCAATCGCCAAGCTCACACCGGCCAGCACCTGCTGGTTTCCGAAACGCTTATAAAGATTGCGAATGAGAATCACCGGCGAGGGCTACCAGAAAATCTGCGTCAGGATTGAGGTCAGGAAGTAGTCGAGAATGAGGATCACGACGGAGGAGGTGACGACCGAGCTGGTCGTTGCTCTGTTCACTCCTACAGCGCCAAAGCCGCAATTCCATCCCTTGTAGCAGCTGATCCACGCGAAGCAGAAACCGAAGGCGATCGACTTCACGAGTCCCGAGGTGACATCCACTCCGCGAACGGCGGAGGTCATCTGCGAAATAAAGGTGCCGGAGGAAAGACCGAGCGTTCCAACACCGACGACGAAGCCGCCCGCGATGCCGACGCAGTTGAATATCGCGGTGAGCAGCGGAACGGAGATCGTTCCGGCGATGAGGCGCGGCACCATCAGGTAACGGATCGGATCGACCGCCATCGAGCGCAGCGCGTCGATTTGCTCGGTGATCTTCATAATCCCAAGCTCGGCGGTAATCGCCGAACCCGCGCGGCCGTTCACCATCAGCGCCGTGAGCACTGGCCCGAGCTCACGAATCAGGCTCAGAGCCACCGCAGGGCCGGTGTATGCAGTGGCCCCGAATTGGGTCAGCGTATAGACGCTCTGTACGGCGAGAACCGCGCCGGTGAAGATCCCGACGAGCATGATCACGGAGAGCGACTGCACTCCGATTGAGTGCATCTGCTGGACGATGAGGCTGAAGCGATACGGAGGCAGAAGCCCTTTCAGGATCACCTCGAACAGGAAAAGCCAAGTCCGGCCAAATGCTGAGACCAGTTCGATAACACGGCTGCCGACTGTGCTTACTGAGTTACGCACGCTTTCTGAATCCCTTTCCGATGACGTAGAGTTCGTTTGACGTCGAGCGGGTCGATTTTAATCTCGTCCGTTCAAACCTCTGGAACCGCTCCCGGTACCGCTCAATGAGCTGATCGATCTCGGGGCTCGGAAACTCCTTGGCCACGAACCATCCGCCCTGGCCGAGGAGCCGTGAGGATTGTTCTAGCGCGAGTTCGAACAACTCGGAAACTTGTGCGTTATCTCTCGCCGTGATGCCGCTCAGCTGAGGTGACATATCGGAGAGCACCACATCGAACGGAGCAAGCGACCAGAGCTGCTCCTGTACCGCTTCGGTGCGCAGATCTCCTTCAATGCTTTTCGGCGGACGGATGGCGAGCGTTTTCGGAAACTCCTCGCGGCGAAAAGGCTCGATCGGCCGCAGGTCGAGCCCGATGACGAACCCCTCGGGCCCGACGACTTCGGCCGCGACCTGCATCCATCCGCCCGGAAAGGAGCCGAGCTCTAAAACCCGGGAACCCTTCCGGAGGAAATGTAATTTGTCATTTAGTTCCAGGAGCTTATATGCCGCACGCGAGCGATAACCCTCCTCCTTTGCCTTGCGGTAGAGCCGATCTTTTCGATTATAGTTCGACATTTCCCCTTGACTCTTTCTATTCTTTTTCTATAGAACTGGGCTCGAATCGATGGAGGGAACAATGTCCGCAGGAATCTCGCTAATCATGAAGGCCACCAGTGGCGCAGGGCTCGCAGGCGCAGCGATGGTAGCTGGAGTTTTCGATCCTCGTTTTTTCACAATCTTGCTCTCCGACCCGGTCGTTCTCCTGGAAACAGCGGCCATCCTCTTTCTAGCCTACTACCTCTTCCGGAGCATTCGAAGCGAGCAGGATGAAGCCGGCGCGCCCCTCCGTTTGGCAGCGGCGTCGTCACGAACCATTTTCCCCGTGCTGACGATTAATGGTGTCGGGGCCTTGATCTCCGAGCCGAAAAGGTCGCTCCAGCAGAGGTAAGGCACAGCTTTTTTTCTTTTGGCGAGGTTCGCCGCGCATATCTGACTGGTCTTATCCACCCAGGGCCGATTCCACCTCGGCCCATCCACCAGGCTTGCCAGATAGCGCGGTGAATCTCGCCCTGCTTTCGTCTGTCATACTATAGAAGTAGGAAGCAGCTCGGTCAGCGAACTGGCTATAGTAGAGGTTCAACATCGAGGCATCAGGGCGCATAGTCGGGGAAACTCCTCCATATCTGCAGGGTCTGAATCCGGAGCAGTACGAAGCGGTCATCCATCGTGAGGGCCCGCTTCTCGTATTTGCCGGCGCCGGCAGCGGGAAGACGCGCGTTTTGACGCGCCGCATCGCGCACCTGATTCACGAGCACAATGTCTCCCCGGGATCGATCCTGGCAGTGACGTTTACGAACAAGGCGGCGCGCGAGATGAAGGAACGGGTCGCAAGCTTGTTCCGCCGGCAGTATGTGCCGGTATGGGTTTCGACCTTCCATGCGAGCTGTTCGCGCATGCTGCGCACGGATGCGAAGTATCTCGACTTCACTCAGAACTTCGTCATTTACGACACCGGAGATTCTCTTTCGGCGCTCAAGCGCGTGTATGCCAAGCAAAAGGTCGATCCGAAATTGATCGAGCCGCGGGCTATGCTCAGCAAGATCGACAAGGCAAAGAACGATTACCTCTTCCCGGATTCTTTCCGTGAGAGCCGTTATCTCTCCGAGGCACAAGCCGAGCTGCTCGCGAATCTCTATCAGGGGTATCAGGACGAGTTGAAAGCATCGAATGCGATGGATTTCGGAGATCTGCTCTGTAACGTCGTCACGCTGTTCGAGCTCGAACCGAAGATACTTGAACGGTATCAGGACCAGTTTCAGTACCTGTTAATCGACGAGTATCAGGACACGAATAAAGTTCAGTATGAGCTTGTGCGGATGCTCTCCGCGAAGTCGAAGAATCTGTGTGTGGTAGGGGACGACGATCAGTCGATCTATGCCTTCCGCGGTGCAACCGTTCAAAACATTCTAAACTTCAAGCACGATTTCCCCGAGGCGAAGGTCGTTACCCTGAATCAGAATTACCGCTCGACGAGGTTCATCCTCGATGCAGCGAATTCCATCATCGCGCAAAATAAGAATCGCCAGCACAAGACGATGCGCACGGACAATCCGGCGGGCCAGCAGATTATCTGCTATCACGGTTTCGACGAACGGGACGAAGCTGAGTTCGTAGTGCGCGAGATCTCCGCGCTGCTCTCAAGGGATCGGAAGCTCTCTGATATCGCGATCTTCTATCGCACGAATGCGCAGTCGCGGGCGGTGGAGGAGCTGCTCTGCGAAAACGGAGTGCCTTATCAGATCTTCGGCGGGCACAAATTCTATGATCGGAAGGAGATCAAGGACATTCTTGCCTATTTCCGGTTGCTTCTGAATTCAGCGGACAACGAGGCGTTTCTGCGAATCATCAATGTCCCGGCAAGAGGGCTGGGAGCAACATCCGTCGGAGGCCTTGTCGCTTACGCGGACAAGAATCGGCTGCCACTCTTTTCCGCACTTGAGCGCGCGCTCGCCGAAGAGAAGAATCCGGGGTTCATGGGGTCTGCGAATCGCAAGAAGTTCGAAAGTTTCATCACATTGATGACGGCGCTGCGGGAAGATCTGTCGCTGGCCGAACGCAAGTTGGCGGGAACAGCAGCGCAAGTCCTGGCAAGTGAGCGCGTGAACGCGCTAGCCGATCTGTTCCGGTCGATTGCGGAGCGAACGAGCTATCTCGCGGAGCTCCGGGCGGAAGATACCCCTGAGGCGGACAGCCGGATTGAAAATATTTATGAGCTCTCCGAGGTAGCAGGGGAGTTCGTTAGGAGATCCCTCGAGGCCGGCGAGCAGATATCGCTCTCGGCATTTCTTGAGCGGGCGACGCTCTCCTCGGATCTGGATTCCGAGAATACGAAAGTTGTCGATGATGCCGGAGCGCAGCAGAAGACGGAGCAGAAGAAAGAAGATCGGCATGCGGCGAATGCGATCTCGATGATGACGCTCCACTTGGCAAAAGGGCTGGAGTTCTCCGTCGTGTTTCTTCTCGGATTGGAAGAAGGAGTGCTGCCGCATCTTCGTTCGCTCGAGGAACGTGCCGCGCTCGAGGAGGAGCGGCGGCTCTGTTACGTGGGAATCACGCGGGCACGTGAGGAGCTCTATCTTACTCGGGCCCGGCATCGGCAAAGCTACGGCCGGATGAACTTCTATTCCGGCGTCTCTTCACGGTTCTTGGATGATATCCCGCAGGAGGTGATCGAAGAGCGCTGGTCGGGATTTCTTAATGAATCGGATTAGCCGGCCATGTTGACTGCTGCCGGCCTGACAAAGTCCTATCGCGGAGTCTGTGTTGTCGACGGAGTTTCAATCCGGCTCGGATCCGGCGAGGTGCTGGGACTGCTCGGTCCGAACGGGGCGGGTAAAACGACGATCGTCGGGATGCTCTACGGGATCGTTTTTCCGGACGCCGGGTCGGTTAATCTCGCGGGCTTTGATCTCGCGGACGATCCTCGAAACGCCCGAAGTGTGATTGGAGTAGTAACGCAGGAGGACAATCTCGATCCGGATTTCAACGCCGAAGAGAACTTGATCCGGTTTGCGACCTATCACCGGATGTCGCTGCCGCAAGCCCGTCTACGCGCGAGCGAGCTGCTCGAGATGACTGAGCTGAAAGAGCACCGGTTGAAATCGATCCAGGAGCTATCCGGCGGGATGAAGCGCAAGCTCGTGCTTGCCCGAGCGTTGATCAGCAACCCGAAGGTGGTGTTTCTCGACGAGCCGACGACCGGCCTCGATCCGGATGCCAGGCAGGATTTTTGGCGAATCGTTCTGACATTGAGAAGCCAAGGTGCGGCGGTGCTATTAACCACGCACTACATGGAAGAGGCCGAGCGGCTGTGCGACAGAGTGATGCTGCTGCAGAAGGGGAAAGTTCTTGACGAGGCCTCACCGATTGAGCTCGTGAAAAAGTACGCCGGCGAAGAAGTTCTTGAGATCACCGGTGTTGACGGCAGAAAGCTGGAAGCGCTCCGCGTTCAATACGATCTTTGGCTGCGGACCTACAGCATCTCGCAAGTCTTGGGACTCCCTCCGAGCTCGCAACCGGGGAAACGTGACGAAGTTGTTCGGGCGGTTGAATCTCTCAATCCAACGCGGCTCGTTCGAAGAAGCTCAAACTTAGAGGATGTTTTTCTGACCCTCACCGGCGAGGTATTGCAGTGAACACCGCAGCACTCTGTCAGGCGGTCATAGGCGCATCGATCGTTTGGCGCCGGCATTTTCATGTCTACCGAAATACGGCGCTGTATAATTTTCTGCCGCCGATGACCGAACCGATCGTTTATCTGATCGCATTTGGCTACGGTTTGAGCCCGCTCGTCGGGGAGATTGAGTATTACGGCGTAAAGGTTGCTTACGTCCGGTTTCTCGTCGCCGGAATGATTGCGGTCGGAGTGCTCTTTCAGTCGTACCTGGAAGGAGCATACTCAACTTACATCCGGATAGTTTACCAAGGAACGTGGGCTGCGCAGCTGACAAGCCCGCTGACGTTTCTCGATGTTTTCTTGGGAGATCTCGCATGGGCAGCAAGCAAGGGAACGCTGTCGGGGGTGTTGACCGGTGTCGTCGGTATTCTCTGGGGGGCGATGACAGTTGGTGAGCTGCTCTCAGTTATGCCCGTGATCATTTTGGGCGGCTTCGTATTCGGCGCGTTCGGAATGCTAAGCGGCGGATACGCGAAGCGAATCGACTTCGTGAATGTGCCGATGTTTCTTTGCGTTGTTCCGATGTTTGCGCTCTGCGGAACATACTTTCCGCGTACAACGCTTCCGCCCGGTTTCCAGGCGGTGGTGGCGGTCCTGCCTCTTTCCGGATTGGTCGATCTACTTCGAATCGCAATTCACCCGCCGCCGAATCTGTTTCTTTCTATGCTATCACTCTTGCTGTGGGGCGGGCTCTTTTCGCGTGTTGCCTGGAAGAGCATTCATCGGAAGATTTACAAGTGATTATCGCTGACACGCATGTGCATATCTATCCTCGATACGATCTGGAGCTGTTCTTCCGGTCGGCGCTGAATAATCTCAGAGCGCTTGGAAGTGGTAACTATCTGCTCTGTCTGACAGAGCGGAGCGATTGTCATTTCTTCGCCGACCATCTCTCGGGTGAGGCGAAATACGGAATGTTCCGAATCGCACCCGCAGATTCCGGAGTGTTGAGTGTTACCTCTGCCGGTGAAGGCACGCTGCTGATCTTGCCTGGGCGTCAGGTGGCCACAGCGGAGCGAATCGAAGTGATCGGACTGGGCATAGATGAGGCGCCACCGGATGGATCCCCGGCCCGCCACTGCATTGAATTTTACAATGAGCGGGGGGCGGTGACAGTTTTGCCCTGGTCGGCTGGAAAATGGTCCGGGGAGCGTGGAAAGTTTGTTCACGGGCTGATCCGCGAGAAGAACCTCGAGTTTTTGCTCGGTGATCCGGCGCATCGGCCGCGGTTTTTTCCGGTGCACTCACTGTTCACATACGCCCGGGGACTCGGCCGGAAAGTTCTGTGTGGAACTGATCCGCTCCCATTGCCGGGAGAGGAGGCCAGAGTGGGACAATACGCGACTGCACTACGAGGTGAGGGCGAGCTCCGCAGCGCTCTCAAAGATCCGCAAGGTGCCCTCGGCGATCGCTTGCTGCCGTGGGAATCCGGGCTCAAGATCGCTGCAATGATCACCTCAAAGTCGCGAGCATCAACCGCCGGAGCCGCTCAGTAACGAAAGGGTAGGCGTGGTGCGCAGCTTCGCCACGGCTGCCTCGATTTTCTTTTCCGGCGGCGCGCAGCCGGCGCTATCACAGATAAAGACTTCGAAGTCAGGCAGCTCCTTGTCTTGCACAAGCGGCGGTCCATCATTTCGCGCGCGCGCAACAAGATCGTTCGGCAGATAATTCTGCGCGATCGTTCGTTGAGCTTCCTGCCAGCTCCGATCGGTTGGACTGCTGACGATAGTTGCGCGAAAACGATCGAGTTCAAAATCAATGGCGCAAAGCAAAGTGGGATAAGCTGCAGGATACTTCGCGGCGTGTGGCGCCATGGATCGCACGAGAGAGTGATAACGAGTCAGGAAACTCGCCTCGCCCGAGAGCTGGCAAAATTTCAAGAGATTAAGTGCGGAGATGGAATTCCCGGAGGGAACAGCTCCGTCATTAAAATCCTTCTTTCGAACAATGAGTTCTGTCAGGCCGGCAGGTGAGAAATAATATCCGCCCCGTTCGCCGTCCCAGAACAGCTGATCTTGGACGTGCTGCAGCTCAACCGCCCAATCATAATGTGCTCGGAGCGAGGAGACTTCGTAGAGGGAGAGCAGTCCCTGGATCAGGTAGCTGTAGTCTTCCAGGAATCCGGGAATCTTCGCCTCACCGTCACAGTAGCTGCGGAGCAGCTGGCCGTTTTTCCAAAGAGATTCTCGAATGAACGCGGCAGTCTCGGTAGCGGCGGTCAGATATCGGCCTTCCCCGGTGACCGCATAGGTCCGGCCGAGAGCGGTGAGCATTAGTCCGTTCCAGGCAGTGAGAATTTTCGTATCGCGCAATGGACGATCGCGAACTTCCCGCAGACGAAAGAGCTTCTCACGCAATTGACGGAAATTTTGATCCTCAAAAACTGAAAGCGGCACCGCTCGATCTATGGCGAGGATGTTCGTCTCACTCTCGAAATTTCCATGCGCGGTGACGCCGAACGTCTCCGTCACTAAGTCGTACTCCTGAGGCGACAGGCTGTGCTCAAGGTGCGCCGCTTCCCAAACGTAGAACTCACCTTCGTTGCCGACTTCACCGGCATCTTCTGCGGCAGCAAAACCTCCCTCTTTCAAGCGCATGTCGCGGAGACAATAATCGAGAGTCTCGGTGGCTCGCGTCAGATAGGCACGATCTTTCGTGGCCTGAAATGCCTGAACGAGGACCGAAACGAGCTGCGCGTTGTCATAAAGCATCTTTTCGAAGTGTGGAACGAGCCAGCGCTGATCAGTGGCATAACGATGAAATCCACCCCCGACCTGATCGTAGATCCCGCCACGGCACATTGCGTCGATCGTCTTTCGGACCATGAGGAGGATTGAATCGTCACCGGTGCGCCGCCAAAGCCGGAGCAGCAGCTCAAGATTTGCAGGCTGGGGAAACTTTGGCGCCTGGCCGAAGCCGCCGAACTCGGCGTCAAAGTTGCGCCGAAAATACTCAAGCGCATCTCGAAACGCGGGAACGGGCTCGAGCGGCTCGTCGCTGGCGGCGGACTGCCGGTTCAAGAATCCGAAAATCCGATCCGCGGAGGTGACAATGGAATTCCGATCACTGTGCCAGACTTCGCTGATTTTCGAGAGCAGGGGGATGAACTGCTGCTTCGGGAAAAAAGTTCCGCCAAAAAAGGGTCGCTTCTCCGGGGTTAGAAAGACGCTCATTGGCCAGCCGCCATGGCCGGCGATGCCGACGACGGCGTCCATGTAGATTTGATCCAAATCAGGGCGCTCTTCCCGATCGACCTTCACGCAAACAAACCCGGCATTCAGTAAATCTGCGACATCATCATTCTCAAAGCTGTCCTGCTCCATTACGTGGCACCAGTAGCAGGTGGAATATCCGATCGAGAGGAAGACAGGCCGATCAAGGCGCTGCGCCTCGGCAAAGGCCTCCTCCGACCAGGCAAACCAATGAACGGGATTCTCCTTATGCTGCAGGAGGTAGGGACTCTTCTCAAAGCGAAGTCGATTCATCCCGCACCCTCTACCACGACCGCCCCGACAGATCCGCCGCAGCGCCGCCCGGGGTAGACCGCCAAAACGAGCTAGGCTAAATGGTCCCGGCCCATGGAGAGGTGTCCGAGTGGTTTATGGTACACGCTTGGAAAGCGTGCGTAGGCTAAACACCTACCGGGGGTTCGAATCCCCCCCTCTCCGAACCCCGCCCCCTCTTTTTGTCTCAGAGACGGTGACGGGGTTTAAGTTGATGAAACCGCGAC
>CAYOAK010000057.1:0-17831 GCA_964401925.1 uncultured Bdellovibrionales bacterium | reverse complement strand
CCCGCCGATTGCTCGAACAGGAAGTGGGCTTACCGGGACCGCGGACGTCCTCGTCCGCTTACAGGTGCATGCTTTGGAACAGTGATCGGACCCTGTGCGAACGCGGTTACCGGCAAGCGGGCGAGGACGCCCGCGGACCCAGTATTGCGAACCCAATATTTCAACCGTCGAAAAGAAACTTCTTATCGGGAGATCGACAAGCGGTTTCCGCTAAGGTGTGGTTTCAATTCGCCGTTGAGCAGCGCAACGGGGCATTACCGCGATTCCGGATGGTTAATCCCGCGAATTTTTTGAAGAACTGCTTAAGGTGATAAGGCTTGATTGCCGAAACATCCTACGGAATTTTAGCGTCTTAACATTCTGAGAAGGTTTATCCTGGGTTAGCTCGCTGTTCGATCCCGGGCCGGTAACGAAGATCTGTCCCCCGCGAAAAACCTTCTGTCGTTGAGACCTCTACGGAGAAACTATGGCAACTCGTTTCGGTGGGAATCCTTCCTACGCTTATTCAGTAAAACTTCGCTACGTCGTCGGCGCATTGGCCGCGGTCGTCGTGGTGCTGCTCATTCTCCTGGTCGGTGTGCTGACCATGAAGGATGAGCCGCAGCAGCAACAGTCCGCAACGGGCGCGGCAGTACCGCAACAGCCGGTGCTCACGTCCAAGGTCGAAGTGCTCGTCGCACTTTCGCGGATAGAAGCGGGGACACAGTTTCAGAAAGCGTTGTTCACGACGCGCCAGTGGGAGCCTGATCAGGTTCCGGACGGCGCCGTGCTCGCTCGTGAAGGTGATCTCCTGCTTGGAAAATATTCGAAGGATATGATTCCGGCGAACATGCCGGTGCTAAAGGATTCGATCTCGGATCAGCCGCCGCTGAGTGCGCTGAACATTCCGAACGGATTCCGCGCCGTCACGATTCAGGTCGACTCACGATCGGGCGTTGAAGGGTTTGCGAAACCGGGCTCGCGCGTCGACGTCCTCTTCACCTTCATGGACAAAGACGGGAAGAAGAAAGTTGCGACGCTCGCACGCTTCATCAAGATCCTCTCCTCAGGCGGCGCAACGACTGTCGATGGGCGGGTCGCGATTCAAGGCTCAATCGATGTGACGCTGCTCGTCACTGAGCGAGATGCGAAACGGATCGAGCTCGCACGGAACGTCGGGTCGCTGAGCCTCACACTCGTCGGCGGCGATGAGCAAGGCAAAGTGCGCGACGAAGATCCCGCAAGCGTTGACCTGAGCGATATCACCGGTGTCCGTGATCGTCCGACCAGCGAAGATCCGGCGCAGGGCTACATGTATATGCGTGACCCGAAGACCGGCCGGAACGTGAAGTTCAAACTGAAGGCCGGCGGACGTTGGGAGAAAGACGCGGACGCAGTCGCCGCCGAGTAGGCGGTGGAGGCAAATGAGTGCCGGGACGGCACTCGGGAAAACCATGCGAAGCGCAGGTTTTCAAAGCGGCGGATGGAAGGGGTCTCACGGATGAGACCGACGACCGCCGGAAGGTAGTAGGGCGAGAGAAAAATTGGGAGCCCGGAAGTCGCAAACGCTGAATGTTGCGATATGCGCGGGCGGCCAAACCGGCAGTGTGAAGATTCAGTGAAGATTCACGCCGCCGTACATAAGGTTGGTGAAGAGGGGTATGGCTAAGGACAACGAGAAGGAAACACTTCTTGATCTATTTTCGACCCGCTCGCGCGGAGCGACATCGACTGCACTGCTTGAAGGTCCCGCAGGTGCGCCGGCGGTTCGCTCCTCGTCCCGCGAAGTAGCGGAGGCTCCAGGCGGACAACGACCGGGCGGCGGCGGCCATAATGCCCGTGCTCCGCTCTCACCGGTCGCAAACGCCATTTTGCGCGAAGCGCGAAAAGAGCTCGGAAGCCAAGACAACTTCGAGAGCGAAGGCGACATCTCTGAAGAGGCGATCGCCTCGGCAATCGACAAAGTTTGCGCGCAGCGCGGCTATGTCATCGACGACATCGTTCGCGCTGACCTGATCGTGCACTTGAAGAAGGACTTGCTCGGCTGGGGGGTCATTCAGCCGCTGATCGAGAATCCTGAAGTCACAGATATTCACTGCTACGACTACCAGACAGTCGTGCTCCAGCGCGGAAAGATCAGTGAGACGACCGGTCTCCACTGGCCGAGCCACGAAGCCTATTGCACCTTCGTCGACCGGCTGCTCTTCCGTCTCGGAAAGAGTCTCTCGACGCAACAGCACACGGTCGACGCATCTTTCCCGGACGGAAAGCGGCTTTGCGCGGTTCACGAAAGTGTCTGCGGAGCGCGCGGACCCTTCCTCACGATCCGCGTTCCGCGTGTCTCGGAAGCAAGTCTCGAGAATCTCGTTTCCTATCAGGTCGCACCGCCGCTGATCGTCAATTATCTCGCGGCGATGGTTCGAACCTGTGAGCACACCTTCATGGTTGCCGGCGAAACAGGAACCGGAAAGACCACGACGATCCGCTGCCTCGGAACACAGTTCCGTGCTGACGAATCCGTCGTCGGGGTCGAAGACACTCCGGAGCTGAACTTCCGCCATCCGTATTACCGAAGCCTTGTGTCGCGCTATGCGAACAGCGAAGGGATCGGGGAAGTGACGCTGCAAGAGCATATTAAGACAACCCTCCGGATGTGTCCGTCGCGCGTTCTTCTGGGTGAGATGAGAACTCCCGAAGCGGCCGAAGCGTTCCTCGAATCCGCTCAAACTGGTCACTGCGGAATGTCGACAGTCCACGCGCGAAACGCCCGCGAAACGCTGACCCGTCTCGAGAGTCTGCTTGGACGTGCACAGCGCGGTGTTTCGATGGACATCATCCGGCAGCAGATTGCTCTGGCGTGCGACGTCGTCGTCTGGATGACCCGTGAGCGGTCGACCGGGCGTGTTCGTCTCGCAGAGGTGATCGAGGTCGGCAACTTCGTCGAAGGCCAGATTCAGGTCCGCCCGATGTTCAAGCTCGTCCAACAAGGTGAAAACCCGAAGTGGGAAGTGCTCTCCTGGTCGAGCAACTACGAAGAGGTTCTGGAACGGAACGGAATCTATCTCGGAGACGCTCCGAAATATATCGGATTCTCAAATACGAACGTCGCTGACGAGAAGAGCAGCATGGGCGGGAGGAAATAGCGATGTCGAACATCGTCATTGTCGTTGCGATCATTATGATGGTGATGCTCCTCGTCGGGGGAATCTTCATCATTTGGGGTGGCGGCGGGCTGAAAGGCGGAGCACCGAAAGCTTCGACCGGTCAGGTCGCGACTCTGCGAAACCTCGTTCAGGCTCAGCGCGCGCAGTTCGATCCGATGAAAGAAGGCGGACCCGGTCAACGCCGCGGGAAGGACAATCTCGCATTCGTCGCTGCGGAAGATCCGGCGCTCTCGCGCAAGAAGCTCGCGCAGAGCTCGACGATGACGCTCGAGAAGAAGTTGAAATATGCGCAGTGGAAGATCACGCCGCTGCAGTTTCGTGCGATCCAAGCGCTGGTCACAATTCTCGTATTCATCCCGGCGCGCATGCACGCTACGGTCGCCATTCAGATGCTCGCGGCGTTCCTGACCCCCGCGGTCGTGCGCAGCTTCCTGGACGGCGCCATTGAGCGCCGTTTCAAAGCTTTCGATGCGGATTATCCGGTGCTTCTGCTCTCGTTCGTCAGCTTGCTGAAGACCGGTATGTCGACGATTGCCGGACTCGAAGCGGCTGCGAAAGGACTCGATCCCGGGTCACTCGTCCGCGCCGAAGTCGAGCTGATGATCGAACGGCTCCGTCTCGGATTGACCGAGGAGCAAGCGATCAACGCCTTCGGAGAAGATATTGCGCATCCGGAGCTGGAGCTTTTCGTGCAAAGCTTGCTGCTCAGCAGAAAGGTCGGCGGAACACTGTCGACAACTCTCGAGCGGTTGGCGAAGCAGGTCCGGAAACGGCAGCAGTTCCGGCAGCAGGCGAAAGCCGCAGTCGGACTCGAGCAGTCCTCGATTTACGCGATCGCTTTCATCATGTCGGCCTTGATGGCCTACCTGACATGGGCCTCGCCGGACCTCGTCCTCCCGGCGTTGAAGCACGAGCTCGGGAACAAGATTTTTCAGGGCGGTTTAGCATCAATTATCTTCGGTTTTTGGTGGTCCCGGAAGGTTACGAACATTAAGATCTAACGAGCTTTTGCGATGGATACGCTCCAGCTGGCTGGAATATTGGTTACGGTATTCGCCTTTGGCGGAGTAGGGGTTCTGCTCTACAACTTCTCGCGGGGCACAGCCGCTGCGAGACAACAGACCGCCGGGCTGCGCGGTCTGATGCCTTCGTCGCAATCGCCAGTTATGTCCGCGCGCACGCGCCGCATTCTCGATGAAGACGATGACGATGACGATCTCGTTCTCGATGCCGAGACGATTAAAGAGCGCTCCGGCCGGTCGAGCGTTAAGAAAGAGGCGCAAGATCTCAACAGCAAACTGTTTCAAGCGGGGATTTACGCCCCGGTCGAGAAACGCCGGTTCTATCTTTCCCGCCTGATTGTTCCGATCATCACCGTGCCGCTCTTCGGGTTCATGGGCTACCTCATGGCGGGCAGCGCCGCATTCTCGTCGATGCTTGGCCTTGTCGGCGGTTTTGTCGGGTTTGCGCTTCCGCTCAGCTGGCTCGAGAGGAAGATCCGCGCGCGTCATGAGCGGACGCTCTATTTTCTCCCGCTCGTCATCGAACAGATCTCGATCGGTGTCAGCAGCTCGCTCGATATCGGGCCCTGCTTGTCCATGCTGGTGGTGATGGCGAATGAGCGGGATTCACACAATCCCGTGACGGAAATGTTCATCCACTGCGAGAAGCTCATGCGCTCCGGCCTGAACCTTGAAGAATCTCTGGTTGAGGTCGCAGAGGCGAACGGGCAGCACGAAGTCAAGCACGCCTTCCAATTTCTGGCGCAATGCTCGAAACATGGTGGTGAGATCTCGAGGCAGCTCCAAGAGCTGGCCGACGCTGTCATGACTCAGCGTCAGGTTTACGTCGAAGGTCAGATCACCAAGCTGGCGGTTAAAGCAACAGGGCCGCTTGCAGCGGTATTCGCCGGATTCTTCGGGCTCCTTTTTGCTGGACTGATCGTCCGTCTGATGGAAGCGTTCGGTGCGTGAGCGTCACTACTCCATTTGCCTCGTCATCACTTCCGCGCCGGACTGAGGCCCGAGGTGTTCTGGTCACGATTGCCGTTGTCGGCGTCGTCTGCCTCTTCCTGCTTCCGGTTCCGCGAGCCGTCCTCGACGTGCTCCTGGCAATCAACCTAACACTCTCGCTCGTTCTACTGGTTCGCGGGCTGCTCATTCACGAAGCTACCCAGCTCTTCGCATTTCCGACCCTGCTTCTGCTGAGCACCCTCTTCCGTCTTGCGTTGAACGTCTCATCAACGCGGCTCATTCTCCTGCACGGTCAACAGGGCTTCGACGCCGCCGGCCGGGTCATTCAAGCGTTCGGAGAGTTTGTCGTGCAAGGAGATTTCCTTGTCGGAGCGATCATCTTCTCTGTCATCGCCCTTGTGAATTTCATCGTCGTGACGAAGGGCGCCGCCCGGGTCGCGGAAGTTTCGGCTAGGTTCTCACTCGACGCGATGCCGGGAAAACAGCTCGCCATCGATGCGGACCTCCGTTCCGGAAATATTACCAGAGAAGAGGCAGAGCGCAGGCGGAACACGTTGAACCGCGAGTCAGGTTTTTACGGTGCAATGGATGGAGCGATGCGCTTCATTCAGGGTGACGCGATCGCGTGCCTTGCAATCGTTGTGATCAACGTGATCGGCGGCAGCATCCTCGGGCTGACACGGGGGATGGACGTCGAAGAGTCCCTGAAACGCTTCGGCGTTCTCGCGATCGGTGACGGCCTCGTCAGTATCTTACCGGCCTTGCTGGTCTCAGTTTGCGCCGGGGTCGTGGTGACGAACGTCTCGCGCGGGCGCCAGGAAACCGTGTCCCGGCAGGTTCTCCAGACGATTCTCTCGGACAGGCTTGCCCTGCTCGTCGCAGGCTCTGCAGCGATTATCTTTTCGCTCTTGCCCGGTTTCCCGTTCGTTCCCTTTGTCCTCGTGGGGGCCGGCTGCTGCCTCTGTGCCCTTCGCCCGGAGATATTCGACCCTTGGGTGAAGCGCCTCCGCACAACGAAAGCGTCGACACATCTCTTTCAGGTTCTCGATCAGGGGGGAGAGCCGGCACCTTCCCTTGCGAGACTCACTTCAACCGGAAGTGTGCCGCGCATCAGTTATCAGGACCGGCCGGCTCTGACGGCTGTGACGGTGGAGCTGGGTGAGAACGGACTGAATTCTATCGGTGGGCTTGCGTCGCTCGAGGAAGCCTACGATGAGGAGCGCGCGACGTTCTTCGAACAGCGCGGAGTCACCCTGCTTCCGCTCCGCATCCAGCTTCGCCAAGATACGCCGACGGACCGGGTCGGTGTTCTCGACTATAAGATCTTTGTTCGCGGACGGCTCGCTCGCGAGGGCAGCTGCCTTGTCCGGCAAAGTTACATCCGGGCGATGGCCTCGCGGCTTCTGCCGCTTGGTGCAGAGATTCGGGCAATCAGCCGCGACCCGCTGCTGGGGTGTGCCGGTGCATGGATCGAGCCGGAGGAGAAGCTCGAGAGCTCATTACGCCTGCTCGGCTTCGAGTCGATGCGTCCCGGATCGTTTCTGGCAAAGGATTGCATAGCTTGTCAGGTGCAACAGCTCGATGAGCTCTTCGGCGTTGACGAAACCAAGCTCGTGCTGTCGCAGCTGGCTGAATCGTCACCCCGGCTTGTTGAGGAGTTTGGCGGTTCGAGCTTCCTCTCTCCACATGAGCTATGCTCACTCTTTCGTTCCCTGATCCGGGGGCGAGTGAACATCCGTGACACGAAGCTGATCCTGGATGGGATTTTGGAGTTCGCTTCCGCGCAGCCCGTGCCGGGGGACAGTAACGATCGAGCTGCCTGGCTGGAGGAATGCTCACGCAGTCTGAGACGGAAGCTTCGCGGTGTCATTCTCGATGATCTTTTAGGAGGCGGAACCGATCTTCGTGTCTTCACGCTTGATCCGGAACTGACTGAGGAGCTGCGGGAGACCGCGCTGCATTGGGATGATAAAGCTCGCCCTCTGCCGCTCGATCCTCGCCGCTCAGCGGAGCTTCGCCGGGGAATCGGACGGCTTTTTACCCCGGTCGTGGAACGGGGGCGGCTGCCCGCTGTGATCTTATGCGACGCGGATATCCGTGATGCGTTGGATGAGTTCTTGGCGACACAGAGATTTTCCTTCGGCGGAATGGCCGATGAAGCGATCGGCAATGAATGGTACCGCACCCTCTCTTTTGACGAGATCGGGGGACGTCACCGTGTGGAGACAGTCGGCGTGTTAGGATCTTAGGATTAAGGTGAAGAGCGTATGCTAAATAACGATCAGGAGCTTCTCGGCCGCTTCGAGCTGGGGATGCATCGCTTCGCCACTCGCACCTCAGAAGCGATCGAGGGGATGGACCGTGCGACGGGTGAAAAGGGTCTGGTCTGGATTCTGCGGAACCCCTTGGCGGACGCCGCTACCGAAGAGGTTTTCAAAGCCCGCCTCGAGAAGATCAACGAAACAGTGTTTCCCCGTCCCGGGCTGAAGGCGTTCGGCGTCAACAACGGAAACGGATATCTGATCACCGAATACGTCGGCGGGGCGAAGCTGCCGCTGATTGAAGAACCGATGGAGCGGCGCGCGGGTCTCTTCATCGATGCCGTCCGGATTATCGCCGACTGTCACAAAGCCGGAATTGTCGTCGGAGACCTTTGTGAGGACAGTTTGCTGCTCCGTCCGCGGGGCGACCTCTGCCTCATCGCCTTACTCGGACCTTTCGACAAAGGAAAACCCCGGCAAAATCCACCTTCGCAAGTCTTCCATTATCTCTCACCCGAGCAACGCTCCGGAATGGCGCCGACGCTTCAATCCGATGTCTTTGCGCTCGGCATTCTCGGATACCGCTTATTCGGCGGCCAGTATCCGGCGCAAAAGGCGCATGCTCAGGAGCTGAACCCCGGCGAGGATCCGTTAAAGGAATCTGTACCGCTGAGTGTTATGCGCCCGGACTCGCCGGCTTGGGCGGACTCCATTATCGGCACCTGTCTCGCATTGCGCTACACTGATCGGTTCGCTGATGCCGGAGCCGCGTTGAAGCAGCTCGAAGCGGCTGCCCGCAATGAAAGTTATGTGACAGGCGGACGGTGGTATGAGCTCGTTCTGCGAAACAACACGACCGGTGTGATGACCTCACCCGGCATGAAACAGCATGCAAACACGGCTGCCGACCAGGGTGAAGAGATTGATGATGAGGAACTTCCGGAGGCGGAAAGCAAGGGGCCGAAGTATCTCTTCCTCGGTGTGCTCGGCGCGATCTTCGGAATCCTCGTAGCCGGCGGCATCAGCTTTTTACGCAGCGGTCCCTCGCCGCAGACAAAACGGCCGCTCGTCGAATATGCCGAGCTGCTTCCCCCCGAACTGCAGCAGGCAGCAAATATCGTGCTCGATACGGACGCGAAGGAATCTTCACGACTGCAAGCGCTCGACCAGATCGCCGCAAATGACAACCCGGCAACCTATTCGGTGCTCGCCTCGATCGCGCGGATTGACGCGACACGCGACATTCGCGGAGCGGTTGTCAGCGCCCTGTCGCGCAGGTTGAAAGATCTTGGGCACGCCAGAAGCGGTGAAATGATTCAGAGCTGGGGCCAAGAAACGTTGAGCCGTGGAATCGATCCCGGTCCCAGTCCGGTCTTTGGCGCACTGTTGCGTGCGTGCGACTTGACTCTGCCGCTTCAAACCCGGCGCGACAGCTTGCATAAGGCCTCGGTTGATGATCCGGGCAGCACGCTTCGTCTTGCCGCATCGCTGAGTCTCGATGACTCGGATGAAGATCATTTCGTTCCGGTGTTGCGTCAGCTGCTGATCGTTGCCGGAGCAAAGGGAGATCTTTCACGCCTCGGCCTTTCGGCGCTTTTGACGCTCAATCCATTTCTCGTAGCCGTTTACGAGCGGGATATCATCGGACTTCTGCCGCGAACGAAGATTAGCGATCTAGATGGAATGCTCGAGTCGCTCGCGCAGCTCGATCACCCGCTGCTCTATGACGTGACCACCGAGGCTTTGCGGCGGAAGAACCTTCCCCCGTTCCAGTCGGTCCCCCTCCGTGCCTTGCTTGACGCGGATAAGTTGGCGACGACAAAATCCGTGAAAGTCGCGCTGGTGCATATCGCGCGCGGAGAGCTAACCGAGAGCGACGTTGCTGCGGTCGGCCGCTGGACGAGTCTCGAATTTGAGAGTGTGCTCCTTTCGGTCCTCGCACAAACGAAAGATCGCGAGCTCGGACTTGAAGCCCTTGAGACGCTCGCCGGCAGATCTGCGAGCTCCGAGCCCGCACATGAGCTCCTGAAATGGTTTCAGAGTCCGACACTTTGGAAGCACCGCGGCGACCTGATTAAGCCGCTCGGGATCTTTGGGCTCTATAAGCTGGCGAGCGAGGCCGAAATCGCGGCCGCGTTCGATCAGCTCATGCCGTATTCAACCTCGGGAACGATGTTCCGGATCTTCATTGATCTCGGCGATCCGAAACTGCTCCGGCTTGCTCTGGATCGGGTCGCCCCGATCACGGGGAGCGATATCTTGCTTGGTCTCCTCCGGCATACGGATAAAGGGGTGAGAATAGCCGCCGTCAATTCACTGCAAGGACGGAATGAAGTTCGCGTCCTGCAGGATCTTGTTCGCGGCTATGAGGTCGAGCGCGATCCGGAAGTTCGCGCGGCCTATGAAGCTGCGCACTGGGTCGTGAAGAACCGCGGAGACCAGGCCTTGCGCCGGTAGGACTTTTTACATTCCCAGGGATGGGGATTGAAAGAATAACTTCTAAGGAGAGCGATGTTCGCTGTTGAGCTGCACTTTGACGACGGGATTAGCGCGGACGAATTGATCGTTGTCCGGCGAAATGCCTTTGTCATCGGAGCCTCGGACGAAGCGGATGTCATGATCGAAGGTGCTGCCAATCCGGGACACTCTGTGCAGATTCGCCGGAAGCTCGGACGAAGCTTTTCATCGCAGCTGATCGGAGTTCCGGCGAAAGAGGAGAACTTCATCGGCTCCGGCGAGGTTGAGCTGGGAAATGTCGTTCTGCGTGTGATCCCGCTCGACCTTGATCTGCTGCTTGGTGCCGGCGAATCTATGGACCGCGGGGGCATCCGGGTTCTGCGGCGTGCACTTTCGAAAGTCGCCCCGGAGTTTCCGGCGCTCAGCGTTGGAGGCAATACTCCGTTTGTGATCTCGTTCTCGCCCGATCAACCGGTGCTTGTCGGGCGCTCCCGAAGTTGCGCCGTGCGCGTAGACGGACAGAATGTGGCTCCGGAACATCTGCGTGTCGGAAGCATTCGCGCGATCTCCGGAGAACCCGATTATTGGCTCGAGCCCGCGACCGCTGGTGTCTCCGTCGTTGTCGATGGCGAGCACTCGATTACGGCTCGTACCCCCTTTCAACCTGGGAGCGAGGCGCAGCTCGGCGAGAACGGCCCGACGGTTCGCTTGATCACGGCAACCGGCGGAAGCGCTGCGCGGAAGGCTGTGGTCGAAGCACCCGCACCGCCGCCGCCCAATATCGCGGTCGAACGCTATCCATGTTTGGTGTCTCGTTCAGATCTCATGCGGCCCGAACGCTATCCTTTGCTGCCTGGGCGGCGCGTCTCGATCGGGCGCGATCCCGCAAATGATATCTGGCTGAACGCGTCACACATCTCGCGGCTCCATGCGGAGCTCGTCGTCGGCGACGACGAGTCGATCATTCTGATCGATCACAGCTCGAATGGAACTTTCATCGAGGGTGAGCGGCTTCAGCGGGAGCTGGATCGTCCGCTGCCGAAAGGCTTGAGTGTGCTCGACTTCGCTCGAGGAATGACAGTCGGACTCTGCTACTCGCCCAAAGAGGAGCAGACCTATCTCGGCAAAGATGCCCGGCCGCGGCGCTCCAGCTCGCTTCACGGGCAGATACTTTCGCAGATAATTATCCCCACGCAGCCGTTTAACTCAGATGAAGATCAGGAACAGGTTCCGCCCGCGTGGTTTGCCCAGCAATCGAGTGAAGCTTCTCCACCACCGCCAGCATCGGATTCTTGGGGCTCTCAGGGGTTCCGCAAGCCGCTGGTGAAGACAGCGTTTGAGACGCCGGTTGCTTACGCGCCGGTGGAAGAGCCGGTTCTCCCGTTGCGCCCGGAGCGCGTAGAGGAGTTTGCTCCGGCCAAGAGGCTTGGGTTGAGCGGTAAGCTGGCTTTTTGGGGCTTATTCGTATTTTTGGTTATCATGAATTATTACGTCTACTTTTATTTAGAGAAGTAGCGAGAGGTTCTGAGGAGGAGGTCGTATGGCGGTTGATGAAACCGAATTGAGCTTCATTCGATGCCCGAATTGCCGGAGCCTTGTTCCGGCCGTTGCCTCGCGTTGCCGCATGTGCGGCTACATCTTGAAAGATCAACAAGCTGCGCCGGGCAAAGACTCGGCGGAAGAAAGCGAGCGTCCAAGCCGGGTCCGGCAGCGGACACTTTCCGTTAACACCGAAGACGTCGAGGAAGCGGCGCTTGAGGCGGCGCCCGAAGAACCACCCCCTGCCGCTCCGGAACGTCCCGCAGGTCCGCGTTTTCAACCGTTCCGTCAGGGCGCCAGCACGCCTGATCCGGTTCCGGATCCGATTATGGACACGCCGATCGAGGCGGATGAGGACGATGACGGCGGTGACGTCGACAGCTTCGACGATGACGAGACAAACGAAGCGTCTTCGCCGCAAGATGTTGTGCGCAAACGAAAGCGCCGGCGCCGGAAACGCCGTGGCGGCGGGGAAGGTGCGAATCCCGCTCCGTCCGGAAACGGCAACGCGAACAGTGATCGTCAGCCCGACCAATCGGCCGAGATGACCCCGTGGCGTAGCGCACAGCCGTCACAATCCGCTCAACAAGAAAGGTCGCGCGCGGGATTTCAGCTGCGAGGTCCGGATAGCGGTGAGGCACGTCAGGACGATCGAGGGCGTGATGACCGGCCGCGGGATGATCGAAATCGAGAAGAGCCCGTTCGACAGGCTCATAGCGAGCCACGGCGCGATGATCGTCCGCGGCGCGCAGAGCAACAAGATGAGCCCCTTCGACAGGCTCAGGGCGAGGCAGTTCGTGAGGCACCCGCTCCACAACTCGATCGACGCATGCCGGCACCCGATCGTCAGCAACCCGATCGGCAACCGGAGCAGCAACAACAACGGCCCGAACGAGTTCCTCCGGCAACTGCTCCCACACCGGCGGCTCCGCCACGGCAGGAGCGAGCGGAGTCTCCACGCATGCAGCCCGCTGATGGAGCGCTTGTCGGATGGCTTGTTACCTTTGCGGAGGATCAACGCGGGACGGCGCATGAGCTCCGTGCCGGACGTTTCTTTGTCGGAGCAGAACGCTTGCGGCCAACCGACCTGGTAATTTCTCACAATACGGTCTCGACGCCGCAATGTTTGATGGTGTGCGATCCGGATCAGGGGGTTACACTTCAGGATCTAATGAGTGAGGGTGGTACTTTTGTAAAACGATCGGACTCGCGCGAGTTTGAGCGTCATTCGGATCAGGTGCAGCTTCGCCATGGAGATAGAGTCCGCTTCGGAAAATACGAGATGGTGTTCGTCGCGATCCCAGGTGCGGCTTAGGTTCAGTGAGCTTAGGATTGGGCGGCTCTTCCTTTCCGTTCTTGTACTCATTCTCCTGAGCGGATGCCGGGAGCGCGAGGTCGTTTCCGGACTCGATCAGCGAGAGAAGCTCTCCATTGTCTCCGTGCTCCTCAATGCCGGCATTCCGGTCGGCGAGAAGAGCACCACAAACGGCCGCCAGGAGAGGTATACAATCTCAGTTGCGGAGAGCGATTACAGCGCCGCTCTGAACCTTCTCGGCCAACTCGGTCTGCCGAGGAAGGAAGCACAAAACACAAAGGATCTCCTCGGCGGCGAATCGCTGATTCCCCCAACTCCGGAGATCGTCGCGCTCCGTGTCGACCTCGTCACCGGCGAGCGCTTGAAACAGCTCATTCAAAGTCTTCCCGGTGTAATCGACAGCGAGGTGTTTTATCAACGTCCGACGAACGCCGCGGCAGCGAAAGCGACTGTGCTCGTTCGTCACACGGCGGAGGCAGGAGCCCTTCGCGATCGGGTGGAGTCGCTCGCGCAGAAGACGCTTCCGGAGATTCGCCCGGAAGGCTTGGAGGTCTCGCTCGTCACCGTCAGCCTCAAGCGCGACGGTGCGCTCGTTGATTTCCCCAGCCCGTTTTCGTTCCAAGTGCCTGCGGCGGAACGTGAGCGCGCCACCTATCAAGTTTTTGCGTTGCTCGGGCTATCGATGCTCGCAGCCCTTTTTGTCGGCTTCTTTGCCGGTCTGGTGCTGAGCGGTGTGCTCTGGCGGCGATACGAACGGCGCCGAAGTGATCGCCGGCGCACCGGCGAGTATCCGGTCGTGTCGCTGAAAACTTCGAGCAGTCTTCCGGTCCAACAGGAAGAGGGGGCCGCCGAATGAAGGACCTCGCTCAGTTTCGAAAACTCTCCCCGCGTGAGCAGGCGCTTGTGTGCGTGGCCGTTCTGTTTGACGGACTCGATGCGCCGGAAGTTCTCGGTACCGATGCCGAGAACGGGCAGATTCTGAGAAAGCTGGCGAAAGAGCTCGGCTCACTCGCGCCCGATGTGCGCATGCCGCTCCTTGGCACATTGCTTCGCGGCTTGGTGATCGACCGAGAGGAGGGCAGGTGACGGAGCAGCCGCCCGAAATTCCGAATCGGCTCGTGGTTGGAAATCCCGATCCCAATCAAGATCTCAACCGCGTTCACCGCATCGTGGCCGAGAGGCGCGCCCGTTATCAGGCCAGCTCCGAGCAGATCGCGGAGCTCGTCCGGTCGCGTGATGAGCTTTTGAAAAGCACACGCTCCGGCGCTTTGCGTAGCGGCTCACTTTCGAGCGTGGCGGAGATTGACAGCTACAAGCGCAGAATTGATCAACAGCTGCACCGTCTCGAGACTGACCTCGCGCAGCAGAAAGAGGAGCTCCAGCGTGCCGAAAAGCGGCTGGAACAGCTGGGCCTGAGCTCAAGTGAGGAGGACGGCGCGTGACCCCCCAAGTTGAGTTGCTCGAAAGCGGGGACGGCGTCTCGCCCTGGGAGCCGGAGCGCTCGGTCCCAACCTTCGGGTTGCAGGAGATCCGGTTCGGCCGGGGTTTTCTCCGGGCGGACTACCTCAAAATCTTCAGCGGACTGCGCGCGATGTGGGTGCCGATCTTCACGGCAAACGAGGTCAAATTTTCAATCACCAGAGTCGACGCCGATTTTCAGTTTCCGGGAGAGCTTGAGCATCTCTTCGTCGCGAAGGCGGATGGTGAAACCGCGCTGATCGGTATCGATCGCAGCTCCTTCGAGACAATCGGCGAGCTTTTTGTGAATTCGACGGATCGCTTCGGGGGAAGCGTGCTTGTTGACTATCTCGCCCGCAGGTTGCTGCTCACACTTGCGCGAAGCTGGAATGCTTCCAGCGCCCCATCGGAGCTCGTCTTCTTTGGAGAAGCGGATATCGGCGAGGTGGAGATCGAAGGTCATCTTGCAATTCAATGTCACACCGCCGCCGGAGATCTCAGCGTCCACCTCGGGCTCGGCCCCGAACTTCTGCAAAAACTCGATCTGCTCGCACGAGAGCAGCTCACTAGTTCGATGAATCCGAGCACCCGCGGACGAAAACATCAGCTCGTCATCGAGCTCGGGGCGCTGGATCCCGCCGCGTTGCGCGGTTCGCTCGAGCCCGGAGCGTTAATTCGAACCACGCTCCCGCACGATAGCGCTGTGGCGATTCGTTTCCCCGACGGTACCGCGATGAGCGGAGTGCTTGGACAGTTCAATGGGCGCTTTGCAGTGCAATCCCTTGGTGAGCCTGTTCAGCGAAATGAGAAGGCGGTCGTCCTGGAGCTCGCGCGCGGCGAGATCACAGAGGAGGATCTCGGCTTGCTCCGGCAGCCGGGAGCGATTTTCCTGTCGAAAACAATAGTATCCGGCGGTGCTTCCATGATGCAGGCCGATCGATTAATCGCGCGAACCTCGCTCGGAGTGCTCGACGAGAATCTTGTGATTGCTATCGAGGAACAATAGAGACAACCGGTGGAGCGATGTCATTCGAACAGCTGACAATCATCTTAGAGCAGAGTGGATTGCCTTCGGGCACGCTCCTCGCCCTCTTTGTCTCCATGCTCATTCTGAGCCCTCTCCCCCGTTATTTAGTCGTCTTGGGGGCGCTGCGCGTCGGATTCCGGGGGTTCCCGAGCATATTCGTCTGCTTCGGGCTCGCGCTGCTCCTGACTTTTTTCCAGATTCAACCATTGCTCTCGCGGATCGGCGAAAAAGCTACAGAGCTCTCGGGATCGAAGGGCGGATTTACGACGGAGACTCGCAAGCAGTTCATGGATTATTCACAAGCCGAATGGCGCCAGTTCATGGACGCGCACACGCAGCCGAAGATCCGCGAGCGATTCGCGGCGCTTGCCGTCGATAAGGCGGATCGTCCGGAATGGACGAAGCTCTCATTCGCTTTTTTTATCAGTGAGCTCGATCGCGCGTTCCGGATCGCACTTGTATTATTACTGCCGCTTCTGGTGATCGATCTCTTGACCGGAACTGCGATCGCGGCCCTCGGCATCGAGAATTTTTCTGCAGACACTGTCAGCTTCACGCTGAAGCTCGTGCTCGTTCTCTCGACGAGCGGCTGGACTCTGATCGGCGAGAATCTATTAAAATCTTATGGTTGAATACCTGCTCTCGAATGCCTTCTCGCTCTTCATCCGCGCTGCGATTCCGATCCTGCTCGGACTGCTGGCCGGGGGAGGAGCGGCGGCGCTGATCCAACTCCTCCTGCACACCGAGGAGCGGGCGATCGGATTTTTTGGACGCTACATCGGCGCTGCCGCCGGCGCCTACTTTGCTTTCGTTCTCTCAGGGAACACGCTGCTTCGCTACGCAGAACGGCTTTGGGGAGGGCTTGATCTCTACCGATGACGAGCCGGGCCGCGATCATTCTCTTCGTACCGATTCTGCTCGGACTGTTGAGCGGACAGGCCGCACTGCGTGCGTTTGCCGGAAAGGAGATCAAGGCCCCTCACGCGCTGTCGCTGCTTGTCTGGTTTCTCTTCTTGGCAGGGCTGCTGCAGACAGCGTGGCCCGAGGAGCTCTTTCTATTGCTCAATAGCGCGGGTGCTGTTCTGCCGGCGATTCCAATCACGCAGAACCTTCTCACCGCTGTCCGGATGCTGATCCTTCCATTTATTGTCGGGGCGCTCATCGTTGACCTGCTTCGAGCGGTGCTCGTGCGAAGTGTCTCGCCGCGACTCAATCTCTTTCTCCTCGTGGCTCGGCCTCTCGTGATGTCGCTGTTCATTCTCCTCGCCTGCAGTGCACTCGGACAGCGTGCCGAGGCGCTTTTTGCCGCCCTGATTAGCCAGCATGAGAGCGGCCAGAATACGGGGGGCGCATGACGGGCGACCATCCGCTCTCCGAGCATCGCCGGGGAATGCTCCGGGAGAGCGGAATTATTCCGCTCAGCAGCGATGTTCAAACTCTCTGCGTGCTGCTCGGTGCTGCGAGCGGAGCAGCGCTGCTTCCCCCGAGATGGAACGCTCTGTTGACCTCGCTGACGACCTTGTCGATCACCGGTCAGGCTGCGGAACCCTCGAGAGAGCTTGTCACCCGGATCATTGTGCTTTGCGGGCTCATCCCGTTCGGCGCATGCATCGGCGGAATTTTTGGAACGTTGATCCAGTCCCGGTTTCTGCTGAAGCTTACCTCCGGGGGGGAACGTTTCGGAGAGCCCGCGCTGCAGCGAATGATTCTCGGCGGGTTGAAGATCCTCCTCTTCTCCGCCGTCGCGTGGATCTTCTATCGGAAATGCCGCGAGGAGCTCGCCCTCGGTGAGGGGGCGGACCTCGCGATCGTCAAACAATTCGGGCAATCCCTGTTTGGTCTGCTGCTCCTGTTTGCTTTAGCCGGAAAGTTAGTGACGCAGCTTGTATTCTCGCACCGATTCCGGATGTCTTCCGATGAGGCCGGGGCGGAATCGAGGGAAGGTGAGATGCGGCCGGAGCTACGCGCGGCGACCGAACGGGCGTATAGTCAGGGAGAGAATTAAATTGGACGACGCCGAAAGCACAAAACCGAAGCGAGCAAATGACCCGGGGATATCCTCGGCCATCTCGCCTGTGCTTCGCGGAAGTCTCATCTCGTTAACGCGCTACGCTCCGCGCCGTGCAGCAGCGTCTCCGCTCTCTGCTCTGTTTCCGAGAATCGCAACTACCGAACCGTTGCTTGACCTGCGGGAGAAGATTGAGCAGCGGCTTGCCGCACTGGGCGGACTGGAAGAGGCGGCCGGCGAGAAAAGTCCCGAGGAGAGCATGCTCCGGCAGATTCTCCAGTGGCTAACTCAAGGAGAAGAATAAGGTGCGAGAGGGCAACCGTCGGTTACCAAAGAGAAACAGCATGTTATCCGAGCCGTGAACGGAAACGAGAGAGGGATGAAAAGTTTTTCCACCGATGAGCTGCTCGGCATGTATGAGCTTGCGCGGCTCTACTACGAGATGGGCTACCTTTCTGCCGCAGAGCGGATTCTGAACGGGCTCGTTGTCATCGACGGCGGAGCGACCCCGGCTCGCGGAGCGCTGGGCACTGTGAAGCTCGAGACCGGGAAGCTCGAGGAGGCATTGCAGATATTCCGGCTCGCCGTTAAGTCCCCGATGCGCGCCGAAGAGATCATCGTCGGAAAGCTCGGCTTGATCGCATCGTTTC
>CAYOAK010000056.1:17225-18040 GCA_964401925.1 uncultured Bdellovibrionales bacterium | reverse complement strand
CGCACCGTTTCTGCGGTGCGCAGCTTGAAACAGCGGGAAGGGACGAAGATTTTCCTGACCTGGGCTTCGAATACTTCGAACGCCGTCAATCGGCTCGCGGATCGAGAGGACTTCATCGTCTTTGCGATCGCTTCCGATCCGGAAGTACCGAAGGGGAAAAAGAATGTCTTCAGTTATTGGGTCACCCCCGACGCGGAGCTTCAACAACTTGTCGCGGCGATGAAGCGCCGGAACCTTTTAAGGATCGCGATTATCACAGGCCAACAGGAAGCTCTCCTCGCTTTTCGCGCCGAGCTGAATCGGCGCGCTCCCGCTGCCGGGATCACGGTTCTGTCTTCTGATGAGGTTACGACCGATCAAACTGACTTCAAACCGATCCTCAACCGCATTGGAAAGCTGGAAAGGCTCGACGGTATCTTCAATAACCTTTACGGCAACCACACCGGCCTCTTCGCCCGTCAGGCGCAGGAGCTCGGGATCAAAGTCCCCCTCTTCGCGATTGAGATGTATGAGGATCCGGCCGTAATTGATCTCGCCGAAGGCGCCCTGGAGGGTCAGTTCTTCGTGAGCGCTCCGGACGGATCTGGGGACTTCATTAAGCGATACCGGGCGCGCTTTCCGAAGGACTCGATCATGGCTGCCGCAAATTGCTATGACTATGTCGGCCTGCTCGCGAATGCGCCGGATCTCTCTGTCGAAGGTTTCCGGACCTATTTAGAGACGCTCAAAGACTACAACGGCGCCGTCGGCACCGTGTCGACAAGCGGCGATCACAGGTTCACCCTCCCGGCGGCGGTTAAAGTCATCAAAGGGAA
>CAYOAK010000056.1:0-17215 GCA_964401925.1 uncultured Bdellovibrionales bacterium | reverse complement strand
CCGAAGCTGGAGAAAGGGAAGGAATACGTCGTCGAAATGCCGTAGAAGCCTTACAATGCCGTGAATGGCATTTTCGAAGGAAGACACCCGGTGGTGGCACCCCGACGGTGATCGCATTCATTGCGACCTCTGTCCGCGCGCCTGCCGCATCGGTGAAGATCAGCGGGGGTTCTGTTTCGTCCGAAGAAATGTCGGCGGAAAGATGCAGCTCGTGACCTACGGAAAGAGCACGGGCTTTTGCATCGACCCGATTGAGAAGAAGCCTCTCAACCACTTTCTTCCCGGTACATCCGTCCTCTCCTTCGGAACGGCGGGATGTAACCTCGGATGCAAATTCTGTCAGAACTGGGATATCTCGAAGTCCAAAGAGATTGAGATTCTCAGTCAGAACGCCTCGCCGGAGGAGATCGCCAGCTCCGCGAAGCGTATGAATTGCCGGAGTCTCGCGTTCACTTACAACGACCCAGTGATTTGGGCAGAGTACGCCATTGATTGCGCGAAAGCCGGTCATGATCAGGGCTTGAAGAGTGTCGCCGTAACCGCCGGCTACATCACGCCCGAAGCCCGGCCGGATTTCTTTTCGGTGATGGACGCAGCCAATGTGGATCTAAAGGGATTCACCGAGGCGTTCTATCATGACATCACGCTCTCCAGCTTGGAGCCTGTCCTCGATACCCTCCGCTGGTTGAAGCACGAGAGCGATGTCTGGTTTGAGATCACGAATCTCATCATCCCCGATCACAACGATTCGCTGGATGAGATCGCCCGGATGAGCGACTGGATTGTTAGAGAGCTGGGCACGGACGTCCCGGTGCATTTCACCGCGTTCCATCCGGATTATAAGCTCACAGATAAGCCGCGGACACCCCCGGAGACTCTGCGAAACGCACGTGAACGCGCGCGGCAGGCCGGGCTCAAATTCGTCTATGTGGGCAACGTTGACGACAAGAGCGGGCAGAGCACGTATTGTCCCCAATGCGGCGAGTGCGTCATTGAGCGGCGTGGATATGATCTCGGTGCGTTCAGGATTAAAGATGGCGCCTGTTCGGACTGCGGAACGAAGATACCTGGGCTTTTTGAAAACCAAGCGGGCAGCTGGGGCTCGCGCCGCGATCCCCTGGCTGTACGCGATGGGAAAATAGTCTCTCGCAGTGCCATGATCAGCTACACCCCGAAAACAGATTTCAACCCCACCGAGCAATCCGCTCTGCTTGAGCATGCTTTCGGAACATTGGCCGAAGCCCTCGGCGCTGCTTCGGAGCCGGCCTCCTTACCACCGGCACTCGAAGCCGCCCCCACTTTTGGAATATTCACGACCTTGAGCCGTGGTTCACTGCTCAGAGGGTGCCGGGGAAGATGGGGCACCGATACTCCCGCACAACTCGGAGAAGTCCTCCGCGCGTGCACGAAAGAGTCGGCGCTTGAGGATCCACGCTTCCCGCGCGTTCATGCCTCGGAGCTGCCGTTCATGGAACTCGAGCTCAGCATCATGTACGAGCCGAACGGTATAGCGGCTCGCGGTCAATCGCGCCTGAATGCCTTTGTCCCTGGTGAGCATGGGCTTGCGCTCCTGCACCCAAGCGGTCGCGCCCTCCTTTTGCCGCAAGTTGCGACGGAGGCGCGCTGGGATAGCTTAATGTTCCTGCGGCAGCTCTCCCTCAAGGCGGGACTGAGTGCGGATGCGTGGTCGGAAGATGAAACAAACCTCATCTCCTTCAAAGTGCTGCTGCTAACCCGGCCCGCAGAAAGCAGTGAAGTAGACGTCGGAGAGATCGACGGTGAGATCCTTCAACAGACTGTTTCGCTCACGAAAGCCTTGCTGAGCGGGCATCAGGGCGAGATGCAGCTTCGCTCCGAGTTTCTGCAGCGGGCAACCGGAGTGCTCGGGGTTCAGATTCGAACGACGGACGGTCGTTCCGTCACCTCAATTGGCGAAGGACGCTCACTCCTCCAACTCGTTGGGGAGACCACCCGCGCTCTCAGCGCCGGCAAGACTGCCCCGCCGGTCACCACTCTTGAAGAATGCGTTGTTCTTTCGCAGCCAATCCTTCTGCAACCGACCGACAATCCGACCCGTTTCGGGAGCGCGCTCGGCGGACCGGTGCTCGCAGAGTCTCAGAGCGGCCGGGCACTCGTCTTTCCCAAAGGGGGAAACTTCGTCGCAGAAGCACTTCAGCTAAGCGGCGGAAGTGCGCAGAGCTGGCGAGAGGGAACGACCCTCCTCCGATCTTTTCGGTCTCGATCACAGCGAACACGCCGAAGCTCCGCGTTCGCCGGAAGCTTCTATCCTGCCGCACCAGAGCATTCCCTCGAAGCGCTCCAGCGTCTCCTCTCACGGACTCAGGGGACTCGTGTGGCCAGAGCCATCCTCCTTCCGCACGCCGGTTGGCGCTTTTGCGGAAAGGTTGCCGCCGCCGCTCTGGATCAGGTGCGAATTCCGGATCGAGTAGTGATCATCGGTCCGAAGCACACCTCCTTCGGTTCGGAGCGCGCAATCGCCCCCGAAGAGTCCTGGGAGATACCAGGCGGCGAAGTTCGCATCGATGAGGCGCTGCGAAAGAAGTTTGCTGCGACAAAGGGATTGCTCGAACTCGACGGTGACGCCCACCGCCAGGAGCATGGTGCCGAGGTGCTGATACCGTTTCTCGTCTACAAGAATCCGAACGTTCGCGTGCTTCCGATAGCAATCGGCCGGATCGCCTATGACGAATGTCTGCGCATCGGAGAGATCCTCCGCATCCTCAGCGATGAAGGAAACACTCTCGTCGTCCTCTCAAGCGATATGAATCATTTCGCCGATGAAACGGAGAATCGCCGCCGCGACTCGTTAGCACTTCAGGCGTTTGCAAAGGGCGACGCCCGAGCGCTGCTTTCAGTCTGCACCACGGAGAATATCAGTATGTGCGGACTGCTCCCTGCCGTGGCAGTGCTCCACGCGTTCCGGGATACCCGGAAAGAGATCTGCGCCTACGACACAAGTGCGACTGTCACCGGAGATCGAACCCGTGTCGTGGGCTACGCGAGCGCGATTTTGTAAGTTGTCGTAAGGCCGTTGGCTCTAGTTCTTCGAGATCTTCAAGCCCTTGATGGCCCCTTGGCCGGAGCCTTTGATGTTAATCTTCTTGCCGTTCAACGTGATGTCGCCGTTCTTCTTCATCACAAGTGAGGAGCTGCCCGTTCGAAGGATGATCTGATCAGCGGCTACGACCGTAAAGGTCTTGCCGACATTCGTAGTGCTATTCTTGCCAATTTCGAACAAGAAATCCTCCCCGAACTGCAACGCTCCGAGTCCCCCAGCAGAAACCGAGTAGTTCTTCGCCACAGATTCGATGTGGTTTTTGCCGATAGTTTCGGCGAGATCGCCGCCGATAATCATCGTGGAATTTGCACCGACCGTTAGGTTCGATGCCCCACCAATCGAGGTATCGAGATTCGCCCCTATCGCCTCGCTGCTGCTCCCGCCAACTGTAGTCGCGCTGTTTACCCCCACCGTCTGGGCGAAGTTTCTGCCGACGCTCGAAGTTCGATCGTGTCCGACCGTATGTGTTTCGTCATTCTCAACAGTGACGGTCTTATTCTGTGGAACAAACTCATGCACGTCTTTCCCAAGGACTTCAAAAGGGAGCAGAGTCGTCTCGTTTGAGTTGCAGACGGATCGAATCCTCACCGGGCTGCCCTCTTCCACGCTCCCCGGCGAGCCGGCACTGGGAACGCAGAGAACGAGCGCCTGGGCCGGAAGAGCCCACGCGGCGGTAACGGCCAATGCAATAAACTGGAACTTCAATCTGATCGTCATACGAACTCCGACTTTTCTTCAGCCACCGGCGCTGCAATGATGGAGGTATGACTCCCGCAAGAACGCCCGGTTTTGCCCCTTCAACCAGCTCGGCTCGAAGAAGTCACCTCCCGCCGTTCCGGATTGGCCTTCTCCTCGGAATTCTTTGGATCGTTCTCCCTTCAGCCGCGCCGGCGGATGACCGCATAACGATCGGAGTGTCGACTCCGCTGACAGGGGACGCCTCAACATTCGGGCAGGACATTCGCGACGCCGTTATTTATGCAAACGAGAAGTTGGCCGGCGGGCGCTACAAGCTCGATGTCCAGGACGATAAATGCAACCCTAAAGAAGCTGTCACAATCACCAATCTGTTCGTCCGAGTGAATCGTTACCGCTTTGTCACGGGGCTTGCCTGCAGCGGACCGACGAAAAGTGCTGCGCCAATTCTCAACAAAGAGAAGACTCTTTCGATGATCCTCGGTGCAAGCGACGCCGGGCTCAGGAATGCGGGCGAGTACATCTTTCGCTCCACACCAAGCGATGAACATTCCGGCAAGCTCCTTGCCGGACACGTAGCTCAAAGCGGCATCCGTCACTTGGGAATCCTCTCCTCGCTCGCGGAATTCACCCAAGGAATGAAGGTGAGTTTCGAAAGTGCATTGCCCGAACCGCTCACAATGCAGATTACGTCCGAGGATTACCTTCCGGAAATGACGGACTTCCGGCCTTCGCTCCTGAAGCTCAAGAGCAAGGGTGTTGACGGGATTTTCCTGAATGCACAAGTCGAAGCGTCGATGATCCAAATGCTTCGCGATCTCGATACGCTGCAGTGGCGGCCGAAGTTGTATGGCGCTTATTATCCCTCGAGCCCCATTGTGTTGAAGGAGAGTCCTGACAATGTCATCGGAGTCGAGTTCGTCGATCTTCCCACAGCGGCCGACGCATTGAACGTCGACGGTCAGAAAACTTACGATGAGTACAAGGCGAGGTTCGGGGTCCCGCGGAGTTATGACGCGATATTCCTCACTTCCTTTGAGGGTTTTCGTGCCCTCCATCAGGCAATTTCGAGTGGTGAGGAGCCGGTGCAATACCTTCTGAAAACAACGTTTAACGGCATTTTCGGCCCCTTCGCTTTCGATAAGGATGGCGAGATAACCGGTCTAAACTTCGTGATGAAACGAATCGAGGCTGGACGCAAAGTCGTTACGATAAAGTAAACAGCAACGGCATTACTGGGACCGCCCGCGGTCCCAGTAAGCCTCTCTTCCAGATTGATGCCCCCTTTCAGAGGGCGATATTGTGCGAAGCACGCGGAGATTTCGTGATGATCATCCTCCAGCCTCCCTCGTCGTACTCTCTTTCGCCACAGTCGCTTCATGTCCGCGGCCAAGGGAGTAGGTAATAATCAGCATCAGAGCTGCGGCGATGGGTGTGAGCAATTGAAAGGCAAACAGCGCCCCTGCCTGCCGGAGAGCGCTCATCATCCAGGCCCCGCTCGTATCACCCATACGGTAGATCAACGTATCGATTACATTTCGCGCTTTGTACCCTTCCTGATCGGAGCGAGGTGCGAAAAGGAGCGATTCGACCGGCTTCGCAAGCGCATAGAGCGACGCCCGCCGAATGATCTGAAATCCGAAAAGCACAGGGACAAATGGAAAGATCGCTAATAGCGGGAAGCCTAACAGCAGAGTCGCCGGAACTATCGAGAACGCGAAACGCGCAGGTAGGACATTCAGACAGAACGGCGCAAGGAACACTTGAAAGAGCAAGCTCAGGCAGTTTACGGATAGGTCGACATACGCAAGCAGTTCAGTTCTTCGAACGGGATCGGGAATTTGCGTCGAGAGAATCGTCGCCTGCTCAAAATAAAGGTACGTTCCGAGAACATTCCCAACGAAGGTCAGAACCGCCATCTGTTGAAGAAACCGCGAACCCGGAATCTGGGAGAGTCCCTGCCACATCTCTCCGCCGATCACCTCCCCTTGAAGCACCTTACCCTGTCCGCGGTCTAGGAGGCCCTCTCCGAGCACCGGAATGCGTACGACAAGCATCGCCGCTCCGGTCAGCAGAACTGCGGAAAGCAATAGCAAGGCGGGTGCTCCGAAGGCGCGAACAAGTTGTGAGGTGAGCAGCGGCCCGAGAAATGCGCCGACGCTTCCTCCGGCCGCGACCGGACCGAATAGAATCCGCCCTCTCGCTTCGCTGCAGCGGTCGGAGAGTGTCGTCCAGAACAGAGAGATAACGATGAGATTGAAGATGCTCACCCAGGAGAAGAACACCTGAGCAAACCACGCAGGTTGGACACCAAGATTGAGTATCAGCGCGAACAGCACCAAGTGAGACACGAAGAATCCGTATGCGATCGGAATCAAAGTGCGCTTCGGCAGCTTCGACGCAGCAGCTCCAAAAAGCGGAACACAAACGAGCATTCCCAAGAAAGTAAAGGTGAAGGACCACTGTAGATTCTCGACACCACCTCTGATCCCGAGCTCATCACGGATCGGGCGCAGTACCGTGTATGACGCCAGCAGAAGGCAAAAGGCTGCCGCCGCGATCCAAGCGAAGCGCCGCTCTTCGCCACTCAGGGATCGAATCGTGTTCCAGAGTTTCGCCGTAGTCCCCGTTTCCATCGCTTAGAGCTCATCAGATCCGGGGAGGTCGTCCCAGATTCCGCTTCGAGGCGTAATAAATTCCGGAACAATCAACTTGAGTAAGCTGACACCTTCACTCTCTCCGAGCGGGGCGAATGCGCCGGTCTTCAGCAGGTTGTCGCGACAGCGACCCTCTGCGAGAATTGTCTGCCCTTTCTTTAGTATCGGAAGGGAGTCGCTGGAATACACTATCTCCTCCCGCCCGAGATAGAGCCGCACCGCCATCCTCGCTCTTCTGCGAGCAGGTCGGGAGTCGACATTCCGCTTACCGTCTAAGCACAACCTCGCCCCATCAAGGCTCCCGTCGCCGGACCGGAGCGCATCGACAAACGGGTTCTTCCGGGAGATCGGTGCGCCCGCAAGGCCGACAACTATCAACAGCGCGATGCCGCCACCTGCGGCGATTGTTTGAAACATCCTTTCCGAAAGCGGCGCTCGCTCCCCCAGCACACGAGCGGAAAACACCGCCAGGGCAACAGCCGAGGGCAGCAGATAGGGCGCACGAACTGTAGCGAAGAGAACGAACGCGGCGCCGGGTAATGCCCAGACCATGAGCATCAAATCCTCGGTCCTCCGGAGCTTCGAATCTCGTATCCACCATGCAGCCGAGATGCCAGTGCCAATCAGTAACGGCAGATAGAGGAGCAACGCCCTCCCCCAATCGATCACCCGCGCCGAATAACTTTTCTGAAACTCGAACGGACGAAACAGCTGGTTGTGAACCGCGTCGCTCAAATATGCTGCGTCTTGAAACAGATACCAGCTACCGCAGACGACGGCGGGAAGTACTCCTTGCACCCAGAACCCGGGCTGAAACAGCGTGCAGCGAAGTGCTTGGCGCTGAAGGAGCAGCGCCGCGAGGGCCAGAATCGGTATGATGATGAATGGCGGCTTCGATAGTACCATCAGGACCAGTCCTAGACCGAACGGCAACCACCGGGCGGAAGCGCCTCTGGCGAGCCCGAGGAGCGTGTCGATGCAGCAAATACTGCCGGCCAAGACCAATCCTTCGAATGTGAGGTCTGCGACTGCTCTAAAAAATATCGGATTTGCCGCGACGAGAAACAGTCCGAGGAATGCCGTGCGCTCCCCGTACTCCCGCCGAAGCATTCGCCACAACGCCATCAGTCCAAGGAACGCAATGAATGCACCCGGAAGCTTACTGGCGAAGGTGGAGAATCCGAGCACACGATACGAGAGCGCGACCGCCCAGAACAACCACGGAGGTTTGTTCGCATACCGGCTCTCCGAATATTCGTCGTAGAGATTGAAGACTTCTCCACTCTCATTCACGTGAGAAGCAATGGACGCGTAGCGGATCGAGTCGACCGACAATCCGCCCTGAGCGAGGTGAGAAAAACAGATTCCGACAGAAAAGATCAGGGCTGCAAGGAGCCCCTTGTTGAATGGGCTCAATGACTTAACGTACTGCGTACCGAAATACTCAGCTCCCCGTTCAATTTGCCGATATCCTGTAAGAGATTCTTAGAGGGGATTGTGTATCAGGTTTTAGTCGTCGACGACGACCTTTCATTTCTATCTGGGGTTGAGGACGCGCTTAAGAGAGAGAGCCGCGGCTTCACCTGCCATTTCGCGTTAGGGCCCCAGCAGGCGCTGGAGCTGCTCGAAAAGGAATCAATCGATCTCGTCATATCCGATTTTGAAATGCCGGGCATGAGCGGAGAGCTTCTTCTGCAAAGAGTTGCCTATCAGTGGCCATCCACTGTCCGGTTTCTCATCACAGGGAAGATCGAAGCCATCTCGGCATTTCGTGTTTTCGGAGTCGCCCAGCAGGTGATCTCCAAAGAGGCTCCGCTGACGGAGATGTTTGAGATCATCGATAGTGCTCTCACACTGCGTGACAAACTGCATAGCCCGGACGTCCTCCACTGTATCAATCAATTCGAAGCACTCCCGCTTCTCCCGGAAAGCTTCGCGAAGGTCACCGCGCTTCTGCGGAAAGAAGATTATCATCAGAGAGAGTTGCTCGATGCAGTCTCTCGTGACATTTCGCTCACCGGAGAGGTTCTCCGTGTGGCAAACAGCGCCTACTTCGGCGCGCGAAAGAAGATCACGAATCTTGAGGCAGCGCTCAACCTCCTCGGGATCACGAGCATTCGAAACATCATCATCTTCGCCGAGCTCTTTCGACAGCCGAAGGGATTGTCACGAAAGCTCTTCGATGTCGAAGAGCTTTGGGAACATTCCGTCAGCGTGGCGAATATCTCGGTGCTCCTCTCCCGCAAGCTTGGATTGCCGGCAGAAGCCAGGGAGGCAGCTTTTTCGGCCGCGCTCCTGCATGACGTCGGAAAAATCGTACTCGCGAAGATGCGTCCGGAAAACTATCGCAAAGCGATTGAGCTCGCCCAAACGCTCGATGCCCCGCTGTTTGAAGCGGAGCTCGCATTGTTCGGCGCAAGTCACGACGAAGTTGGGGCGTATCTGCTCGAAAGCTGGGGCTTCCCGATGGTCGTGGTGGAGGCTGTAGCCTACCACCACCATGAGCTTGCCGCCTGCTGCTCGAAGGTCTCTCCGCTGAGCGTTGTCGCAGTCGCAAACAACATTCATCGCGGCCTCACAAACGAGACTGAAGAGCCGTTCGAGATCGAAAGCTTCGAGGAACACCTGCTCGCGCAGCTGAACCTCGATAGCGCGAAACTCTGGCGCGGCCTACATCGGGCGTTCGAGCAGTAGTCGCCTACTTCACATCCAGCAATTCGATGTCGAAGATCAGCTCCGCATTTGGCGGGATAACGCCGCCCGCTCCTGCAGCGCCGTAGCCCATCTCAGGCGGGATAACGAGCGTGCGCTGACCGCCGACCTTCATCCCCTGAACCCCGGCTTCCCACCCCTCGATGACCTGATGCGCACCGAGTCCGAAGGTGAAGGGTCCTCTGCTCTTAGAGCTATCGAACTTCTTTCCCTTCTCACCCTTCTCGCTGAGGTATCCGTCGTAGTGAACAGTGACGTTCTTACCTTTGACCGCTTCGGTTCCGCTCCCGGGCTTCGTGTCCGTGATCTTCACGTTTGCTGCGGAAGCATTTCCGGCAACCATCAACACCGCCGAACCGAGGACGAATTTTGAGAAAATATTCATAAAGTCTCCTTTCTGAAGGAGAGAACCTGCCACACGTGAGCGAATCGCACGAGTGCCCCGTTCCTTTACTACATGCCACTTTAATGGAGTGGCCAGAAGACTCCGGAAAACATTCTGGCCACTGTGATGGGGCCCCCTTTCGCGGATGTTGCAGACTAGCGTCTGGACTCGCGCCGCCTTCGATCCGCGGCGGTGTCGACAGCCTCGGCGATCGCAACCGCACCGCTAGTACTTTCCACTCGCCGAAAGGTAATGCCTTCGGCGATGTCCACAGAGACCGTCTGTCCGGGGACGAACTGCTCGTGAATCATCATCATGCCGAGCGGCTTTCGGATCATGCGCTCCACTGCACGCCGCACCGGCCGCAGACCATTCTTCGGTTTATAGGATTGGCGGAGGACGTGGAGGATGAGGGAGTTCGTCGGTTGCAGCGTCAAACCGATCTCATTTCCTTGCTGCCGGATCATCAGGTCGATGATCCCAATGACTTCCTGGTCGGTGTACGGCTCTACTCCGCGCACGATGTCAAAACGGTCTACGAAGACGTCGGACATATGGCGGACCGCTGCGTCAAAGACGGCTTCCTGAAATTCCTCTTCCCGTCCGGCCTCCCGTTTCTTCGCCAGATCGATCATTTCGCGGAGTTGTTCACCAAACTCTGCAGAATCGACAGGCAAGGGAAGATCAGCGCGCGGATGCCGCTTTACCCAGTCGTCAATCTCCGCAGAGCAATCGTTTGAAGTGCCGAAGATGAGCGTATCACGGAAATGCACCTCGTTGTTGAAGGCGTTCGTGATCTCCGCCTCCTCCAGAATCTGCAACCAGAGATCCTGAAATTCGGTACAACCGCGGCTGACTTCATCCACGCGGATAACGGCCAGACCGAACTAGGCGCGCAGCCGGTCAATCCGTGCCTGTGCGAAGATCGGTTCGATCTCCCCGCCCGTGTAGCGGGGGCCCGCGCCGATTAGGCGCGTCATGTCCGATGTGCCTTTGAAGGTTCCTCCGTCAAGCTTCAGCAGCGCCTTCGGGTTCGCGTGGATAACCGACGCAGTCGCCAGCGCGAGCGCAGATTTGCCGATGCCCCTCGGACCCACCAGGAGAAACGACGCGGCCGGGCGAGACTGTGGCGCCTTGCCTCCTTTCCAAAGCGCGATGTTGTTCGCAACCTCGAGGATGAGGGAATCCAAGCCCAGAATTCTTTCTCGTAGCCCGGCTTGGATACGAGCCGACAACTCCTTGGCAGAAACTTCATTGATGTTGGTCATAAAGGCAGACCTCCGGCGACGCCGGGCGGCGCGCGAGGTCGAGGGAGGTCTGCGTTGAAACAATAACCAGAGTCCTCTGCCACCAGCTTTTACTGGGGGCAGTTCGGTCAGGTGATCGATATGCGAATTCGAGAGAACATGAGCATCGTGGAATATCCGCAACAGCGCGGCTCCGGTTGGCTTAGCGGATCCACCATAGATCGAGCGCGGCCTTGGATTCTAGCTTTTCCTCTATGATCGAACGCCCGTCCCGCGATATTTTTTCAGAGCTGCTCTTCGGCCGGGTCTTCACCGAACGCCCGAACCCGTGCCCGTTCGGCACGTCCTTCGATAACAAATACCAGCACTGACGCGATGATGAGCGTTGCGGCAACTGATGCGACGAATGGCGCCGAGGTTCGTTCCAGCAAATGGAAGCCGACCGTCGGCCCCACAACCCCACGGACCCCAGTAAAGAAAGTGTGCACACTCGTGTAGCTTGCCACCCTGTCGCCTTTCGCCACCCGCGTCGTCCAGAGCATCCAGGTCAACTCTCCCCCGGCGATTGCCGCGCCTTGAACCAGCGAGCCAAGGGCCAGGCCAAGGAGCGAGTCGCTCGTAAAGAACGTCACGATACTCAGCAGGGCCGTCAGGTTCGCCATCGAACGGATGGTCGTGAAGTGAAACCGGTCAAAGAGCGCTCCCCAAATGGGCATCACAAGCAGACGTCCAAAGCTCGGAACGGCGACAACAAGGAGGGCCACCTGAAACTCTGAAAGAGAGAGCCCGAATCGGGGACTTGAAAGATAGTCGGTTCGTAGCGGAAGCGTAATGAAGGACGCGAACCCCGCTAGCATCCACCCGATGATGCTCATGCGAAACAGGCGTTCTTCCTTGAGGGCACGAAACCCAACGAGCAGCTCTCGTCCCCGTCCCCGCTGAACGGGAGTCGCGGGGCACTGATAGAGCGCGTAGCCTCCAAAGAACACCGCGACCGCCACAACAAAAATATACAAGGGGTAGGCGGAGATCCTACCGTTCAGCATGGCACCGGCGGCGACGGCAGCGACGCCGCCGGTGATGATTTTGACCATCCCGGACCGTGCCACGAGTCGTCCGCGCATCTTTACCGGATAGTTCTCCTGATAGATCTGCGATTGAAACGGCACTGCACATGCAGAGAACGCCGACACACAGACCGCTCCGAAAAGAAATCCCCACTTATCGAGTGAAAACAGACTCACTCCAAGGCACAGCGCGCCGCACCAATGCAGGATCGCGCCCGCGCGGTTCGGCCGCAACAGATAGGTCTGCGCGAGGATAACGATGAGAGGCGTAAAGAGATTCCCTATGCTGCTCGCACTCGAGATTAACCCCTTTGCAGTCGGTCCAGCCTCGAATTGACGTATCGCTATAAGGACAAAGATGCACGTCGCGGCAGATTCCAGGATGCCGGAGGAAAATGCTCGTTGGAGCTCCCAACGAAAAGTAGTCCGTGTGCGTGACGCGGGATCTGTCGGTCGAATTGTGTCGATAGCCGTGAATTTATTCCACGTTCTCTACCATCGGACCAGCTTCACGTTCGTAAATTCCCGGAGCCCTTCCTTGGTTTTCATCCGGCCGATTCCGCTCTCCTTTGCACCGCCCCATGGGGTACCGAAGCCGCCGGGCCGATGGCTGTTCAGGCTGACAGTGCCGACATCGAGCTTCGCTGCAATCTTCTTTCCAAGCTCGGCGTTCTTCGTCCAGATCGAAGCTGTCAGACCATAGCGGGTTTCGTTCGCGCGCTCGATCCCTTCCTCCGCCGATTTAATTGGAACAATCGGAAGCACGGGTCCGAACGGCTCCTCTTGCGTCAGGCGCATCTCATCGGTGATCCCGGTGATAACTGTCGACGGGTAAAAATATCCTCGTCCCTCTTTACGTTTGCCGCCGGTTTCGATCTTTGCACCTTTCTTGCGGGCGTCTTCCACGAAGGTCTCGACCCGTTCAAGTTGCGTCTTACTGACGATTGGTCCCATCGCGGGATCGTCTTCCGGCGCGCCCACCGTGACGGCATTCGCAGCAGCGATCGCCGCCTCGACAAATTTCGGATAGATCTTTTCGTCGACAAACACCCGCTTGATCGTGCTGCATACCTGGCCGGTGTTCGTCGAATTGATTTTTACGATCGCCTCGGCCGTTGCCGCGACATCCACATCGTCGAGCACGACGGCCGCGTCCAAACCGCCCAGCTCGAGCAACACTCGCTTCAGCTTCTCCGATGCCACCTTGGCGATATGCTTCCCTGCCGCAGTCGATCCCGTAAACGAAATGAGATCAACATCGGAATCCACGACCGCACGGCCATGGTCTTTTCCGCCGACGATAAGGAGCATTGCTTCTCGAAGTACCGGATCGAGCGACCGAATCATCTCGGCCAGCACCTTTCCGGTTTCAGGGGTCAGCTCCGACGGCTTGAACACCACGGCGTTCCCAGTGAGGAGCGCGGGTAGAATGCCGCGTAACGGAAGCATCACGGGAAAATTCCAAGGCGAGATCACAGCAGCGACCCCGAGAGGGCTGAACTCGACATAGCCGTCTGTCACCTTCTCCGGCTCCAGCCACTCTGCCGCGCGCTCGAGCATCTGCTTGGTCTCATCGATAGTGCGCTCGACTTCGTTCGTGGCAAGGCTCTTCGGCTTTCCCAGCTCTCTCCCAATCAGTGCGACGAGAAGCCCTTTTTCTTTGTCGAGCAACTCCGGAAGCCGTGCCAGTTTCGCCGTGCGTTCCGCGGGCGAGAGGTCGCGCCACGGAATCGAGCGCTTTCTCAGCTCGCGAACGGTTTCCGCGATCTTATCGAGGGGGAACTCTTCCAGCGTCGTCGCTGCTTCGGTGGTTGGATTGATACAGGTGAGCATACCGGCTACCTACCGCAAAAAATGAAAAAAGGGGACTTTCGTCCCCTTCGCAGAAGCTTTCAAACCCCATGGACCGGGATTTGAAAAACAGGTTTTACTGCTCAGCTTTCTTACAAGCCTTGTTACAAGCATTTGCCGTCTTGTGGCATTGTGCTTCTCGGATACCGTTCGCCTCCGCCTTCACGCATGCGGCAAGCGCTTTGCGCCGGTTAACCCGAGGCTCTGCGAGACAGTGCTGGTATTCGACATTCGAAAGGCACGCACCAAGCGTTGCGCAGTTCACAGAAACCTTACATGCCTCGGCGGCGGCGGCAAATGCTTCGTTCGCTACGTTCGCACAATCTTGCCCAGCAGTTCTGAATGGGCCAACGCAGGTCTTGAACGCCGTGTGACATCCCTCGTGACAGGGGCCTTTACATGCGATCTTCGCTTCCGCAAATGCGGTCCGCGCGGCGAGCTGCGCTGCTTGATTCGCTTTCGCTGCGTCCTTAACGCACTGCGCTTTCGACACATCTGCAGAAGCCGGGCTCTGAAGACAACAGAGTGTTAGGGAAAATACGGCGAGTAATTTTTTCATTTCTTTTGGCCCTTAAAAGTTGTTGAAGTGATTATCTCACACGGAGTGTTATTCGGGGTTTGTGAGTTTTGATGCGGCAATATTTTTACATTCGCGTGAGCGGACTAACTCCCTAATAGTCCTCAATGGGCACGATCTTTGCCCTGATCCGTTCCGCTTATTTGGCGACGACGCGCTTCTCAAGAAGGCCAACAAATGACGAAAGGAGCAGTCCGAGAAGAGAGAGCAGCATCACGCCAAACAGCACTCGCGGAAGGTCGAACAGCGATCCGGCCTTCAGAATATAATGTCCGAGGCCCCGCTCGGAGCTGACGAACTCTCCGATAAAAGCGCCGACCAGAGCGAGAGAAACATTCATCCGGAGCGCAGCGATCACCCAGACGAGGCTGCCGGGAATAATGATCTTCCGCGCCACTCGCCACGACGGCGCACCAAGACTTTGCGCAAATATCAGCCGTTCATTGGCGATAGCGCGCGCTCCGTCGTACACCTGCGAAAGCGTTACAAAGAATACAGCGAACGCCGCCATCACGACCTTTGAGAGCATTCCTGTTCCGAACCAAATGATCAGCATCGGTGCGATGGCAAAGATGGGAATCGATCCAAGAATCACAATATACACTCGGGAAAGTTCTGCCAGCTTGCGGCTTGACCAGAGAAGCAGGCCGCCGGTGCATCCCAGAAACGATCCGAGGAGGAAACCCAGTAGAGCTTCTTCAGCCGTCAGACCGACGTCCCCCCAAAACTGTGCAGAAAAGAGCTCGACTTTTGCCACGTCGAGGATGAGTAACGGAGAAGCAAAGAGAAACTCTCGTTCCGTGTCTCCGTTCACATAGTTCTGCCACAACAGCAGAAAGACAATCGCCGGAATCATTGCAAGCAGGCGGTCTCGATACTTCACGGCTGTAACACTCCGAGTGTCGCGTCTAATATCTGCTCATACGGACGTTCTTTGTCTGCAAGCTCAAAACCCGGCAGCTGGGCGTCAGGAGAAAGCGCGAATCCGCGGGCAATAGTGGCCGGACGTTGCGAAAGGATGCAGACACGATCACCAAGGAAGACGGCTTCCTCCACCGAATGTGTTACGACCACAGTCGCAGCGCCACTGTTGCGTGTATATTCCTTGAGAATTTTCGCGAGCGCTCGGCGGCCAACGAGGTCAAGCTGCCCAAGCGGTTCGTCGAGCAGCAAAAGCTTCGGGTCCGTTGAAAGCAACCGGGCGACAAGCACGCGTTGTGTCATTCCCCCGGAGATAGAACGCGGGCCTGCATCGGCAAACGACCCCAGGGCGACGGACTCAAGGCTTTCCCGCGCACGCCGCTGACTCAGCTTTCGCGGTCTTCCCAAAAGCTCACCGCCAAGTGCCACGTTTTGAAGAACGGAACGCCAGGAGAAGAGTGTCTCGCCCTGTTGCAGATATCCTAGCGCAGGGCCCGGCCGCGCTAAGTCCGATCGAATCGAACCCGATGTCGGTTGATCGAGCCCGGCGAGAATGCGTAACAATGTTGTTTTTCCACATCCGCTCGCGCCAAGGACGCACAGCACCTCGCCCGCACGGACCACCAAGCTCAGGTCTGCGATAACTTGAAGACTTGTCTCTCGATGCCCCCTTCCTTGCCCCGGAAAGCTTCGCGAGATGGAGTCGGCCTGGAGAACTGTTCTCATTCCTCCGCCGGGAGCGAGAACTCCTTACGAGCAGCTTCGGCAAACCGGTTCTCGACCGTCACCTCCGTCTTCTGTGGTGTCTTTAGCTCGCCGCTATCGAGCCGAACCTTCACCGTTCGCTGCCAAGAGCTGTCTTCTATGACCGCTGTCTTCGGATAGACATCAAGAGAGTTCATTCGATCAACGGCCTGACGGACCACTGCTTCGCTCAGCTGCGGAAAGATTTTGCGAGAGGTCCGAAGCGCGGCCTCGGGATCTTTCGAGAGAAGAATGAGCGCCTCCTGCAGCGCGGAAACTGCCTTCTCAAGAATCGGTCCATGCGAGGCGATCACCTTCTCGGTGGTCTGCCAGCCGGTGATCGTCATCGGCACCGTAAAACGGTCAAACGAAAAGACCGCTTTCATCCCTTTGGACTCCGCGAGCGTTACACCCGGTTCGAGATCTAACGCGATGTCACATTGCTTCGCAGCAAGTGCAGGCACCTGGCCTCCGATCGCCACCTGGACGACTTTCGTATTCTCCAACTTATTCACGCGCAGGATCTCGCTCAAGAGCGTGAAAGTGGTCGACGGTGCCGGCAGCGAACAGATGGTGTAGCCTTTCAAGGCCGACGGCTGCTCAATCTTCGGAATGCTCTGATCCTTTGCCACCCCGGTGAGTCCGAGACGCTTCACCATCTCGGCAATTACCTTTCCGGGGAAACCACGCTCCCGTGCGATGGCAGCGAAGATCGGATCACCGACCCCGATCTGAGCGTCTCCGCTCATCACTGCGGCGAATATCTGATCATCATTCCCGGCGAATTTGAGAGTGACCTCGATGCCGCGCTTCGCAAAGAGTCCCTCTTCCATCGCGATGTAGAGGGGAAGATACAGCAGGAATTTCTCTTGGCCGAACTGTGCAATTACCAGCTTCTCTGCAGAGACCGGCGAGCGCAATGAACAGATCAAGGCTAGAGCCCCACAGAGCAGTTGGACGGGCAGTCGTACGGCCTTCCTCATAATCCTCCCGGACTTCGAGAGGATTAAAGCAAACTCCTCCTGCAAGGGCTACCGATCCCCCTTGTCCCCTTTGTCAAAAAGTTGCCTGCGGAAGGTCCTTACTGGGAACTCTATCGATTTCAGCCCCGGATAATGATCCGGTGCCACGATCCGGTAGTCACAAAACTCCGGTGTATCATTGAAAGTGAAGATGAGCGTACCAACCCCGTCCTTTCCGGTCTTCCCCGTTTCGAGCGGCTTCCACTTCTCGGCGGCGCAGCGGCTGTGCTCAATCTTGAATGGGATCCCGGACAGGG
>CAYOAK010000055.1:0-18152 GCA_964401925.1 uncultured Bdellovibrionales bacterium | reverse complement strand
ACGAAGATCTCTCCAATCTAAACCTGCTTTTTCCGCAGCTACGACGAGCGCCGCTTCGGTGGGATCGCCGGAAATGGATTCCTTCCCCTCACTGACCGCTGTTGAGGCATCGTTGCAAAGCGCTCCGGCGACAAGCAACCGATGGAGAGCCGCTGACTGCCGGACATTGATGGTTTGCCCTTGCTCGCGGAACTCACCTTTTGCGGAGTAGCCTTGGCCTGTGACTTCGATGGATGCGCCGGAAAGTGCGACCGTTGTGACGGTCATCTCATTCTTGGTAATCGTTCCGGTCTTGTCCGTGCAGATAACGGTGGTCGATCCGAGTGTCTCGATCGCTGACAACCGTCTGACCAGAGCGTTTCGCCGGGCCATCCGCTGCATGCCGAGCGCTAGCGTCATCGTTACTACTGCCGGCAGACCCTCGGGAACGGCGGCAATGGCGAGAGAGATTCCGATCTCCAGTATATGCCAAAAGTCCTGTGTTGAGCGGAGCCAGCCCGCGAGAACCACAACCCCGCACAGGCCAAGCACAATCCAAACCAGCTTCCGCCCGAGCTCAGAAAGTCTGCGCTCCAGCGGTGACTCGCGTACGGCAGTTTCCTTGAGAAGTGCGCCGATCTTGCCGACTTCGGTGCTGTTGCCCGTCGTTGTGACGATCGCCACTGCCCGTCCTCTCGTTGCGACAGTTGCTAGAAAGATAACATTCGTTCGTTCGGCCACGACGGCGTTTTCCGGAACAGACTCGGTATTTTTTCCGACGGGGGTGGACTCGCCGGTCAGCAGAGATTCATCCGTTTCAAAATTCGCGGCTTCGATGAGCCGCGCGTCAGCGCCGATGCGCTCACCCGCCTGAACGAGCAAAAGATCCCCTGGGACTAATTTGTCTCGCCGAATCTCCAGCTCCTCTCCCTCTCGGCGAACTCGCACAGGGGTGTCTGCCTGCTTCTGAAGTGCTGAAAGGGCGACTTCGGCCCGCCATTCCGTAAAGAATCCGATCAGGGCATTGATGATGATGACAGCAAAGATCGCTGCGGCCTCGATCTTCTCTCCCAGCGACAATGCAATGATGGTTGCAGCGACAAGCAGCAGGACCATGAGACTCTTGAATTGAGCGGCAAGGATCTGCCAGACGGACCGCTTTGCGCCCTCCTCAAGAGCATTCGGCCCGAACTCTCCGAGCCGTCGTTCCGCTTCTTGAGAGGACAAGCCGATTTTGGGATCCGTAGCGAGCCGCTTCAACACCTCGTCGGTCGACATTGCATGCCAGTGAGACCCAGATCGGGTTGCTCTGTTCCCGTTCAGGTTCTCTTCCACTTCTGCTTTTGGTTGTGCCCGCACCTTGCCACCCATTTTGCGTTAGGAGAGTCCTATAGATATTGAGCCAGTCCCAGCATAGACAGCTGCCGCGTTTGCTTAATCTGCAAAAAGATCCCGGGAATCGCCGGAAGTGCCGCGATCGAACCGGCCGAAGCAGCGCCGGTGCTAGTTCCGGCTCACCTTGAACAGTCGCATCACCCCACCGGTCTTCTGATGGTAGTACAGCTCTCTCCCGTTTTTTGCTAACGCCGGTCCCTCGACGAACTGCGAGCTCCCGATCGCATGCAGAATTCTCGGATGCCCAAACTCCTCAGTTCTCACCTTTCGTGTTGCGCAGAAAATCGCGGAAACCGGACGTTCGCTCCCCAGCTCCGTAAGATTGAGCCGGGTGAAGTAGAGCTCTAAACCATCCTCGGAGATCGTGGCTGCATATTCGAGAGCCTCGGTGTTGATCCTGGCAAGCAGCCGGGTCGATAGCACCGGGTCAAAGTGAAACGTCTCGCCGCGGCGTGCGAGGATCTCCAGATCACTTCCGATCAACTGCCCCAAACTCACTCCCAACATTTTCCAAGTCGCACGCGAGAGAAGAAGCAGTTCACCATCGCGGCTGACCTCGACGTCCATCGAGCCGCTGAATCTCTGCAACAGGAGCTGAACATCGCGTGACGGAACGCCGTCTACTGTATGAATGTCTCGAAGGAGTTTGCTTTCGGAATCGAAAGTTGCGACACGCATCATCGAATCAGCCGAGGAGTCCGTGAAGTAGAATCGATTGCTCCGATCGATAGCGGGCGTTCCCTCAACGTTCTCCTTCGTGTTGACTCCGGGACCGACCTCGCCCTGGTAGACCCAGCGCCCGCTCATCATCTCCGCGAAATGAAGGTCTTTGTTATTCTGCTTTTCGGAGCTGTTGAAGAAGAGGAATCGATCATCGCCAGAGAGCGCCGGCTCCTCGGCGCTGAGCGGCAATCCGTCGGAGCCGGCCGGAAGCTGTTCGATCGTGACAAGCTCCGGCGATACGAAATCGCAGGCGTAAGCCGTCTTTGAAAATAGGAATACCAGTACCAATGCGAAAGACAGTTCGAGGCGCATGGGTGATCTATGAACGTAATTCTGCGGATTGGAAATGAGGAGTGAACGGTCTGGGGAGCTGCTTTGCATGTACCTCACATGAAAACAGCTCGACCGGAGCATTTTTTTTTTTGAACGTCCCTGTTCATCGTCATCGCTCTTGGCGGGCGGGCTATTTCGAGCGAGCCGTTAGCACGACACCGATATGGACGGTGATCGCTCCTGCCCACTCGAGCATCGACGGATAGCTTTCCAGTCCGAAGATAGCCGGCCAGAACGGCGAGAGTACCGCCGCAATGCTGGGAATCACGGTCATGAAGTCATCGCCAGCCTGTTTTCCGAACGCCGTGAACAGCGAAATCGGAATGGCGTATTGGATCAAAGCCAGCGCTGCGATCCAGCCGATCGATTTCAGCCACTGGTCGGCGGTGTAATCGAGCGGGACGTCGACCTGTCCGATCACAATCAGCAGCAACGTCAGCACCGGTGCGAGAGCATTTCCGATCAGTGCGACGCCGAAGCGCTCAGCCGGCGGGAGTTGTTGCTGGGCAAAGAAGAACCCCGCAAACGCAAATCCAGCCGCAAGGGCGAGCGGAACGCCCCAGCCCAAGCCTTGTAGAGCGATTGACTCCCACCAAGTCATGGTCAGCCCCACCACTGTGATCAACGCGAGTTGCCACTTTCTGCTTGTCGGCTTTAGCCCGAGCAACGCCAGCGTAATGAGGATGTTGTAGACCGGTGTTGCGTTCGACAACGCAAACACATTCCCCGTCGTCGTATAGTTCATCGCCGTCATGAACAACGACGCATTAGCAGCAAGGCACAGACCACCCAGAACGACGGGGAGGCTCAGGCGTCGAGGCCATGCCGGCATGGCGGGAATCAGCTTCAGCCGATGCAGGATGAAAAAAATCAGGAAGAGGCACGGAACCCCGAAGATCCCCCTCATCCCCCCCACAATCGGTCCAGGGACTGGTACGGGCAGGGCCCGGAAAAACAGACCGGCGGATGCAAGCAGCACCGCACCGGCGAAAACATAAAGTTTGTACATGTTCAGCTCCCAAGAACGATTTCCCGGGAGTGGTACCGAATGAAAAACTAGGAGAGAGCGCGGCGGCTTCAGAGAGTGAAACCGCCCATTATCGAAGACCCTTTATTCGTCGACCTTCTCAAGGTGTTGATGAAAATCAGCGCCGCCGAATGGCCGCGCATCTCTCTACAATTCGCGGCCTTACGTCAATCCTGCCCCGGGCGGGAGACCCGGATTCTGGGGAGTTATGCAGTGCGGTGCACCGTGTCTCCCTTTAAAGTATACCGCTAAAGGCAGATACGGTTGAGGCAGTTATCGCACCGAAGAAGAAAACAGCGTCCGCAGCATCCCTCGGTGGAGAGGATCTCGTAAAGCTTATCCGTCAGCTTGCGACCGGAGAGCAGAAGCTGCAGCCCTTCCGCCGGACGGAGCTTGAGCGGTTTGGATTGCGGCTCCCGCTGCTTATCGGAGGCACAGAATCCTACCGGCTCCGCCGTCTCGTATCGGTGATGCACGAGATTCTTTTCGACAAGGAACCTTCGGCTCTCCAATCATATTTTCCGGACGATCTAAGCGATCAACGCGTAATTGAAGATCTTAAACGTGAAGCTCTTGGCGGCTCGCTCTTCTCTCGAAACAAGATTGTTGCGCTCTACGAATGCGACTCACTTCGGGCGGCGATCGGAGACAAGCTTCTGCCGATTTTCGAGATCGATCCGACGAACATCATGTTTGTCCTGATCTCTACGCAACCGGATAAACAGGTAAAGTGGCTTGATGCGGTGCGAAGCACCGGACTGGTAGCAAACGTCCAGGCGCTTCAAGGCCCGACACTAAAGCGCTGGATCGAGAAAGAGCTCACCCGGCAAGGGCATACAGGCGGGATTACACCCGAGGCCCTCGACATTCTTGCGAACGCCTTCAACGAAGATGCGAGCTGTCTCGCCAGTGAGCTGTCGAAACTCGCGCTGACTCTTAAACCGACCGAAACGGTGAAGGCCGCCGATCTCCGTGCTTTGATTCTTGGGAGCGCCGAAGCAAATACCTTTGAGCTTCTTGAATCGGCCGCTCAGCGGCGAACGACTCAGGCCTTTCGGATCTTCGATAATCTTTCCGAGCAGGGAGTTCACCCGCTTCAGATTCTCGCGCTGCTTTCGAAAGCGATCCGATCGCTGCTCGCAAGCCGCGATCATGTTCGGGTTCACTCTGAGCTTTCGAACCCGTGGATTCTGCGAAACCTTCCGCAATCGCAGCGAAATTTTTCCACCGGTGAGCTGCGATCGGCGTTGGGGCTGCTCTCGAAGCTCGACCTCCAACTGAAAGGCTCGAAACGTGATCCGGAAGCATTGATGCAGGACCTGCTTGTCGCGCTTTCCACGCGCTCGGCGGCCCCAAATCAACCGCGTTCATTGAGCTGAATTCGAGACGGGCGGCCTCTTCTGTTTCGATTGAGAATTACGCTATATAATCCGGCGCTCGTTCAATGAGCTGGAGGTACGTGTGGATTCTTTCGATTGCGTAGTGATTGGGGCCGGGCCCGGGGGTTATGTCGCTGCTATCCGTGCAGCTCAGCTGGGGAAGAAAACTGCGGTCATCGAAAAGGAGTCGCCGGGTGGAATCTGCCTGAACTGGGGCTGCATTCCGACGAAGGCTCTGCTCAAGAGCGCAGAGCTCTTCCGGACGATGCAGCATGCGAAAGACTACGGTCTTCATGCGAGCGAAGTCGGTTATGATTTCCCGGGCGTCATGAAACGATCCCGCGGTGTCGTCGATAAGATGACGAAGGGTGTCCAGTTCTTAATGAAGAAGAACAAGATCGAGCTCATCGCCGGCCATGCACGATTCACGGGACCGGGTCAGTTGAGCGTCACTGATGCCCAGAATGCCGTCCGTCCGATCGGCTACAAGAACGCGATCATCGCAACGGGAGCACGCGCCCGAACTTTCAACTTCCCGGTCGATGGTGAGCGGGTGCTTACTTATCGTCACGCGCTCGCTCTTCAAGAAGCACCGAGGAAGCTTTTGGTGATCGGTGCCGGAGCGATCGGGATGGAGTTCGCCTATTTTTTCAATTCCTTTGGGGCCGAAGTCACCGTCGTCGAAATGCTCGACCAGGTATTGCCGATTGAGGATGAGGAAGTCGGACGGGCTCTCGAGAAGAGCTTCACCAAGTACGGTGTGCAGATTCGAACAAAGACATCGGTCGAGAGCATCGAGCGCAAGGGCTCCTCGGTGAGCGCGCTGCTCAAATCCGGCGATAAAGTCGAGCAATGGAGCGGAGACTTCGCACTCGTGGCAGTGGGCGTGCAGGGCAACGTTGAAGATCTTGGACTAGAAAAGATCGGGATCACTCCTGAGCGCTCGTTTATTAAAGTCGATAAGTACTACCGAACGAATGTGCCCGGCGTTTGTGCGATCGGTGATGTTGTCGGGCCGCCGTGGCTCGCTCATGTTGCTTCGCACGAGGGGATCGTTTGTGCCGAACATCTCGCGGGCTATCCGACGCATCCTGTCGACTACGGAAACGTCCCGGGTTGTACGTATTGTCAGCCCCAGGTTGCGTCTGTCGGGCTCACGGAAAAGAAGGCGATCGAGACCGGCAGAAAGATCAAGGTCGGCCGGTTCCCATTCACTGCCAGCGGAAAGGCGGTCGCTACGAACGAGACTGAAGGATTTGTGAAGGTCGTGATCGACGCGGAGCTCGAGGAAGTCCTCGGTGTGCATATTATTCATGCCGAGGCGACGGAGCTGATCGGCGAAGCCGCTGTCATCCGCTCGCACGAAGGGGTCGCTTCAAGCGTCTTCAACACTATCCACGCCCATCCGACCCTTTCGGAAGCGGTGATGGAGGCAATGGGTGATGCACTCGGAAGGGCCATACACATTTAGCCTGATAGCCAAGGCGAATGATCCTTCGATCGATCTTAGGTAGCTCCCTGGACGATCGTTCAGTAGTAGAATGGCCCGATGGTCACGCACGGAGTAGTTCCGATACGGCCTCGGTCGCTCGAGGCGCTCATCCTATCCAAAGAGGAGTCGATCGCGGGTTACCGCTCGATGCTGCTTGCCCGGCGAATCGACGAGAAAGCAATCGTCCTCTACAAACAGAACAAGTCGTTCTTTCAGATCGGCTGTGCGGGGCACGAAGCAGTGCAAGTCGCCGCCGCCCGCCAGATGAAACGAGGGTTCGATTACGCCTATCCCTATTACCGGGAGATGGGTTTTGTCGTCGGCCTCGGAATGAGCACGCGCGAGCTTTTCCTGAATATTCTCAGCAAGGCCGACGACCCGAATTCCGGCGGGCGGCAGATGCCCATGCACTATGGGCACAAGGATCTGCGAATTATTTCGCAGAGCTCCCCGACCGGAACTCAGTTTCTTCAAGCCGTCGGCACGGCGCATGCCGCGAAATTTCGCGGAGAGAATCTCGTTGTCTATTGCTCCGCCGGAGAAGGCACGACAGCGCAAGGCACATATCATGAGGCGCTGAACTGGGCGGCAAAGGAACGGCTGCCGGTCGTGTTTCTGATCCAAGACAATAAGTATGCGATCTCCGTGCACATCAGTGAGCAGCTGGCGGGGTCCTCGGTTTCGAAGATTTCACGAGGCTACGAAGGGCTCGCGGTAGTGGAAGTCGATGGCTTGAATTACGCCGAGTCGACTCGGATCCTGAGCGATGCTTTCACTCGTGCGAGGAACGGCGAAGGGCCTTCGGTGATTGATGCGCAAGTAGTCCGCCTTCAGAGCCATTCGATCTCCGACAATCAGGCGAAGTACCGGCCGGAAGAGGACATCTCGAACGACAAGAGCCGGGACCCCATTCTGCTGCTCGCACAAGAGCTCATTACCCGGGGCCATATGGATCAGGAGGGTCTTCGGCGCCTCGCAGAGGAGGTCGAGGCCGAAGTAAATGCCGCTGCGGAATGGGCAGAAGCCCAGCGCGAACCGGAAGTATCCTCCGCCACGACACACATTCTTGCGGGAACTTATCCGGGCTCCATCACCGAGCCCGCATCGCAGAACGGCGATGAGATGTTCATCGTCGATGCGATCAATCGCGGCCTCTCGGAGGAGATGGAGCGTAACCCGCAGATGCTCGTTTTCGGCGAGGATGTCGCAGGCGGCAAAGGCGGGGTGTTCACTGTCACTGCGGGACTGACGGACAAGTTCGGGGAGGAGCGCGTTTTTAACTCCCCGCTCGCTGAAGATTCGATCGTCGGCACGGCGATTGGAATGGCCCTCGTTGGATTAAAGCCGGTCGTCGAAATTCAGTTCGGTGATTATGTCTGGACCGCGATGATGCAGATCCGAAACGAGCTTGCCACGATGAACTATCGCTCGAATGGGATGTTCAGTTGCCCAGTGGTCATCCGCATCGCCATCGGAGGATATATTCGCGGCGCGATCTATCACTCGCAAAATATTGAATCGTTCTTTGCGCACACGCCCGGACTCATCGTCATTCTTCCCTCGAATGCGGCAGACGCGAAGGGACTGCTCAAGTCAGCAATTCGGTCACCGGACCCGGTGCTGTTTCTTGAGCACAAAGGTCTTTACCGCCAAGTTTACGCGAAGGCACATGTCGGCGGGCCGGAGGATCTTATCCCGATCGGAAAAGCCAAGATTGTGCGCGAAGGTGAGCATGCGACGATCGTGACCTACGGGGCGTTAGTTCAAAAATCGCTCCTTGCCGCGCAGGCGACGCTCCTGCGCGAGGGGAAATCTGTCGAAGTCATCGACTTGCGGACGATTCAGCCGCTCGACATCGAAACGATTTTAATCAGTGTGAAGAAAACCGGACGCCTGCTCGTGGCGCATGAAGATCAACTCACCGTCGGGTTCGGCGCTGAAATTGTCTCGCTTGTAACGGAAGCGGCATTCGAATACCTCGATGCACCGCCGGTCCGCGTTGCGGCAAAGGATTCGTTCATCCCTCAGGCACCGGCCTTAGAGCACGCGATTCTGCCGCAAACCGAAGACCTCGTTGCTGCGCTCTCCGCTCTAGTAAACTACTAACGGATGGTGGTGGAGTGCTCCACTGGGACCGCGGACGTCCTCGTCCGCTTCCAAGGGTGAGCAGCGGAACGAAGCCCTAAGCGATCACTATTCGAATGCACAAACCGGCAAGCGGACGGGGACGTCCGCGGTCCCAGTGGAACGCTCTTCTCTACCAAGATGCCCCCTTTCAGGGGGCGGGATTTTGCTTCGCAAAACCGGGGGTGGTGAAGGAAGGACCAATCACCACATCGGGTGGCTAAAGAGTTTCAAGTGGCCACGTGATTGGTCCAACGACCGCCCTTTTTCGTAAGGCGCCGGTAGTGCTAGGCTTATCGTCCTCAATAGAGAGAGAAGAGTAATGCGCGTTGAAATGCTGATGCCCCAGATGGGGGAGTCGATTGCTGAAGCCACGGTTCTCAAGTGGCTGAAGAATGTTGGTGATGCGGTCAATAAGGATGAGACTCTTCTTGAGATCTCCACCGACAAAGTTGACTCCGAGATTCCGGCACCTGCCTCCGGGTATCTTGTCGAGATCATCGCGCAACCCGGGCAGACAGTTCCGGTAAAGAGCATCATTGCGATTATCGACTCGGAGAAGGGCGCGTCCGCTCCGGCCCCCGCGCGACCTGCCGCTCCTGCACAAGCCGAAAGTTCAAGTGCTCCCCCGGCGCCACAACCCGCCGCGCCTGCTGCTGCGGTTCAGGCCTCCCCACCTCAGCAAAAGAAAAGCACCTCCGCTGGTCCCGTTCAGCTGAAGTCCCCTCTTGCGGACGATGTAACGCAGTACGGTGTTGGAGTCGTCGAATTATCGAAGCCGGGTGCGGCGGGAGACGATCGCTTCTATTCCCCGCTGGTAAAGAATCTCGCCGCCCAACATGGTCTCGGTGCTACGGATCTCGCGTCGATCAGCGGCACGGGCACTCAGGGCCGCGTGACGAAGCAAGATGTTCTCGATTTCGTTCAAGCCCAGGCAGGCGGATCGGCAGGCGGCCAATCGAGCGGAAAGCCCGCGGGAGCGCCAAGCGCATCCCCTCCTCCGCCGCCGAGTGTCACGTATGACGCGGCCGGCACAAAGATTGAGCCCTTCGATCATATGCGCAAGCGGATCGCGGAGCACATGGTACGCTCCAAAGCGACAAGCCCGCATGTTTATACGGTCAATGAGGTCGATCTCACCGGAATCGTGCGTTGGCGTGAGAAGATCCAGAAGACTTTCACTCAACGCGCGGGCTTTAAACTCAGCTATACGCCGTTCTTCCTTGAAGCTGCTGCGAAAGCTCTGGCTGAGTTTCCAAAAGTGAATGCGTCAGTTGATGGGGAGAATCTCGTTCTCAAGCGCGATATCAATGTCGGCTGTGCGGTTGCAATTGGGACAACGGGATTGATTGTTCCCGTGATTAAACGCGCCGACCAGCTCAGCCTTCTCGGGATCGCGAGTGCTTTGAACGATATCGCCAGCCGGGCTCGGGATAAGAAGTTGAAGCCGGACGATACGTCGGGCGGAACTTTTACGGTCACGAACCCCGGAACCTTCGGGAGCATTATCGGCTATCCGATTATCAATCAGCCGCAACTGGCGATCATGGGCGTCGGGGCGATCAAGAAGCGCCCGATGGTAGTGAACGACGCTATCGCCATTCGTGACGTCGTCTATCTTACCTTGAGTTACGACCATCGAGTGGTGGACGGATCATTAGGCGGCTCGTTCTTGAACTATATCGCTAAGTATCTCGAGAACTGGGATATGGATCGGGAGCTCTGATGGCGGTCTTCCGCTACGAAGCCGCAAATATCCGTTTCGGCGAGTTCGACTTAGGCGGAGTCCTCTACCACGGCAATTATTTTCATGTGTATGAGATGGCGCGCGAGTCCTTTCTCGCCGCCGGACCGATGAGCTACGCGACGCTGGTGAAGTTGCAGTGCCATCTCGCTGTGTCCGAGTCGCGTCAGCGCTTTCTGAAACCGATCCGCTACGGAGACCCCTTTAACGTCGAGCTCTCCTGCGCCTCGTTAAAACGCGCGAGTCTGGATGTTCAGTATCGCTTCTACCGCGGTTCCGAAGAGCTTCATCGAGGTGTCACCTCGCTGGTCTTCGTGCAAAGTGACGGAGCAGATTTCTCCGTGCAGCCTCTCCCGGCAGCGTTGAGGGAGTATTTCGGACAGTTCGAGATCGACCCGCTTTTCTGAGCTGCGCCCATGGATCTTAAAAGCTCCTTGAGGACTGTGCTTTCAAGCACGCTCTACCGCACCGGAGCCCTTCGCTATCTCTGGAAGCCTCCCTGGCGGATCTTGATGTATCACCGCGTGATCGATCCGAAGACTCTTCCCTACCCCCTTCAGGATGGGATGTATGTCCGCCCGGAAACCTTCGCGATGCACTGCGAGGTCTTGAAGAACGAATGTGAAGTTCTCTCCGCCGACGAGCTGGTCAAACGAGTGCTTGTCGGCGATACGCTTTCGAACGGAACGATTGCGCTGACCTTCGACGACGGTTGGCTCGATAACTACGAGAACGCGCTGCCGATCCTTGAAAAGGCTCGACTGCCTGCCTCCATGTATCTTCCCACAAAGTTTATCGACAGCAATGAGATCTTCTGGACCGACTCAGTGGCCTACTCCCTGAAGCGCGCCGGTGAATCGAATCAGCTCGAATCCACTCTGAACTACCTCTTCTCGCTTTCACGTGAAGATCGGCAGCGCGCAATCGATACCTTTCTGATTACAAAAGGGAGCACAACGCGCAGAGAGTTTATGAGCTGGAGCGAGGTGAGGGATGCGGCAGAAAGAGGCATCAGATTCGGAAGTCACAGCCATTCACACCAGCTTTTCCGGGAGCTCACCCCGGAGGAACGCGAATTTGAGCTCCGGGAAAGTTTAAGAATCCTGCAAGAGCAGTCGGTTCTGGGCAGCGGATTGTTTGTCTTTCCCGGCGGCTCGTTTTCGCCGGAGATGGGGCCGGAGCTCCTGCGGGAGGGCTATATCGCCGGATTGAGAACATTGCGGCGATCAAAAATCGATCCGAGCTCTCCGATATTTCCGCGAGTGGCCATTCACGAGGATGTTTCGAATACGCGCGAGCGCTTTCTGGCGCGGGTCGTCCTGCGCTGACCGCTCACTTCCCGAATGTCTGGTCAGCGTAGCTTACTTTCGGCTCAACGAACTTCACTCGAAAAGTCTCGTCGATCCGATAGCCGACTCCGCGCACAGTTTCGATCAACGATGCCGCCTCACCGAGCTTTTTTCTGATGGAGGCGATGTGCACATCAATCGATCGATCGGTCACGGTATGTCCCTCGCCGTTAATCAGCTCGACGATCTTTTCGCGGCTGAAAACGATTCCGGGATGGCGGCAAAGCAGTTCCACGATTCGCAGCTCCATTCGAGTCAGCCCAAGGGAGAGCTTCCGGAATCTAACGTCGAATTTTCCAAGATCAATTACGATGCCTTCCCCGTCGGGCGCCCCTTCGCCGGAACTTAGGTCTCCGCTCAGCTCTGACTCTACGAGTCTCTTCACTTTGGCCGCGAGCACTCGCGGGCTGAACGGCTTGGTAATGTAATCAGCTCCGCCAAGATCGAGCGCGGTGAGAATTTTTTGCTCTTCGGTGAGCGCGCTCACAAAGAGAATCGGAATGCGTTTCGTGCGCTCATCGCTCCGCAGAATGCGGCAAACATCGAAGCCGTCGATGTGCGGAAGCATTACGTCCAGAATGACCACCTGCGGCAACCATTCACGAACCAGATCCAGGCCTTCGCTGCCATTCAACGCCGAGCGCACCTCGAAGCCTTCGTTCGTCAGCGTGTGCTCCAAAAGGAGCACGAGATCCGGCTCGTCATCGATGATGATTACTTTGCTCTTCATCGGATGATTTCACCGCTCATTCTGTTACTCAACGTAGACAGTTGCACTTCAGCAGATTTACTTCGCATTCCTCTCTCAATAAAAAAAGGCAGGCGCAAGTCCTGCCGGGGAAAACCATCGGCTTCCCCGTTGTCCGCCCTCCGTTAGGACGACCTCGGAAAAGCGAAAATAATCGGCATCACTCCGAGCACCAGGCCGATCGGCAGCAGAAAGCAAAGCTCAACTCCAAATGCATAGCCGAAAGCGATGCATGTCCGTGAAATCCTCAGCTTTCCCTCCGGACATCGAACAATCTCCGTGTCCGGAATGAGATAATGGCGAGAGTGAGTGCGAATCGAGTTCCGCGGCCAGTTCAACATCTGGCCGAGGGGTCCATTGATGTGATCGACACAGAGGTGGACGACTCCCAAAAACAGAAACGCGATTAGCCATGCCGGCGAAGGATTCACCCCGAAGCAGGCGGCCCGGGCGGCCTCAAACAGGAACGCCCAGGGCAGCACCATCTGCTTCGAATGCCCCGCTCCGCGATGCATCAGCTCATCTGGCAGGACGTTCTCCTCCCGGCCGAGCAGCCATTTCAGCGTCGCATTCACACCGTTTCCAATCACGTCGAAATCAGGCCCCTGCCCTCCGACAACGGTGAAAAATCTCAGCTCTGAATCCGTCACCTCAGCTCCCGATAATCTGCCCACACAGTTCGCAACCATATATGCGGTGGCCCAGTGAAAAAAAATCGAAGCCATGCGGTAGAACCTCCTGCGCCTCCTTCACCCGGATCGCAGCTTCTGTCCCGATAAGCTTTGGTAAAATTCTCCTTAGCGAAAAATTAATATTCTCCGCGAGTTCGCCCGCTCTCTCGCATCCCCGGATCCGGTCTGCTAGTTGTGACTTGAACGGTGCCGTAATGACAGAGAGCGTAGCGTCTCAAGTTTTTCCATTTCTCGTCGGACTGCTCTGCGGCGGATTGATCATTCATGGCTCGCGAGCGTTTTTTACATTCGCACGCAAGCGCAGCTTGGCCGGCCACGGGATCATGATGGAGGAGACACCTGAAGCGATCTTTGCCTCCATGTCGGAAGGAGTCATCGCCGTAAACAATCAACGAGAGATCTGGTTTCTCAATCCAGCGGCGCGGCAAATGCTGGGATTGAAATCAAACCCCACAGGTCAAAATCTTGAGAGAAGCGAGCTGCCGAGTTTATTAATCGGCGCAATGGATGCCGCGCTCAGCTCCGAGACCCCTGTCGAGTGCGAATACGACGCCGGGGGCGCAAAGCCCATCGCCTTGCAACTGAAGGCTTCGCAGATCTCCGATGTTCGCCATCAGGCCTGTGGAGCGGTGGTTGTTTTTTCCGACATCACGAGACTTCGCCGTCTTGAGCGGGTGCGAAAGGATTTTGTGGCGAATGTCTCGCATGAGCTTCGAACACCGATCACGGCGATTCGTGGGTTTGTCGAGACCCTGCTTTCGGGCACTGCGGAATCGGCGGAGGAGAGATCGCATTTCCTCGAGATTATTCACCGGCATGCGGAACGGCTTCAATCAATCGTGGATGATCTGCTCATCCTTTCGAAAATTGAACAGGGTGGAGAGCTCGACGCACTGGAAACGGAAGAGCTGAATTTGGCGGTTCTGGCGCAGTCGGTCATTCGGATGCTCCAACCCCAGGCGCGGCGCAGAGGGGTTGCGATCACGTTGATCGCGACGGGGCGCGTCACTTCGACCGTCAATCGACGCTTGATCGAACAGGCACTGATGAACCTCCTGGACAATGCACTGAAGTATAGCCCGGAGAACTCTTTCGTCCGGGTGGAGGTCGAAGGAGGGGGAGACGAGATCACACTTTCCGTCAGAGACTCCGGGCCGGGCATCGCAAAGGAGCATCAAACGCGCATCTTCGAGCGATTTTATCGCGTGGACAAAGGGCGGGATCGAAAAGTCGGAGGCACGGGCCTAGGGCTCGCGATCGTCAAGCATGTCGCGATGCTGCATGGCGGAAAGGTTTGGGTGGAGAGCGACGCGAGGAGCGGAAGCCGATTCGTCCTTACCGTTCCTCGAGCCGAGAGCACACAGTCGATGCAATCGGCGTCCGCAGGTTAACGGCGCGCGGATTCTTTCTTCATCGCGTCGATATACTGATCCGCGATTTTCTTCAGAGCTTCTGCGCGATTCTCAGGAGCGGTGTTCTCCATCACGTCGTGGATGCCCTTTATCTGCGCGAAGTTCCGCACATTATTCCCGTTCTTCCGTGAGAGTGTAAGCGTATCCGATTTCTCGTCGAACGAAAGTTGCAGCCAGGTTGCGGTGGTCTCGTTAATCGCTTTAACGAGAACAGCTGTTTCCGGCTCCTTCGCGGTGTCCAGTGTGCGGACAACCTTCCCATTCCGATCTTTCAGCTCTACTGGAGCCTGAGCCTTTTCCTGCGTCCGTTTGCCTTCAAGCTCCTTAGCAGCAGCTTTGAGCTCTGAAGTGGAGGTTGGCTTTGTCGCTTCGATAATCGTATCGAGGTCTTTCGTCGGCTTCGATCCTTCGGCGATATAGTAGCGAGTGCAGATCCGAGCTATTCCGCCGACCTCTTCAGCCACCACTTGTCCGAGCTGTGTCGAGCCTTTCCCGTCACCATAGGCGGTCATTGCCTTCTTCATCCCAGTGTCGACCGCATCTTTCACGGCCTTCTTATACTCGTCGGACGTCAGCTCATTGTACTGCTTAACGAGCAGTTCGAAAGTTGCACCGGCAGCGCGGAGCTGATTCACAGCCTGCCGGGTTGTGCGCTCATATGGTGAGGTGCGTTCGGCAGCGGGAGCGACGCAGCCTTTCGCTGCCATCTCACCGAGCAACTTATTGAGATCTTCTTGCGAAATGAGTCCGACGGCGTTCGCTGCGCGAAAGGCTTTGCTCGCCCGATCAAACTCCGCGGCGCCGGAGGGATCCGCGTCGATAATCTTTTGGTTGATCACCTTGCCGGGATCAGCGCTGCATACGGCCATAGGCCCTCGTCTTCGATATGAGCTCCCACCCTTAAAGGGACGAGCATTCTAAGGACCGTTATTCGGGTCTTAAGGTGCGGCGTTGCCTTTAAAACACATAATAAAAATAGGGGGTTAGACGAGATATTCCGGCGAAATCCTAGAGGTCACGGCTGATCGAATCTGTTCAATAACGATCTCAGTGAGCGGAAATACATGGTTACTGCTCGCTAAGGGGCGAAACGGAGACTTTGAGGTTTAAGGTGTTTTCGAAGATTCAACACAAAGCAAAAGTCATTCAGAATACGGCACTGCTCGTCGCCGGCACGCTCCTCGTTACGCCGAGCGCGAACGCCGACGAACTTGCACCGCTGTTCTCCCCACCGAAAGCAAAGCAGGAAGCTCCGGCCAAGGCAGAAGTGCCGCTCTCGCAGCAATCGATGCCCGCACCGGTGATGATGTCCGCGGATCCTCAGGCGCATCTGATGGCTCCGGACAGCCGGGCAGCCATGCGAATTAATCCTGAAGCGCCGGGCCCGTTTATCGGCCTCGCAGACTCATACTTCCGCGGCGATGCCGGAATGGCAAAAGCCTACGCAAAGCAGTTCGTACGCTACCTCTCAGACCTTACTTTCGCGGTGAAGGATATCACCCGCCTGATCGGGGACGCGCTGATCGAAGAGGGCAAGATCAACGAAGAAGACTGGAACGGAGTAGAGCAATTCCTCGATTACCAGATGGCTCAGGCTCGATCCGATTCGGGCAGCCCTTTTAAGACCACTCAGGAAGATGCGCTCCGCCGGATCGCGAGCGACCCGAAAGGCGAAGTTGAGGTCTATTACTTCTTTACGCTCAATTCGAGCCACGCTCGGAAGATGTCGGCAGATGTCGAGCGCTTATGGCGCTTCACGAAGACCGATCCCCGGATCAAGATGGTCGCCCTGACACTCGGCACTCAGGAGAAAGCTTGGATCCGCTCCTACCGCGACTACACAGGTCTGACCCTTCCGATCCTGGACGGATCCTCAGTCGCAAAAACGCTCAACGTTACGTTCGTCCCGGCGGTTGTCGTCGTCACTCCGAACTCTCCGGCAGCTTATCTGAAGACGGGCCAACAGAGCTTTAAGAGCATGTATGAGGTCGTCCGCAAGGCTCAGGGTGAGTCAATCGAGCTGAATCAGGCGGCTCAGAAGCTTAAAAGCGTCAAAATCGGCGCGGAGAAAAGAGAAGAGACCCTCCGCGGCGGATCCGTAATAACCGCTAGTAATGTAACCGTTAAGCTGGGTAGTCGTGAAGCACTGCAGAAGTTCTAAACATTCGCTGAGCGTCAGCCTCCGGTCGATTGCGCTTGCGATCGCACTTCTCCTCGTTCCGGGTTCGGCCCTTTCCGCTCCGACCCAAGAGATCGCGAACGGGACCGGTTCGGAAGCAGTCGACACTCCGGGCACAACGCAGAACTCCCGCCCCCAGAGCACCGCGATTGAGATGTTTCGCGGCTGGTCTCAGCTCTACAAGGGTTACGATCGGAGCCCGATTCTCTTCGATGGAATGATCGACGGACGCCGCCGGATCTTCCCGCGCGCAGCCTTCTATACTGAAACAGTCGAGAGCGAGTTTACTCGCGGCGGAGTGGACGGCTCGGATGAGAAGCGAAATCGCAGCTTGAAAGTCTTTAATCTCGGCGTCGATGATGAGATTAGCCGTGCGACAATGACGGTCTATCAGCCGATACACAAGATGCAGCTCGATATCGCAGAGGATATCGAACGCCGGGATGACCACCTTGACCTTTTCAAATCTTTGAGAGGAATCGCAGTTCTGACGTTGAGCTACCTCGATAAGACTGTTGCCGCCGGGCTTGCCACCACTCAAGAGCAAGTCGATTCACATGTGACGAATCAATTACTCAAGCAGCTGAACTGGACCTCGAATAAGCTCGCAAATCCTGAGCGTGCACTTCTCTACAAAGATATCGATGAAAAAGTAGAAGCATGCCTTCAGTACGGTCACGCTGCGTTTACACGCACCGGCCGAATCAACCTTCCCCGGGAAGGACAGATCTGCGGCCAGTGCACGAGACTGCTTCCGCACACCGGAAAAGTCGGTGACGGCGGCGTTTATGACTACTGCGTTTGCTGCGCCGAAACCGTAGCCGGCATCAACTACTCTGTCCGTCAGGGGACGGAAATGGGTGCAAACGGAACGAACGAAGGTGCGAATACAAGCCTGGTTGCGCGTCTGTTTCACGGTTTCGAAGGCCCCACTGCCGTGGCGCAAATTCCGACAGAACAACGTGAATCATACGATGCGGTCATTCGAAACTTCCGTTCGATGTATGGTGATGTCGTATTCGCGAAATGTGATGAGTTCCCCTATCAGCCGAATACCAATGGCAAGAACTACGACTCCCCGACCTGCGAGGATTCGAAGATTGAGTTCCGGTTCCCTGAGTACAGCGTCTCAGACAAAATCTCGCTCTTCCGCGACGGTTTGGCCGCGCGGGCTTGTAACCGGAATGCCACGATTGGAACGGCTTGCGGCCTCACTGGAGTCGCCGTCAAAGAAGGGATCTGCCCGGCTATAAAACAAATTCTCACTGAATGGCCGCCGACCGGCACGCCGACTCAGACATTCCGTGAATTGTGGGTGCAAGCTTCGATGGGCCGGCTGCTCACCGGTGATGACATTAACAACATGTTCATCATGATGGGCGTGCAGCCGGGATTCCTGAACGGTCAGTGGGACGCTGCTAACCACGACATTACGAATTTCAAGGACCGGACGGATATTTCCTCACGCTTTAAGCGCTTCATTAGCGTCTATTGTGACGCCGCCGCCGTCTCTGCGTTCAAGAAATTCCATGTGCGGATGATGTCAATCTCCGAAGATCAACTTCGCGTGAATCAG
>CAYOAK010000054.1:0-18152 GCA_964401925.1 uncultured Bdellovibrionales bacterium | reverse complement strand
TTTCGAAATGACGGCGCGGAAATCGGCCTCCTCCGGCCAGATGGTGGCGTCGTCGAAGATCTTCCCGCCATCCAGCTCAAACTGCTTTCGAAAGGCGTCCGCAACAGCTTGCGACCAGGCGTCAGAATTTCTCAGAATGACAGCGCTCTTTGCTTTGAGCTTTCCGGCAGCGAACTTCGCCGGTGCCTCGCCACCGCTCGGTGTCCACGGACCGATGGCGAAAATCATCTTTCCTGCGGCATCGATCTCGGGACTTGAGTCCCACAGGCAAACGGAAGGGATGCCGCGTTGCTCGAGATATTTACCGCTGCTCATCACGTCGATGTATGACGAGAGGATCGCAACTGAGATCTTATCTTGCAGCAGCTTCACTCCTGCCGAATGCGAAGCTTTTGGGTTGTTCTGACCATCTTCCAGAATGAGCTTCAGCGGCACGCCCGCCGCTACCGCATCGGCCATCCCCAGCTCGATCCCCTCCCGGAAGGCGTTGCTCTGCATTGAGAGCTCGCCGGTGAGATGGAGAACTGCACCGATCCGGATATCCTGGACGGGGGTCTCTTCGGCGGTGGCGGTGCGGCCGAGGAGAGCCAGGAGAACGGCGGATATGAGAAAAATTCTTTTCATCGGACCCATGGATGCTGCAGTAAGTGCCTCAATGGCTCGAGTCTGGCGAATTTCGCTCTCGGGAAGCTCAGATCGGTTGAAGAAGAGTCTAACGGGTCCGGTTGCCGCTCGGCGTCAGCTGTGAGAGTTTTTTCAATATGTTATCGGACAGAGAAGACTGGCCGGTTCCCGCTGATTAGGGGATGAGGAGAAAGTGAATCAATTTTGGCGGTCCTCGATTGGGCGAAAATATGTGGTCGGGGTGACCGGGATCCTGCTGATCGTTTTTGTGGTCGCGCATCTCCTCGGCAATCTGCAGATCTTCCTCGGCCAGAAGGCATTGAATGATTATGCGGCGCTTCTGAAGAGCATCCCTCTTCCGCTTTGGATTGCGCGAATCGGTCTCCTCGCAGCTTTTGTCATCCATCTAACGGTGGCGCTGAGACTTAAGTGGGAGAATGCCCGCGCGCGCCCTGAACTCTATGCGGCGGAGAACACGGCGGAGGCGAGCGTCTCCTCAAGGATCATGGCGCTCACCGGGTCGATCGTCCTTTTTTATGTGATTGGGCACGTGCTGCACTTCACGCTCGGAGTATTTCTTCCGGAACTGCATCAGCTTCACGACTCCCAGGGGCGCCAGGATGTATTCCTTATGATGGTGCGCAGTTTTCAGATCCCGGCGGTCTCCATCGCCTATATTATTTCAATGTGCTTTCTTTGGTCGCATCTGAGCCACGGAATCTCGAGCGTGTTTCAGACACTTGGATTTCGCACCTCACGCAATCGCGCGATTGTCGACGCTCTCGGTCCCGGCCTCTCGGGTCTGATTTTGCTCGGTTACATCTCGATTCCTCTCGCTGTCCTCGTAGGGCTGGTGAAGTAGCTATGAATCTCGATTCGAAAATTCCCTCGGGACCGCTCGAGCAGAAGTGGGCGAAGCACAAAGGGGAGATCAAGGTCGTCAGCCCCGCAAATAAGCGGAAGTTTAAAGTCATCGTTGTCGGAACGGGCCTCGCAGGCGCCTCCGCCGCGGCAACTCTGGCGGAGCTTGGCTACCAGGTCCAAGCGTTCACCTTTCACGATTCGTCGCGCCGGGCTCACAGCATTGCGGCGCAGGGGGGGATTAACGCCGCTAAGAACTATCAGAATGATGGTGACTCAGTTCAGCGGCTCTTCCACGACACTATAAAAGGCGGAGACTTCCGCGCGCGGGAAGCGAACGTCTATCGCCTCGCCGAAGAGAGCGTGAACATCATCGACCAGTGTGTTGCCCAGGGCGTGCCCTTTGCGCGCGAATACGGCGGCACTCTTTCAAACCGTTCGTTCGGCGGAGTTCAGGTGTCACGAACGTTTTACGCGCGGGGACAAACCGGACAACAGCTGTTGCTCGGGGCGTACTCCTCTCTCAGCAGGCAGATCGGTTTGAACAGTGTGCAGATGCACACTTGGAAAGAGATGGTCGACGTTGTTCTGGTCAACGGAGCGGCGCGCGGAATCGTGACGCGTGATCTGCGAACCGGTGCGATTGAGACTCACACCGGGGACGCCGTGATTCTGGCGACCGGCGGCTATTCGAACGTTTTTTATCTTTCGACGAATGCGAAGGGCTGTAACGCAACGGCGATCATCCGGGCCTGGAAGAAGGGCGCCGGTTTTGCAAACGCCTGCTACACCCAGATCCATCCGACCTCGATCCCGCAGAGCGGCGAGCATCAGGCGAAACTCACGCTGATGTCAGAGTCGCTCCGGAACGATGGCCGGATCTGGGTTCCGAAACAACCGGGCGACAAGCGAGACCCGGCTTCAATTCCGGATACCGATCGGGACTATTATCTCGAGCGGAAGTATCCGAGCTACGGAAACCTGGCGCCGCGGGACATCTCGTCACGAGCGGCGAAAGAGGTCTGCGACGAAGGACGGGGCGTCGGCCCGACCGGGCGGGGAGTTTACTTGGACTTCCGGGATGCAATTCAACGCTTCGGCGACGAGGTTGTCCATCAGCGCTACGGAAATCTCTTCGACATGTATCAGTCGATTACCGGCGAGGACCCGTACAAGGTGCCGATGAGAATTTATCCGGCGCCGCACTATACGATGGGCGGCCTCTGGGTTGATTACAATCTGATGAGCACGATCCCCGGACTCTTTATCTGCGGGGAGGCGAACTTCTCCGATCACGGCGCGAACCGGCTCGGTGCGAGCGCCTTGATGCAAGGACTCGCGGATGGATATTTCATTCTGCCTTACACGCTCGGACATTACTTTGCCTCGAAGAAGCTCGAGGCGGTGAGCGACAGCACGCCGGCGTTTCAGGAGGCCGCCGCTGCCGCGACTGCACTGACCGATCGGTTTCTCGGAATCCGGGGGAAGCGTCCGGTCGACGAGTTTCACCGCCGGCTCGGAATAATCATGTGGGATCACTGCGGCATGGCCCGGAGCGATCAGGGGCTCAGAGATGCGATCGGAAAGATAGCCGCGTTGCGCGAAGAGTTTTGGAACGATGTCAGCGTGCCCGGATCGGGCAACGATCTGAATGCAAGCCTTGAAAAAGCCGGGCGTGTCGCTGATTTCTTCGATCTCGCCGATCTGATGTGCCGCGACGCGCTGCATCGAAAAGAATCTTGCGGCGGACATTTCCGCGAGGAATATCAAACGGCCGAGGGCGAGGCGAAACGCAACGATGCCGAGTATTGCTATGCTGCCGTTTGGGAATATGGGAACGGTTCAGAGCCGAAGCTCCATAAAGAGCCGCTCGAGTTTGAGAATATCAAGCTGCAGGAAAGAAGTTACAAATAGAGGGTTCGATGGACTTTACGCTCCAGGTTTGGCGACAGGCGAATCAGAATGCTCGTGGCGAGCTGAAAACCTACCGCACCACGAATGTCAGTGCGGATATGTCCTTCATTGAAATGCTCGACATCGTCAACGCCGAGCTGGAAGCAAAAGGCGAGGAACCGATCGCCTATTATGCGGACTGTTTGGAGGGGATCTGCGGCTCGTGCTCGATGACGATTAATGGCCTGGCGCATGGACCGGGGAAGGGCTGCACGACCTGTCAGCTTTACATGCGCAGCTTTGTCAACGGAGAGACGATCACCGTCGAGCCTTGGCGCGTGAAGAGTTTTCCGATCGTGAAGGATCTCGTAACAGACCGTAGCGCTTTTGATCGGATCATCGAAGCAGGCGGATTCGTCTCGGTGAACACCGGAAGCGCGGTGGACGGAAACTCGATTCTCGTTCCGAAAGAGGAATCGGAGATCGCTATGGATGCCGCTCAGTGCATCGGATGCGGCGCTTGTGCGGCGTCCTGCAAGAACGGCTCGGCGATGTTGTTTGTCGCGGCGAAAGTCGCCCACCTGGCCCATTTGCCTCAAGGTCAGCCCGAGCGGCACCGCCGGGTTTTGAAGATGGTCGAGCAGATGGATAAAGAGGGGTTCGGCAACTGCACGAATCAATACGAGTGCGAAGCGGTCTGCCCGAAGGAGATCAGCGCGAAATTCATCTCCGAGCTCAATCGCGACTTCTTCCGAGCGAGCTGGGGCCTAGGCAAATAGCCGCAATTCTCGTCAGCGTTAACGGCTTGGATAAAATGCTGTTTATCTTTGGTAACGGACGCGATTTTTTGTCGAGGTCGAGGCTTTTCGCAATCTTCCGCAACGAAGAGATCGACAAAAAGCGTGAACGGTTACCCTCCCGCTACCATAGGGACCCCATGACCCTCTATCGGCTCCCGATTATTTTCTGCCTTCTCCTCACGGTGTGCGGTGTGGCTTCGGCGCAGGGCGCCTCCCCTTTCGAGGAGGGAAACCGGCGGGTCCAGGTTGAGCTGGTCGCCGACCGGAATTCGTTTCAGCCCTCCGATAGCGATCAGCGTCCAGTCGGAAAGATTGGCGTCAAAATGCATGTCGAAGAGGGCTGGCACATCTATTGGGAAAACAGTGGCGAAGCCGGTCAGGCAACGCAGGTCGATTTCACTTTGCCCGAAGGGTGGCGGGAGGGACCGGTCGAATATCCCGCCCCAGCGAAGTTCATCGAGCGCGGCGAGATCATCACCTACGGATACGAGGGTACGCTGCTTCTTGCGGAGGAGGTCTTCAACCCGCCGGTAGTCTCGAAGCAGCTCGCGCCGTTGACAATCAGGGCGTCTGCGTCTTGGCTCGTGTGCAAAGAGATCTGCGTTCCGGGATCAAAGGAGCTGACGCTCACGATTCCGATCAGTGACGAGCAGCCGCTCGCAGGCTCCGATTCAGCCGAGCTATTCCGTTCAACAGCACTGACCGTGCCCCGCGCGAACTCGCGGGACCTACCGGTCGCCGTTGCGACAGCGCTCATGGCAGGCGAGGTCCCGAGCCTCGAAGTCAGAGTCTCCGGCCTCCCGCAGGTTGCCGCGGCGCAGATCGCCGAGCTGATTCAAGCCTTTCCGCGTGAAGTGCCGCGGATTGTGTTTGGAGTTCCCAAGCTGAGCTTGACCGAGAGCTATACGCAAATTCTCTTCCCGCTCGCTCAGCGGGGCGGCGAGCAGATGGACACCATCTCAGCGACCGGGATCGTCACACTCGCGAAGGAGCTGACGGGGTTGCCGTTCACCCAGAGCCTTGATTGGGAGTTTAAGTTTTCGAAGGCAGAGATCGAGAAATTGCCGAAGGTCACCGGCCAAGTCGAAGGACTGCCGTTAACCTACAGAGAGATTCGCCACGGAAGAGCCCCGCCAAAGGTGAGCGAGAGCGCTCCGGCCGAGCCCTCCTCTTTTCTGATCGCTGTTCTTGCCGGACTTTTTGCCGGAATGATTCTGAACCTGATGCCCTGCGTGCTTCCGGTGCTTTCGTTGAAGGTCATGAGCCTTTCGTTGAACCGGGATCTGCCGAAACGTGAGCGGCTCAAAAAGGCGATCTCCTATCTCTGCGGCATCGAAGCGACGTTCATCGTGCTCGCAATTTTTGTCTCCGCGCTCCGGAATGTCGGGATGAATGTCGGCTGGGGATTTCAGTTTCAGCACCCCGGCTTTGTGCTCTCACTGGCCCTTGTCGTGCTGTTCTTCGCACTCGGCTTTTTCGATCTTTATTTCGTGACAGTCCCGGGAGCAGGGAAGCTTGACCAGGTCGTGAGTAAATCGGCGCACCCTGCGATTAAGAGCTTCGGTGAGGGGGTCCTCGTCACATTGCTTTCGACGCCGTGCACAGCGCCGTTTCTCGGCACCGCTCTTGCGTTCGCGTTCGCTCAGCCGCCGGCGGTTTCAGTGATCGTGTTTCTCTCCATCGGACGCGGTCTTGCGGCGCCGTATATCTTGGTGGCGCTCGTTCCGGCGTTCGCCGCGCTCATTCCGAGGCCGGGGAACTGGATGGTGCGGCTGAAAGAGCTGATGGGGTTCTTCCTTCTCGGAACGCTCGTCTGGCTCCTGTTCGTACTGGAGTCGTTGCTTCCCGGTAGCTCCATCCTCACTCTCGGACTCTGTGTCTGGATGACGTTCTTGCTCTGGTTGCGAAGGCCGCTCAGCGGGCTGTCCTTCTTTGAGCATCATTCGCGGCTATCGACATTGTTGCCGGTGCTGCTCATCGTGCTCTCGTTCGCAAAAGCCGCGCCGAAAATTCTTGAGAACCGCATGCCCGTGGAGCGAATCACTCGCGCGGCGACTGATTCCTGGACCCCCTACACGCCGGAGCTTACCGAACGGCTGACCGCGGAGGGAAAAGTTGTCTTCATCGATTTCACCGCTGATTGGTGCATCAGCTGCAAATTCAACGAGCGTTTTGTGCTGAATACGCCGACAGTGGAGCGGCTGTTTGCCGATCTGCAGATCTCCCAGCTCAAGGCCGATTGGACGGACGGCTCGAAGATGATCACGGACTCGCTCGAGCGTTACGGTGCTCATGGAGTCCCGCTCTACGTCATCGCCGGTCCTAATGGACGAAAGAAGGTCCTTCCCACTATTCTCACCCAATCAATGGTTGTCGAAGCTGTGAACGAGTTCGTGAAGCAGAAATAGACGCCGTAACGGCAAAAGCCCCGCAGCAGAAAAAACTTATGTCCGATCAACTCGCGCTCTGGAACCGCTTTAACGACCACTATCGCTACTATCCCGATGTCAGCATGGGCCTCGACATCAGCCGGATGAGATTCCCTGAAGCCTTCCTATCCGAGATGGCGCTACCGGTTCAGAAAGCATTTCTGGCAATGGATGCGCTTGAGTCCGGAACAGTCGCGAATCCTGACGAGAAGCGCATGGTCGGCCACTACTGGCTGCGATCCCCGGAGCTCGCTCCGACACCGGAGATTCGATCGCAGATTGAGGCTGTCATCAAGCAGGTCGAAGACTTCGCGGCGAATGTCGTGAAAGGATCGGTCGCGCCGTCACAAGGGAAGAAGTTTCAGCACCTGATCATCGCCGGCATCGGCGGCTCGGCCCTTGGACCGCAGCTTGTCTCAGAGGCGCTTGGGGATCTCTACCGGGGAACGAGCGGGCTGAAGCTCGCGTTTCTCGACAACACCGATCCCGACGGGATGCAGCGGGTGTTCCGCTCGATCGATCTCTCGACGACTCTGGTCGTGGTCATCTCAAAATCCGGAGGAACTGTTGAGACGCGGAACGGAATGCTGGAGGCCGAGAAGGTATTCCAGCAAGCGGGGCTCGATTTCGCCCGTCACACCGTTGTCATCACGGTTCCGGGAAGCAACCTTGAGAAGTTCGCTCAAGAGAAGAAGTGGCTGCAGATCTTTCACCTCTGGGACTGGGTCGGCGGCCGGAACTCGCTCTTCTCGGCCGTGGGTCTCCTGCCTGCAGCCCTCGAAGGGATCCCGTTCCGCGAGATTCTCGAAGGCGCACGAAAGATGGATGTTCTCACCCGATCGAAGACAGCCGCCAATAATCCTGCGGCACTTCTCGCTCTCATGTGGTTCTTCGCCGGAGAGGGCAAAGGGAAGAAGGATATGGTGATCCTGCCGTATAAGGATCGGCTCGTGCTGATGAGCAAGTATCTGCAACAGCTCGTGATGGAGTCACTCGGCAAGGAGCATGACCTTACGGGAAAGGTCGTGAACCAAGGCATCGCGGTCTACGGCAATAAGGGCTCAACCGATCAGCACGCGTATGTTCAGCAGCTGCGAGATGGGGTGAACAACTTTTTCGCGACCTTCATCGAGGTGCTCAGTGACTTTACCGAAGGCTCCCGGCCGGAGAAGCTGCTTGAGGTGAAAGAGTCGATTACTTCGGGCGACTATCTTCACGGCTTCCTCCAGGGCACGCGCACCGCGCTCTACGAGAAGGGACGCGATTCAATCACAATCACCTTCGAAAAACTGACTCCGGAAACCGTCGGAGCGTTGATCGCACTCTATGAACGCGCGGTCGGATTCTACGCCACTCTCGTCAATGTGAACGCCTATCATCAACCCGGCGTTGAAGCCGGAAAGAAGGCGGCGGAGCGCGTTGTAGAACTGCAACATCTGCTCCTAAAGAAGGGCTTCAAAGGAGAGCACACGGCAATGGCGATAGCCGAAGCGCTCTCGGTGCCGAACGAGGTGGAGGTGATTCACAAGATTCTTTCGCACCTTGTGCCCGATGGCCGCGGAATCGGCTTCAAGCGTGGAACATGCCCAAAAGAGGATCGGTTCCTCTTTTAAGGCCGTTTTACGCCCGGCTACTTCTCGAGCACGTAAGCGAATACCAGCGGTGCTACGATGGTGGCATCCGACTCGATGACAAAGCGCGGTGTGTGCTTATCGAGCTTGTGCCAGGTGATCTTCTCAGTCGGAACTGCGCCGCTGTAGGAGCCGTAAGAGGTTGTGCTGTCCGAGATCTGACAGAAGTACCCCCAGTACGGAACATCTATCTCCATATCCTGGCGCAGCATTGGAACGACACAGATCGGGAAGTCGCCTGCGATTCCGCCGGCGATCTGGAAGAACCCAATCGAGTGCTTCTTACTGACGTCGGTGTACCAAGCGGCGAGCTTCTGCATCTGCTCGATGCCGCTGCGAATCACATGCGGTGTGGAGATGTCCTTCGCGATCACGTGCGCAGCGAAGATGTTACCGCAGGTGGAATCTTCCCAGCCCGGTGTCCAAATCGGGAGGTTCTTCTCGCTCGCCGCAACGAGCCAGGAATCCTTCGGATCGATCTGATATTTCTCTTTCAGCTTTCCGCCGCGGATAAGCTTATAGAACATCTCGTAGGGGTAGAGTTTCTCCCCCTTCATGTCCGCTTCTTTCCAGATATCGATGAGGTGGTCTTCGATTCTGCGAATCGCTTCCTCTTCGGGGATGCAGGTATCGGTTACCCGGTTCAAGCCGCGATCACGAAGTGCAACCTCCTGATCGGCGGTAAGCTCGCGGTAGTTTGGCACTCGCTCAAAGAACTCATGGGCGACGAGATTGTAGATGTCCTCTTCGAGATTGTTCCCGGTGCAGGTAATGGCATGAACCTTGTCCCGCCGGATCATCTCTGCCAGCGAGACGCCAAGCTCCGCCGTGCTCATGGCACCGGCGACCGTGATCATCATCTTTCCGCCGTTGTCGAGATGCTTAACGTAAGCCTCGGCGGCATCGACGAGAGTGGCCGCATTGAAATGGCGATAGTTCGAACGGATGAAATCTTTTACTGCACCCATAGTGTCCTCCGGCGGTTGAGCGAAAAGTTCGAAGTATAATAAGCGTTCCCGCCGATGAACAATAGAGCGCACATCCGGATATTCTCCAGCCCCCTCAGGGGGCGGTTTTGCGGAGCAAAACAAGGGGTGGAGATAACTAAGCGTTCACAAGATCTGCCGTCCCCGATCAGGGGACGACAAGAAAAGTACCCAAAACTTCTCCGAGAAGAATTCCGAAAACGCTTGGGAAACTCTTCGCTAGTTCATCGTTACCGTGAACGATTACGAAGATTTGGCCGAACTTCAATAGCGGAGGCTACCTGTGGCGAACCAGGATGAGCGCGCTTTTCCCGTTATCGGGCTTGTTTTCTGAGCGAGCAACTACTTCGCATTCCGCGCACAGCTCCAGATTCCGCTCGCTCGTTATGCCGAAGCCTCCGGCCGGAATGTCTGCGGAGGCCGGAACGACGGGAATATTACCGGGGAAGTAGTAAAGCAACGGAAAGAAGTCCTTCCCTAGCTGGACGAGCGGCGAGCCAGCCGGCACCTTGGACTGAAGCTGCTTCAGAAAGGGAGCGGGGCTGTTCAGACTTCGCAGCTTGGCCGAGATCCCGGTGACCCCGGCGATGAAGAGCAGACCCACTATCGCTGCTCCGAACCGCCAAACGAGCTTCCTCCGCCATTCCAACCGCATCATCTCGACTGCGGTCAGATAGGAAAGCAGCGGCAAGAGCGGGAGAAAATAGACCGGGCGTTTGCTGACGGCGACGGCGCAGACAAGCAGAAACACGGCGGTGGCGCAGACCGCTAACCATCTCAGCCCGCCCTCCCTCGGCAGCTCCTTTCGATTTCGCCACAGATCGCGGATTACGAGCGGAAGCGCGAGGCTCCACGGCAGAAATGCGAGCAGAAGCTCTATCGGTGCGAAGTAGAACGGCTTCTCGTGACCCACCTCATATCCCGGTGTGCCCGCGAGTCGAGCGACGTTCTCCTTGAGCAGCTGGGTGTCGAGAAAAGCATCGCCCTGCTGGAGGTAAGCGGCGGCGTACCATTGTCCGGCGACGACCGCGGCGAGAACGGCAAGTGAGCCGAGCGAGAATACAAGGTTAAAGGGAAGCTCCCGCCGCAAAAGCCTTGGGAGAAGATACAGTCCGATGATCGCCAGCGGGATGATCAAGCCGGCCGGGCCTTTCGCGAGCGTCGCTCCTACGAGCAAAATTAAAATAAACAGATACCGGAGCGGGCTCCGTTCTCCGTTTACCATCTCGTAAAGCTCCCACAGTGCGATCGAGACGCAAGCGGCGAAGACCATATCGACACGGGCGAGCTCCGAGCTTCGAAACCATTCAAACGCCGTTGCGCAGATAAAGATGCTCAAGATCGCGGCCGGCTGCGAATCCCGTCTCGAAACAGCCGCCCCGAGAGCGACAAGCGCCAAGAATGCGAACACCGCCGAAGGTAACCGGATATTGAACTCCGAAAGTCCCCCCGAGAGCTTCGACGCAAGCAGACCTCCCCAATGAAAGAGCGGAGGCTTTGATGGGATCTCGGTGTTGTTCCGCAGCGGCAGAATATAATTTTCCTGCTCCAACATGTTCTTGACGACGACGGCTTCACGCGCCTCGCCGTGGGTACTGAAAGGCGCAGCGAGATTCACTGCGTGCGCAACGAAGATTAGCAGCGGCAGAAGCCACAGCGCCCGCTTTCCAGTCAGCATTCGTCAAGCTCCTTCAGCTCAACTGCGTAACCCCCGGAGAGGATCGGGAACCGGCACCAGCTCTTCGGATCAACACTCTCATCGTCGAGATGAAATGAGGGCGCATAGCGCTCACGTTTCCACTGATTCTGTGACCAGAGGCGGTGAAACCTTTTGATCCAAGTGACAAGCTGCGGCCGATCGTGCTCGGGAAATCGCTCGACGACCCGCTGGACAATCTCTTTCGGCATCACCCGCTCACCGACGGCCAACCGTTCGATGAAATCCAATACACGATAGGGCATCAGGTCGTTCTCATCCGTTTGCGCGTTTCCTGCCGGACGAAGCTCTGCGGTTGGCGCTTGCGCATTGACGAGTGAGAGCTCCGGAATATTTCGCCACTCCCGGGGACCGGTCTTCTCCATCCAGACGAGCCAATCCCGCAGGAACGCTTTATCGACACCGCCAATCGGGCTCAGCCCGCCGCAAGTGTCGCCGTCCATCGTCGTGTATCCGACCGAAGCCTCGGATCGATTGCTCGTCGCCAGCAACAGCGCGTTCTTAATATTCGCAATAAGCCAGACGCCGGGTCCACGAGTACGCGCTTGGATGTTCTGAAGCGAGACATCGTCTCGATCCCAACTGAGCTTTCCCGGTAGACCGGCAGCGCGGACTGCCTCCGGTTCCTGCTTCAACAGTGCAAGATACCCGGCGACAAGCGCCGAGAGATCAAACTGCAGGAAATTTGCTCCGAGCGCCTTTGCCACCGCTGCCGCGGCTTGGCGAGTGATTGGACCGCTGTTCTCCGTGCCCTGATAAACACAGGTGAGCGCTTTCGGGATGAGCTCATCGATACTCGCCGCAGCTTGAATCTCTCCCCAATAGCTCAGCCGGAATTTCGTTTCGGCTAAGCCGCGCTCCAAAGCGGGAAGCCGGAGCGCAGCGGCACTCAGAATCGCGACGGTCGCCGAATCGACACCGCCGCTCAACGAAACAACAAATCCTTTCGATCGGCTTTTACGCAGATAGTCGAACAATCCCAAAGAGACGGCGCGGAAGAACTCTTCATCCTTCGGCATCGGCCCGGCGATTGGAGGCGCAGCTCCGGGTGAAGGCGCTGGTGAAGCCGGTTCGTTGAATTGAAAGGCCGAAAGAATGTTTGCCGCACCGTTCCGGATCTTCTGCTTGGGTGGAATCTCCAAGTCGACAGTGCTGAGCTCCCAGGGAGCGAAGCTCAGGAGCGGCGCGTCAACGAGTATCTTCCCCGCTTGCGCAACGATTCGGGCGCCGTCGTACACTAACCGCCCGGCGTCGTTGCCGAGGTGATTGGCATAGATATAGACGCATTTGAATTGCTTCGAGCCTTCGGCCGCGAGCTCCAGCCGGATCTTATTTTTCCCGAAAGCAAAGTGGCTCGCGCTCGGATTGAGGAGGATATCGACCCCGTAGCGATCGAGCTCGCATCCGAACCGATTTTCGACCCAAGCATCCTCACAGATCTCGAAACCAAAGCTGACGCCGTCAACCTCGAAGATCAGATCTCCAACCGGAAACGTCTCGCCGTGAATCAGGCACTTTTCCACCCGTCCGACCTGCCAAGCGGAGTACCAGCGCGGCTCGTAATAGACCCCCACCTTTGCAAGATGATGTTTCGCCGCAAAGCCGAGCAGCTTTCCGTCGGCGAGAAAGGCCGAGGTGTTAAAGATCTCGCCTCCGACGTCGAGCGGTATGCCGATCGCGCAGACCATCCCCTTTGATTCGGGAATGAGACTCCAAAGCAGATCGAGCGCCCGCCTGCGGACCCCTTCGGAGAGAAACATATCTTCGCAGCCGTAGCCGGTGACACAGAGTTCCGGAAAGCAAATGACTTGAACATGCGCGGCACGCGCATCCTGAAAGATCGCCCGGATATTGGCGAGGTTCCCCTCCCAGTCGAGCGGGGTCTGATTGAGGGCCGCCGCAGCGGCCCGAAGGCGCTTCATCATAGCTTCATAATGCACACCGGCTCGCAGACCGTTTATCGCGTCCTCACCCGAAAAATTGGGCTGGAAACGCCGGTTGGCAATCTGCGCAGGCTCGGCTCACGGCGTGTGATCCGCCGGCGGGGCGGCGGCCCCGCCGCAAAACTTCCGGAAAAGAATAGCTGTTCTGAATTTTTTTGCTCATTTCTTCGATTTTTAAGGTATTTTCGTTCCTTTCGCGGCCGATTACCTTCTTCGATCGACCGGCGTAATTCCCAGAAAGTAAAGTGGGAATTTGAGAAACAGCTTCTCGGAGGAATACGCTTTTGGGTTTGCGCCGGAACCGCATCGCTCACTTCGCCGCGTCGTTCCTTCCGGGACGATTCGTTGCCGGGCAAGCAGAGCGTTCAGCGAGACAGAGCGCAGCACTTCTTTCACTCGTCCAACGGAAGCTCACCGGGACGGCGGATTTCACTCAGGAGATCCAGTTCATCACAGAGATTTCGGCTCAGACGATGAAGGTCGAGCGGGTCGGTATCTGGCTCTATGATGATGACGGCCTGGTCGTGCGCAATGTCGATCTCTACGAGCGATCGCGAAAGCGCCACGGAGAGGATCGAACGATCCGGGCAATCGAGTATCCGCAATATTTTCGAGCACTCGAAGAGGAGCGCGCCATCGCAGCCGACGATGCGCAGGGAGATCCGCGAACGAGCGAGTATCTGCACGGCTATCTTCTTCCGAAAGGAATCACCTCGATGCTCGATGCGCCGATCCGTGCCCGAGGGAAAGTTGTCGGCGTTCTGTGCTTCGAAAGTGTCGGAAGGAAGCGGCGCTGGACACCGGACGAGCTGCAGTTTGCGAGCTCCGTCGCGGACATCGCGGCGGTGAAGCTCGAGACATTTGAACTATTAAAGACGCGAGAAGAGCTTCAATACCGCCTATCGTTTGAGCAGTTGCTTCTTTCCGTCGCGAACAAGTTCATCAACGCCCCGATTCAGAATATCAGAGGGACGATAAACGAGGCGCTGCGGACGCTCGGTCAGTTCGTCGGGGTCGATCGGGTCTACACCTATCGCTTCGATCCCGACGGGCAGACGATCTCGAACACAAACGAATGGTGCGCGCCGGGGATCGACCACAAGATTCACGAGCGGCAGCGGCTTCCGGTGACCTCTTTCCCTTATACAATCGCAAAGATCAGACGGGGGGAGACGGTCTTCATCCCCGATTTCGACTCGCTGCCCAAGGAAGCGGAGATCGACAAGCGCTACTTCAATTACTTCGGTGTCGTCTCACTTGTTTGGGTTCCGCTGATGGAGGAGGGAAAGCCCTTCGGCTTTGCCGGCTTCACCTCCGCCACGGGAAAGAAAGCTTGGACACCGGAGAGCGTAGCACTGCTCAAGCTCGTCGGCGCGACGCTCGTAAATATGTATGCCCGGGAGCGCGCGTCACAGGAGAGAGAGCGCGCGGTCGAAGAGCGCTACGAGATGGAACAGCGCATGCAGCAGGCACAGAAGCTCGAAAGTCTTGGAATGCTCGCTGGCGGCATTGCCCATGACTTCAACAACCTGTTGATGGGGATGCTTGGAAACGCGGCGCTGCTGCTGCTTGAGCTTCCGAAGGAATCGAGAGCCCGTGATCGGCTTGAACAGATTAAGCGAACAGCAGAGCGCGCGGCCGAGCTGACAAATCAGCTGCTCGCCTATGCGGGGAAAGGCTCATTCGCTACTGCGCCGGTGAATCTCGGCGAAGTGATCGAAGAGTTGATCGAGATGCTCGGTCCGATGATCAGCCCGCGCGCGCGGGTATCTCTTGCTTTAAGCACGCGCCTCGCGCCGCTCGAAGGCGATGCGACCCATCTTCGTCAAGTTCTGATGAACCTGATCACGAACGCCTCGGACGCCCTCGGAGAAAATTCGGGAGAGATTACTATAAAAACCGGCTCGCGTTATTTCTCCGAAGAGGAGCTGCGACGGGGACAGACCGGAGCGCCGCTTCCGGCCGGGAACTATGTCTTTGTTGAGGTAGCCGACACGGGATGCGGAATCGCTCCGGAGAACCTTCAACGGATGTTTGATCCATTCTTTACCACAAAGAGCACCGGCCGCGGTCTTGGACTCGCGGCCGTGCATGGAATAATTCGCGGCCACCGGGGCACCGTGCTCGTCGAATCGGAGCTCGGGCGCGGAACGACTTTTCGGGTACTTTTCCCCGAACCTGAACGGGTCCCAGGAACAGCACCTGTCGAAGAGCGGACCGAAACAGATCTCCCGATCACCGGTGCGATGCTTGTTATCGATGACGAAGAGCTTTCAAGAGCTGTGATCGAAGAGATGCTTCAACAGCTGGGATGCGACGTTTTGACTGCAGCCTCGGGAGAGGAGGGAATCGAGATCGCCAAGGCACGTTCGGAGGCGATCTGCGGTGTGCTCCTCGACATGACGATGCCCGGTCTTGACGGAATCGAAACGCTCGAAACGCTGCAAAAGGTTCTCCCGGATGTGCCGGTCTTCTTCATGAGCGGCTACAGCGAGAAGGACGCGATGGCGAATTTTACGGGAAGCGGAGTCGCCGGATTTCTCCAGAAGCCGTTCGGGCCTCTCGCCATCAGAGAGAAAATCGAAGAGCTGCTCGAGGCGAAACGCAACACTGACCGATCGCGGCCACGCACGCTCTACCTCGTGGGCAGCGGGAAAAATTAGCGATAACCAAACGATCGTTCGGAGCTCACCCGACCGGGTCAATCCTGCGCTGAGTAATTTCAGTACCTTAGGCGGTGCTCATCCGAGCACCGCGCGCCATGTTGGCTGCGGAAGGGAGAAAAGATTCCTCCAAGGAATGCCGACATTTAGATACGCGGAAAAGGATATTCGAGGACGTATGCCGTAGGGATGGCTGTTAGCATCAACAACAATATCGCTTCACTCGGAGCGCAACGGCGGCTCGGCGACGCCACGAAGGGGCTCACCCAGAGCTTCACTCGACTCTCGTCCGGGTTACGGATCAATTCCGGAGCTGATGACGCTGCCGGTCTCGCTGTCGGATCACTTCTTAAAACGGATGCACGCGTTTTCACTCAAGGCGTGCGTAACGCAAACGATGCTCTCGGACTTCTGAATATTGCAGAGGGGGCGACTCGCGAATTGAGCGGCATCGTAATCCGCGTCAAAGAGCTCGCCGAGCAAGCAGCAAACGGAGTTCTCTCAAGTCCTCAACGGCGCGCGCTGGATGCCGAAGCGCAGGCGCTCATCGCCGAATATGGACGGATCACGCAGACCACGGAATTCAACGGACTGAAGCTGTTGAACGGTTCGGAGCTCAGCGTGAACATCCAGCTAGGCTACTCGACGAACAGCGTTGGGTTCTCGTTGAGCTCATTTTTGAACGGAGGCGGTTCGGCATCGGCGGTCGGAGATGGAACGTTTAAGGCCGGTGTGAATTACATCGGCGGCACCGCCTCCTCCGGCACTGAGCTGGGAGATCTCGACGGTGACGGTGATCTCGACATGGTGGTTAGCGATCACTTTGGCCCGAACGGCGTGCAGGTCTTCCTCAACAACGGAAACGGCACTTTTCAGGCGCGAACCGCCTACGGAGCCGGCCGGGACTTTTACGATCTGAAACTGAAGGATTTTAACGGCGACGGCCGGCTCGACATCGTGGCCGGCGACTACGGGAACGAGAAAATTCAGCTCTACATGAACACCGGCACCGGAACATTTACTACCGGGCTGAGCTTTCTCGCCGACGCGGATCCGACCTTCATGGATGTCGCAGATATCAACGGAGACACATTCCAGGATGTGGTCGTCAACAGTCAGACGACGGGCAAAGTCGACGTCTTTCTCGGAACCGGAGGAGGCTCCTTTGCAGCAAGCGTGAGCTACGCCGGCGGCGGCTGGAACATCGCGCTCACCGACATTGATAAGGACGGCGACCAGGACGTGCTCACCGGCACGGCAAACGGATTCAACGTTCTCTACAACGGCGGAAGCGGAACATTCAGCGCACCGACGTTCATGCCCGGTTCGGCGGGCTCCTCGACCAGTTTTGGAATCGGCGATTTTGACGGGGACAACGACACCGACGTGGTCATGAGCTCAGTCTTTGGCGTTGAAGTTCTGCTCAACACCGGGACCGGAACGAGCTTCGCTGTTGGCGGACAATTTGTCGCCCCACAGCCGCAATCGGCTACTGTCGCGGATTTGAACGGTGACGGGTTTCTAGATCTCGCTCTTCCGACGAGAGCTGGTGCCGGCTCGGTGGGCTACGTTCTCGGGAACGGAAACGGAACGTTCAAAGCCCCCACGACACTTTCCACCGCCGGGCCGTTTCAGGATGCAGCGATTGGTGACGTCGACGGCGATGGCGCCCTCGATATCGTTGCGAGCCAGTATAATGGTGCGAATATCGCGGTGTTCATGGCGAACGCTATCCAAGGGCAGGGCCAATCCGGATCGACGCTTCTGAATCAAGTCGACCTCACAACGAAATCGACTGCCCTGGCAAGTCTCGACTACACCACAAGCGCGATGAACAATGTCACTCGCGAGCTCGGGAACTACGGAAGTGCCCAGAGCCGGTTGAGCACCGCGATCCAGAATTTATTAATTGGCCGGGAGAATATCGGCGCAGCAGCATCCCGAATTTTTGATGTCGATGTCGCCGAAGAGTCATCGCGTCTCACCCGGCTGCAGATCCTTCAGCAGAGCGCCCAGGGGATACTCGCGCAGGCGAATCAGCTCCCAGAATTGGCACTGCGATTGCTCCGGTCCTGACACGCCTCTTTCGCTTTGTTCCGTTCCGTCATGGATCTGTGGAAAAACGGATGTGTTTTGGGAGGTTCGCGAAGTGGGAGATAATCTTTTCGAGGACTCGATTTTTCCAAAAATCTCTCGCATCGCTCATTGACGGATCAGGTGCTTATTCGAATACTGCCCTCTTTGTTTGTCGCGCTCTCTGAGCGCGAGGCCCGAAAATGGCCGAGACGGCCATTTCGCAACGGGCCCATCATGATATTCCTTCCCCTGGAGAGAAGCCCATCGCCGATTTTGGAGAGAAATGGACCTGCCATCGCTCATTGTTCGGTCATTTCGAAGATTCACCGAACGTGATCTTCCGCAACTCGTGGACCTCGGCGGCGACCCGCTATCGGCGCTTCCCTATCCGGTCCTGGCTCATACGCCAGGGGAGGATCCGATCTTTTGCTACGGAAACACGATGGCGCTCGAGCTTTTCGAGATGACATGGGAGGAGTTCACGGCGCTTCCGTCCAGAAAATCCGCCGAGTCCGATCAGCGCGAAGCC
>CAYOAK010000053.1:0-18215 GCA_964401925.1 uncultured Bdellovibrionales bacterium | reverse complement strand
GGATGGAGTGCTGTTCGTCGAACGAACAGCAGTCGCCGGCAACTACGCTCGTCCGGCGCTCCGTCTTCCGCTGCTGGAGCGAGCAACTCCCCCATCCGGTGATCGCATCGATGCGAAGACGGCGCTTCGCGCAATCCGCCGGTTGAGAAAACAGGTTGAGTGGAGCCGCGCAGAGATCGTCGTCGGCATCGAGAGCGATCCGCTGAACCCGTTTGAAGGAAAATTCGACGTGATGGTCAAGTGTCTGGAGGAGATCGCGGTTGATCCGCCGGCGAGCATCACGATTCAAACCCGCTCGCCCCTCATCGTTCTCGCGCTGCCGCTGTTGAAACGGCTGCAAGACCGGCTGCGAGTGGTCATCGCCGTGGAAGCAATCAACGACTCCATCCACCGGCAGTTCTCTCCCTTTCTGCCTCGTCCATCCGAAAGGATCTCCGCAGCAAGAACGCTGCATCGGTTTGGGATTCACACTCAACTGCAGATCGCGCCCATCGTCGGTGGACGGAGTGAGCTGCGTCAGCTTCCGCGCCGCGCGCTCTCGACTTTTCTTGAGGCCTGCGACACAGCGGCGAGTGTGATCGAGATCGTCGCTCTCCCGACGGTGATCAGCGGTGAGGTTTCACAGCAGATCGTCGCAACGCGTCTTGGCGGCGAGCTGCAGAAAGTCGCACACCTTGCTCTACGAGAGTTGTGCCGCACAGAGCTCAAACGCGCCGAGCTCGTGGTCACCTCTGAGATGGGCTCAATGGCTGCCGCTTGATCGCCGTCCGGATCTAAGCACACGCAAAGCGAGATATTCGGGAGCCGCGCTTTTTGCTATGCTCACCGGCCGGAACCTCCTTATGAGGCCTTTTAGCCGTGAAAATGCGCTTTTTTCTGATTCTCATGCTTGGGCTCGGCGCCTGTTCTTCGGCGCGTTCACCGGTGCCGCCCGGCACGATTCCCGAAGCACGGAATCCGACAATCAGCGATGAGCAGTACGGTCACGATGTGCTGCAAGCTCTCTCCGAGCGCTACAAGATCGATTACAACAATCCGCAGCTCGACCGGATCCAAGAGATCGTCGACCGCCTGACGAAAGCTGCACGCGCAGATCAGCAGCCGTGGCATGTCTACCTCTTTAAGGAGGACGCGATGAAGAACGCCGCGGCGACTCGCGGCAATCATATCTTTGTCTGGACCGGAATGCTCAACGAGGCGAAGTCCGACGGTGAGCTTGCGACCATCCTCGCACATGAAATTGGACATGTGCTGGCCGGTCACACTGCCGAGGATCCGAATGAAGAGATTAAACGGATAATGATTCAGGTCGCCGGCATCGCTGCGGGTGTCGCCGTCGGCGTTACAACGCGTTACGGCGGGCAGCTTGGAGATGTCGCTTCGAGCCTGACCCGCGGCGTCGGCGAGGGGTTGTTCATGAATCCATACGCCCGTGGGGACGAATACGAAGCCGATCAGATCGGCATCGAGCTGATGGCTGAAGCGAAATACGATCCGAAAGAGGCGCTCAGCTTTTGGGAGCGCGTCTCTCACAATCCGGATTTCAGCTCCTCATTCAGTTTCCTCTCGACGCACCCGGCGGCACCGGACCGGCTTGAGCGGCTGCGAAAACTTTTGCCGTATGCCGAAGCACGATTCCGCGGTGAAGCGATTCCCGCGCCGCCACCGGAGTATGCGCAGTACGCAAATCCGAGCGGCCCCCGGGACACCACGCCCGGAGCGCCGCCCCGGGCATCACTCCCGGGAAATGAGCCGATTACTAACCGGGTCGGGGACAGAGGCGGTGCAGGGCAGCGCCCGGAGGGCGATCGCGATCGAATGCCTCTGCCACCGCCCACCGGAGGTGGCGGGGATAGCTTTGACCTGCGGGATAAAATTCCCGATGCACGGGGCGGGGAGCAGAACTGGGCTGATAGCTGGAAAGTGATTGCTGATCGGGCGGTGCTCTACCGTGAGGCCTCGGCTGCGAGCAAGAAGATCGGCGAGTTTCGGCAAGGGGCGGTTGTGCAGAGCGCGGGCCGGAAAGCCGGCTGGCTGAGAGTCCGGCATCCGGACCACGGCTTCTTGCGTGAAGCGGATCTAATGCCGGTATACGGCGGTGCTCCTTCCGGTCGCGGACCTTCTCGCCGCTGAATTCAGTTATGGGTCTGTCGAAAAACGGATGTGTATACGCTGCCCTCTTTGTTTGTCGCGCTCTCTGAGCGCGAGGCCCGAAAATGGCCGAGACGGCCATTTCACAACGGGCCCATTATGCATTCGGCGGAGCTTCTGCGATCTCCCGGAGGTGAAAATCCGGAGCTCGCTTGAGCGCCGCACGAGCGGTGGGACTTCCGCGGACAGCGAAGCGCCGCACAAAAAATCGTTCCCGTTCCTCTCGAATGATCGCAGCCTGGCCGATCAGCAGCTGTCCTCGGAAAAGTTGGCGCAGGGGGATCTCCAAGATCGCGGCAGTCGTCTGCTGAATGGTGATTTCATGCACCGCGCAGGAAAGCCGGCTTGGGGCTGCGGGCGCATCGGCCTTGGAAGCCGTGTCGGAGGAGGCGACTCGCTTCCGGTATCCGTCAAAAAACATCGACCACCAGGCGCCCGTCGGGCTGAGGTTAAGCTCACAATATTTGTCGCTCTCGGCGGAATGGACGAACAGCTCGAAGACATTTCCGTGCCAAAGCCCCTCCCGGAACTGTCCGGGTGCGCCGATTCCATGCAGTCCGGCCGGAAAAGATGCCCCGAAAAGCAGCTCCTTATCAGTTCGGCCCAGAAGGAATGCGATTCGCTTTGGAGCGGGCGCCCCTTCCCAATCTTGATCGATTGGCAGACCAGGGGAGTGGAGTAGATCCTCGGGGGTTGTAAGCGGGAGGTCGAGCATGGCGAGGCAGTATGCTATAGCTTCCGCTCCGCTCAACACCAGTGCGGACTCGATCTGATGGAATCTTTACGTTCGTTCAGCCTGCTTCTTGGAAGCACCGTCCTTTCGCTCGTCCTATTTGAGGGCGCTTTTCGCGCTGTCCACCTCGCCGAAGACCGGAGCTCGCTCCAAGATCAGCTTGACCGCTCACGAGAAACCGCGCCGCAGAAGTCGGAAACGAACGTCAGCCTTGCAGGGTTGATCGAGCCAAGCGCGCACTCAGACATCGTCTATGAGCTGAAGCCCCAGCTGGACGTCACCTTCCAAGGGCAGCCCGTCCGGACAAACCGCTGGGGTATGCGGGCCGGTGAGATCGCTCTCGAGAAAAAGCCGGGAACACTGCGCATCGCAGGGCTCGGAGACTCGATTATGTTCGGCTGGGCGGTTCGCGAGGAGAAAAGTTATCTCAACGTGCTTCAGCAGAAACTTCGCGAGACCCTCAAAAAAGATGTCGAGGTTCTGAACTTCGGAGTGCCCGGATACAACACCTCGATGGAAGTAGCGCTGCTCTCGCATAAAGCGATCCGCTTCGAGCCGGATCTAATCCTGATTCAGTTTGTAAATAACGATTGGGACGTTCCCGCATTCATGCTCGAGAAGCAGGATCCGTTGGACCTCTCACGCAGTTTTCTCGTCGATTTTGTCCGGGATCGGATGAAAAACGGGTTCACGGTTGGCCAGAGTCAGTTCCATTCAATTCACGACGTAACTCTCAGAAAGTCTGCCGAATCAAGGCGCGTGCTCCGGCAGTATACCTATATGACCGGGATCAAGGGCTTCCGCGCCGCGATGGATAGGCTGACCGCGCTGACGAAAGCGAAAGGAATTCCGGTTGTCGTTTTTTATGGGACCGCAACCCGCGATCAGGTCCGGACACTTCGATCGGCATCGAAGAAGTACGGATTCCATCTGATTCCGCTGGGAGCACATGTGAACGAATATTTCGCAAAGCATGGGCTGACGAATACTCCGGAAGAGCGGAAGAAGCTGTTGACCGTCTCGCCATCGGATCGGCATCCGAGTGAGCTTGGACACGCGATAATCGGCGGCGCACTTGCGGATCAGCTCACGGCGCTGCTTCATTAGTTCGAAGATAGCGTGGTAGCGGCAATTTACCTTTCGATTTGAAGGACGGGGCGCATGTGCGAGTGAGGGAGCGCCCCGTCCATCGTTCGGAACCATCACGCCGCCGCCGACTGACGCATCCGCATCGCATGCAGAAAGTGCGCCTGATTCTCGATCCGCCACCGGAAGGATTGGCGGATGCCGAAGCCCGTGTTCGGACACATGGGATTGCTGCATTCGCCCTCACACGAGTGCCAGCGCCAGTTCGAATGCTCGTACGATTCGAGAATGACGATGGTCCCATTGGGAAGCGCCGTGAGAAGCTCCGCCTCGACAAGGACCTTCTCACTGCCGTCCGGCTTCGCCTGAGGATGCGCGGTGATGTGGAGCATCAAGCCACTGTCAGCCACATGCACCGTCGTGTTCATGGGCCGACCCGAGTTTCCGATTTCACGAGCAAACCAGCCGTGTTGCTCGCGACAGATTATTTCTGCGCGTAACTGCATAGTTGGAGATCTCCTTGGATCTTGTCGGCGCACTGCCGAAGAGATCCCGAAGATGGGAAAAACCTAACGCCGCTACCTCGCACAGGGGCGGAACAGGCGTGGAATCCTTGCGACAGAACCAATGGATTCGGACGATCTGCTCCGAGGAAAGAGCACCCTCCGAAGTAGAGGCAGATTCAATTTACGCGCAAGGACAATTCGCAGAGTACTTACTCTAGGAGCTTCGCTATCGGGAGCTTCCAATCGCTTTGCGTGACGCGTTGCTCCTGCGTCGCCGGCCATGAAAGGGCATCGGAGACAGTGATATCGAATCCCGGGATCAGCACCTTCGGTGCGATAGCCGCGAGCGGATCAAGAACGAACCGGCGTTGCATCATGCGTGGATGGGGAATGATTACACGGCCGGTTTCAATCGATGTTCTGCCATAAAGAATGATGTCGATGTCGATCGGGCGCGCGCCCCACTTCACCTCGTGAGCGCGGTCCCGGCCAAGGCCGGATTCAATCGTGTGGCATATATCAAGCAGCGGCTCGGGCTCTAACGATGTCCGGATCTCTGCCGCACAATTCAAATGGTCGGGTGCCGGCGGGCCGATATGCGCTGTTTCGAAGACGGGCGAGATCTTCTCTACACGAACGAACTTCGAGAGCTCAGTCAGCGCCGAGTAGAGCTGCTGCTCCCGATCACCGGAGTTTGAGCCGAGAGCGAGATAGGCAACTATGAGAGGATCGTCAGCAACCATTGGCTGAAGGTTGCCGGAAGCTCTGCGTTAAGTCGAGCGACGACGACCTTTTTCCGGATGCCGGAAAGCGAAGAGAATTTCACCGCGTCTTTCGCGGTTGTCACAACGAGCTCGCCGGGAAGTGAGTTCAGGCGCTCGACAGTGCCTTCATCCCAACGCTCGTGATCCCTGCCGATGAGCTGCGCTGCGATCTTCAAGCCATGCGCCTCGAGCATTTCGATAAACTGCGCAGGCCGGGCTATCGATGCAACGGCCGAAAGCTCCGAAGTTCGAAGTTGATCAATCGCGACGGGAGCGCCCCCGGCCAGCTCGGTAAAAGTTGTAAGCGAGAATGGAATCCGGAACGCGGGAATTCGTGATGGGAACCATGCTGGACGGGATAGCTCGCGCCCTCGTTCGATAAGAAGCACACCATTCGCGCGCTGAAGAGCCGAGTCTCTCGGCTCACGCAAATTTCCGGTTGGCAGCAGCTCACCGCGCTCTGCTTCTTCGAGTCCCTTCTCGTCAAACAGGAGCAGGTTCACATTTCGCGCGAGCGCTCGGTGCTGATACCCGTCGTCGAGGATGATGACCTTTCCCAGCTTCTCGGATTCGATCAGTTCCGCGCCCCGCACTCTGTTTCGGGAAACGACGACAGGGATTCCGGGGAGTGCGTCGCGATGCATGCACGCTTCGTCACCGACATCCGCCGGTGTGTGCTCTGCGCCGACGAGCAGCGGCCCCGGTTCGCGGCCTCGATAGCCGCGCAAGAGTATCGCCGGCCGTTGGCCGCTTGATGTCAGAAGTGCGGCGATGGCTTGGGTGATCGGGCTCTTTCCACTCCCCCCCGTCGTGATGTTCCCGACGCAGATCACCTTCAGCGGCGAACGCTCCGAGGACAGGAGGCCCCAGTCATAGGCCCGGTTTCGCAGGCCGACGCCGACACCATAAAGAGATGAGAGGAGAGAGCTCGCCACCCCGGAAGAGTAAGCGAAGTGGTCCTTAAAGGACACTTGGTTTAGAAACCTGCATTCTCGATGCATGCCGGAGAGCGATTTGCGTGAGCGATAACACCGCGTCAACAGATGATGCCGACAAACTTCTCGGCCAGGAACTGGATGGGAAATACCGTCTCTCCTCGATCATCGGCCGCGGCGCCATGGGGGTAGTGTTTAAAGGGGACCATCTCCTGATGAACCGCACGATTGCGGTAAAGCTACTCCACAGCCATCTGGTTGAGGATAAGGAGTGGCTCAGGAGGTTCAAGCATGAGGCGAAGGTCGCCTCGATGTTGCAGCATCCGCATTCAGTTTCGATCTACGACTACGGGGTCAGCGGCAAGCTGCCTTATATCGTGATGGAGTTCGTCGAGGGTGAGCCGCTCGGTGAGATGATCACACGCATGCAGCGGATGGACTGGGCGACGCTTTCGCCGATCATGTATCAGGTCGCCCAAGTCTTGCACGAGGCACACCGCCTCGGGATCATTCATCGGGATATCAAGCCGGAGAACATTCTGATCGCGCGTGACCCATCCGAACGGCCGCATGTACGAGTGCTTGATTTCGGTGTTGCGAAGTTGCTTGAGTCGTCCGGCGCGACCCCGTCATTTGCTACACAGCATGGACTGTTTCTAGGAACTCCCCGTTACGCTTCGCCCGAACAGGCGCTCGCAAAGCCGCTCGACGGCCGGTCTGATCTCTATGCGGCCGGCGTCGTGATGTATGAAGCGCTTTCCGGCAGTGCGCTCTTTGTGGGCTCGAATCCGGTAGAGATCTTGCTGCAGAGAGTGAGCAAAGATCCCCCGCCTCTGTTCGAAGCGGTGCCCGGAATCAGCCGCGAGGTGAGTGATCTTGTCGCACAATGTTTGGCGCGAGATCCGGCGCTTCGCTTTCAGACCGGGCAGGAGCTGGCTGAAGCAATACGGCTGGTGGATTCGCCGCGGGAAAAGCTGCGAACGACTTCGCTCTCCGGCCGAATAGCCGGCGGCGCAGTCGCCGCGGTTGCGCTGGTGACTTATCTGCTGTTCGGGCGCGGATGCGGAGAGGAACAGAAGCCGGTCGTGAGTGAGGTTACGACGACCACTTTAGCCGTGGTTACTCCGCCGACTCTCATTTCCACTATTGCTCCGACCGCCGCTCCCACGGCTCCTCCTACGGCAACGCCAACTGCCGCCGTTACTGTGGCGGCGACCTCCATTCCGTCCCCGACCGCAGTTCCGACTTCCGGCCGAACAATCTCGCCGGACATCTTGTTAACACCGATTCCGGAGCCAACCGTTTTTGAGCCAACTCCATTTCCGACTGCGTTCCCAAGTGCGACTTCCATCATTTCGCCCGAGCTGACCGCGACTCCAGTCGACTGGGGAACCTGGAATCCGGAGGCTTCTCAAACACAGGCGCCCTTTCCGTCAGTCTATCCGACCGAGGATTCTTCCGAGCTTGTCGAAGCAGAGGAGACAGCGTCCTATTCACAGGGGATCGCGATCTATCGAAAAGGGCAATACGCCCAAGCTCTTGCTCTGCTCTCGAGGTCGATTGAGCTAAACCCGAACCGGCTGGAGAGCCGGATGGCTCTGGCGACCTCGCTGTCCCGGCTTGGCAGGCTCGATCAGTCGCTCGAAGTAGTGCGGGGCGCGATTAGGCGCTTTCCCCAGTCAGCCGCGGCCCGGTTTGAGCTGGCCTGCATCCTGGCCCAGCAAAATCAGCGGGATGAGGCGCTCGATACGCTCGAAGACGCGATCTCTCTGGACCAGAATGCGAAGCGCTGGGCGCAAAACGAGCCCGACCTTGCTTCTATAAAAGGTACCCGTAGATTCGCAGACCTGACCAAGGGCCAGTCACAGCGGCGCAGACAAAGTTCTTCACGGGTGCGATTCGGGGATCTTATCAACCGGGTCGGCCGGTCGGTCGAGGATATATTTGGGCGATGAGAGGAATTTTCCAGCATCCGATCTTTCTCCGGCTGTGGTTTCTGCCGAGACGGCGAAACGTTTTTATCATCTCGTTCCTGCTGGGATACCTGTTTATCGTCGTGATGACTCTATCGCTCGATCCTTTCGGACGAGCGGCGAGCTTGCTCCTTGATCAGAACTCTCCCCATTTTCGCTATCCCTTCACGATTCAGAACTTCGAGCACATCATCTTCTTTCTCGGACTGGGCGAGCTCTTTGTCAGGTGGCGTGTATCCGAGCGTGAGCACACTTTCACGGACTACCGGCTGCTCCCGGAAGATGAGGCGACAGTGCTGCAGTCTGCGGATCTTGCTCCGATCCGGCGGACCGTTGCAAAGCTCTATGACAAGGAGCACGGCTTTCTCCCCTCGTTAATCGACCTCTGCATTCTGCAATTTCAATCCGGGCGCTCCATCGATCAGACGGTCTCCGTGATGACGAGCAGCCTCGAGCTCATCCAGCACCGTGTCGACCTGCGCTATTCAATGGTGCGCTACATCGCCTGGTTCGTGCCCACGCTCGGATTCATCGGAACGGTTTTCGGGCTTGGCGCCGCGCTTGCGGAAGTTCCGTCCGATGGGAAGATCGACATGGGCGTGCTCGCGCATACGCTCGCCGTCGGTTTTGACTGCACGATGGTGGCGCTCGTCGAGAGCGCGATTCTCGTTTTCTTTCTGCACATCGTGCAGGAGAAGGAAGAGCACGCGGTGAATGTGGCCGGAGCTTACACGCTGCGAAACTTGATTAACCGGCTTTACGCGTAACAATGAAAAAAGAAGAGTTAAAGAACCGGGCAATCGAGCTGACACACAAAGGCCTCGAGGCCGGGAAAAAGGCGGGCGAGCTGATCTCGGAGAAAGTTTCGGAGCTTGCCCACAAATTTGCAGAGAGCGGAGAGCAGCATATGGCCATGAAAAGATGTGAGAGCGGGCACTACTACGACGCGGGCAAGCATCCGGCCTGTCCGATGTGTAAGGGAGCTGCGGCAGCACCTGTGAACGAGCCGCCGCCCGCAGGAAAGCCTTTGGAGAAAGTGGCGGTCAGCTCCGCACCTCAGCCGATCGGCGCACAGACGGTGGCTCTGATGGTGAAGGAGCACGGTGTCGATCCGGTGGTCGGGTGGTTCGTCTGCGTTCAAGGACCGGACAAAGGAAAAGATTTCCGGATTCGGAGCGAGAAAAATTTCATCGGCCGCTCGCCGGATTCGGATGTCGCGCTCGCAACGGATGAAACGATCTCGCGCGAGAATCATGCGTCAGTGGTCTTTACTCCGAAGAAGCACACCTTCAAGCTCGTTCCCGGCGCGGGCCGCGGGCTCGTCTATTTAAATGGCGATGAGGTGCTTCAGCCCACCGATCTGAAAAAGGGTGATCGAGTGGAGCTCGGCAAGAGCGCGCTGGTCTTCGTCCCTTTCGCCGGAGAGCTCTACGATTGGGATAACATGCAGGAGGAGGAGCCGAAAAAGAAGAAGTCGGCTTCCTGACGCGGAATGGAAAGGACGGTCATCACGATCGGATCGCTCGAGACGTGCGACGTTGTGATCGCAGATGAGTCAATCCAGCCTCTACACGCGGAGCTGGAAGTTCAGGCGGACGGTCTGATTCTTCCGCTCAAAGGAGTTAAGCACATCATCCGGTCGAGCAAGATCGATTCGGAGAAAGCGCCATTTGCGCTGAATGATGAACTCGCGCTGGGATCGATCACGATTCCGATCAATGATCTTCTCGACACCATCCGGAAGAGAGCCCCGAACGCAAAGCTTGCCGATCCCGCTGTGAGCCTCCAGCCGCCGAAAGGAAAAAGGCGGCTCGGAAGATATCTTGTCCCGGCTGCGGTGCTTCTTGCGCTCGGCACCGGTCTCATGATCGACCGGGAGCGTCAGCTCAGCGAAATGAGTTACCTCGAAGACTCGGTGGACTATCTCGAGCGGCGCATCTCCGATCCGACAAACGATTCCTCATCCCTAAGCGCAATCCGCGCGGCGCTTGAATCACACGCCGCGAACGCCCTTACCATGAGCAAACGCTGGCTCGGCAAGCGTCCCTACGCCCTCGCCGAACAAGCCTACGCCATCAAGAAGCGCACCGAAGCCGCCTCCCACTAACCACCCGCAAATAATCATATCGCGTATAATTAATTATCCCAGAATTGCCGGGAGATGCGGCCTTATCCACAATATTAATTAATTATACGCGATATAGTTATTTGTGCGCGAGCGGCGGTAGTCCGGTGAGAATCCGCTGCACGGCCCCCTTATGGGTGCGGACTACCGATTCGGAGGCCTTGGAGGCGGTTGTCAGCTTATCGAGTGAGCCGAGGAGGGTTAAGCATGCAGCGGAAAATTCCTCGGCGTTGCTCACCCGGAATGCCGCGCCGCGGGTGATCAGATCTTCGGCGGCGTCGGCGACGTTCTGCGTGTGCGGGCCGAGGATGATCGGCTTGCCGAAGAGCGCGGGTTCCATCGGATTGTGACCTCCGATGTCGACGAGGGTACCGCCGACAAAACAAAGCTCGCCGCAAGCATACGCGGAGCGGAGCTCCCCCAGACTGTCCAAGAGAAAGACCTGTGCTGCGTCGGCCGGCGCACTGCGCCTAGAAAGAGCGAAGCCTCGTGACTCAACGATCCGCGCCTCTTCGTCGAATCGCTCCGGGTGACGAGGCGCAATCAAGAGACGAACATTCGAGTGCCGCGCTTTGATTCTCTCGAAAGCATCCAGCACGATCTCTGTCTCGCCCGGACGAACGCTTCCGGCGACGATCAACCGGCTGCCTGGCGGAATAAGCAGCTCTTTGCGGAGGTTTCCCGGAAGGATCGTGAGTGACGTGTCGCCGGAATCATACTTTGTCGAGCCGGCAACGATGGTCTGCGCCGGGGGAAACCCGATTGTAATGAAGCGGGTGCGATCGCGATCCGTTTGAACAAAGCATTTCGTGAAGTTTTTCACGAATGGCCGAAACAAAAAGCGCCACCGTTTATATCCCGGGAAGCTGCGATCGGAGATCCGGCCGTTGACAACAAATCGGGAAACGCCCCGCCGCTCGAGCGCAGAAAAGAGATTCGGCCAGATCTCTGTTTCGAATACGAAGAATGCTTTTGGCTGAATTCTGTCGAATACCCGCCGGATAAAAAAGGGATGATCCGCAGGAAGCAACGCTGCGAAGGTGATCCCATCGAGCTCCAACGCCTTCTCGCGCCCCGTCAGCGACGTCACCGTAAGCACAATCCGTGATTTGTTCTGCGACCGAAGCTCCTTTAAAAACGGAATGACTCCTTGCAGCTCCCCGAGTGACGCAGCGTGAATCCAAATCGACGGTTCCGGGGAGAGCGATCGCCATCTTCCGCCGCCAAGCCGTTCGCTTAGATGGGGCCGCAGCTTTCGCGATAGCAGGGCAGCAGGAACCGCGAGCGGCAGAAGCACTGTAGCAACAGCTCCCGCTGCGAATCCCCGTATGATCATGGGATTCCGGCAACCGCCTCTTTTCTCGCAGCCGGTTCAGCTCCCGCCTGCGGCAAGAACTGAATCTGATACAGCTTCGAGAACTCTCCGGGCCGTGAGAGCAACTCTTCGTGGGTCCCGCTTTCAACAATCCTGCCGTGTGAGACGACAGCTATCCGGTTTGCTCTGCGGATTGTGGCAAGCCGATGCGCAACAACGAGCACCGTGCGTTTCGTCATGAGAAAATCGATCGCCTGTTGAACGATCGCCTCGGATTCGCTGTCGAGCGACGCGGTCGCTTCGTCCAGAATCAAGAACGGTGCATCCTTCAACAGCGCCCGTGCTATCGCAATTCGGGCCCGCTCGCCGCCCGAAAGCCGTAGGCCTTGCTCACCCACAATCGTCTCGTATTTCTGGGGCATCCGCTCGATAAACTCGTGCGCATAAGCATGTCGCGCCGCTTCAAGGATCTCCTCGCGTGTTGCCGAGGTGCGGCCGTATTGGATGTTCGCAAGGATTGTGTCGTTGAACAAAAAGGTGTGCTGAGAAACGATTGAGATTGCATCCCTCAGCGATCGTAAAGTGTAGTCGCGGATATCCTTTCCGCCTACGAAGATCCCCCCTTCGATCGGATCGTAGAACCGGGGGAGAAGATTCACGAGCGTCGACTTTCCGCCCCCCGACATCCCAACAAGGGCGACCGTCTCTCCAGGCTCGATCTTCAGATCAACATTTTTTAGCGCGGCGGCGCTCTCCTCATTCGCGGTCGGATAAGTGAACGAGACATTTCGGAATTCAACCCGCTGCGCGGTGCGAGAGAGTTCGGTTGCTCCAGGGCGATCGAAAATCTCCGGTTGTGCATCGAGCACCTCCAAGATCCGTTCGCCGGCTGAAAGCGCAGCTTGATACGTCGCGTTCACCCGGCCGAGCCGCTTAAGCGGTTCGTAGAGCAGGAACATCGCAGTGATGAATGCGATGAAATCTCCCTGGGTACGAACCCCGCTCATCACGCTGATCCCCCCATAAAGGAGGATGCCGCTGATGGCGAGGCTTGCAAGAAACTCATTCGTCGGCGCCGCGAAAGCTCCGTACCGCTCGGCCTTCACAAATGTTTTGGTCAGCTGCTCATTCTCCGCACGGAATTTTTCCCGCTCAAGCGACTCCTGATTGAAGGATTGCACAATCCGATGACCCTGAATGCTCTCCTGAAGGACGCCGGTCAGACCACCGAACTGGTCCTGGCCGACACGGCTAAGCTTCCGGACCTTTCTTCCGAATTTGATCACCGGCAGCACACCCAGCGGGAAAACGACAAACGCCATCAACCCGAGCACCGGATCGAGATAGAGAGCCGCGCCTAGTAGAGCGACGATCCGAACGGACTCGCGCAGCGCAGTAGTCAGTACATCGGTGATCGCGAATCGCACGACGAGCGTGTCGTTCGTTACTCTTGAGATCAATGAGCCAGAGCCCGATCGTTCAAAAAATGCTGGTGAGAGAATCAACAGCCGCTCATGGATGGCGTTTCGGATATCGCATACGATGCTGTGCCCGACGCTCGCCGAGAGATAGCTCTGAAGAAAGCCGAACACTCCGCGGATCACGGCAAAGACAATGACCAGCGCCGGTAGAAAGTAGAGCATCTCCGTCCGCCCCTTTCCGAAGACGTCATCCAGGATACTCCGGACCAGGAAGGGAACGCAGCCGTCGGTTGCGCCATAGACAACCATTGCCCCGAGCGCCGCGAGGAATCGAAAACGGTACGGTCTCAGAAAGGTGAGAAGCCGGCGCCGGATATTTTTCTCCGCTACCCGCGTGTCCTGGTCCACCGACGCTTCTCCTTTGGTTGCTCTTCGAGCAGCTGCAGGGCGATCCGGGCCGTCCGCTTCGAGGCGCTGTCTCCGGTTTCGAGTCTCTCGCGAACCTTCTTCAGTTTCGCTCGCACCGATTCCCGATAGCCGGGGTCTCCCAGCAAGCGCTCCAGCTCTTCGGCCAGCCGCTCCGCAGTGACTTCTTCTTGCAACAGCTCCTCAACCACCTTCTGCCCCGCGATCAGATTCGGCATCGCGAAATATCGCACCCCCCTCACGAGCAGTCGCGCAATCCGGTAGCTAAACGAGGAGAGCCGATACACCGCCACGAACGGAACGCCGGCTATCGCCGCTTCGACAGTGGCGGTGCCGGAGGCGACAACTGCGAGATCCGCGTTTACTAACGCCTTTCGCGCTTGCCCCTCGATCAAAAACACATTTTTCCTCTCCACAGGCAGGAACTGCTTAAGGTCGGCAAGCCGCACTGACGGCGCGACCGGAACAATCGCCTGTATGCCGGGGCGAGACACCCGCAAGCGCTCGAATGCACCCATCATCGGACCGAAAAGCCGCTCGATCTCCGGCCGGCGTGATCCGGGAAGCAGTGCGATCACCGGGCGATACGGATCAGCTCCAATCGAGCGCAGAAACTCTGCCCGATCCGGCTGAGGAAACGGTTCATCCATGAAGGGATGGCCCACATATTCGGCTGTCACCTTATGTTGATGATAAAAACGCTCTTCAAACGGAAAGATCGCCGCGACGAAGTCGACGTATCTCCGGATCGTCTTCACCCGGTGCGCCCGCCAGGCCCAAAGCTGCGGACTGATGAAGTAGAGAATCTTTCGGCCGGGCCGCTTCAGCTTCTTCGCCAATCGCAGATTGAAGTCGGGAAAATCGACCAGGATGATCAACTCCGGGTTCCGCGCGTTGCACTCCCGGACGATCGTCCGGGACGCCGCCAAAATCTTTCGCAAACTTCCGAACAGCTCGGTGAGCCCCATCACCGACGCCGCGCTCTCGGAGTCGACGACGATCTCGACCCCCTCGGCACGAAGCTTGGAGCCTCCCATGCCAAAAACTTTCAAATTTGGTGCGATCCGCTTCAGCTCGCGGATGACTCCGGCGCAGTGCGAGTCCCCGGACGCTTCGCCGGCAACAACGCAGACCGTGCCCGTGATCTGGCTTTGCGGCCCATCTTTCAGCGAATCGGCCCCCGTCGAGTCGCCCCCCTGCATGCCAAAGATCGGTTCGTCCGCCGAAACCTCGTCCAAAATGCTCTCCTTCGCCGGAAGGTTGCTCATAGCGCCTGCTCCGGAATCATCAACGGCACGAGCTCACTCGGAACCAGCGCGGCATCATACTCCCTCAGACCTTCGACGACAGCCCGATTAATCTGATCCGCCAGATCCAGTGCGCGAAGTCCGTCACTGCCATCAACGTCCGGCGCTTTCCGTTGTGAGACGCATTCGAGAAACGAGGAGATCTCATCCCGGAGCGCATCACCCTCTTCCACCAGAAATTCCTCCTGCGTGATCTTTGGCAGGCCGCGCTCGTCCTTCTCGGGCAGACGCGAGACGATCTTCACCCGCTTCGCGCCATAGTCGACCGAGATGTAGACATCCGGCTGAAAGATCCGGATCGTCCGTTCGCTCTTGAACGCGGCGCGGCTCGCCGTCACATTCGCGACGCACCCGCCTTCGAATTGCAACCGGGCGCTCGCGATGTCGATCGAACCGGTGAGGACCGGAACGCCGATCGCATCGACTCGTTTGAGCGGACGCTTCACCAGATGAGCGATGATATCGATATCGTGAATCATCAGATCGCGAACGACATCAACATCCGAACCGCGGCCGGTGAATTGCGCGATCCGGCGGACTTCAAAAAAGAGCGGCTTTGTCAGAAGCTGAGAGATCCGGCGAAACGCCGGATTGAACCGCTCGAGATGGCCGACCTGGAGGATGCGTCCGTTCTTGCCGGCGAGCGCAATGAGCTCCTCGGCTTCAGCGATTGTCGCCGTCATCGGCTTCTCGACGAGGACGTCTATGCCGTTTTGAAGCAGCCAACGGGTTAATTCGAAATGTGTCGTGGTATCGGAGACGACGCTGACGCACTGAATTCCCAGCGAGGTCAGCTCACGGTAATCTCTGAGGGCCGCCGCGCCCCATTTGGCGGCAAGCTCCGCGGCCCGCTCAAATTGCACGTCGACCACAGCCACAAGCTCCGCGCCCTCTGCGTGCGCATATTTCTCGGCGTGAAAACGCCCGAGATAGCCGGCTCCGATGACTGCCGATCGAATCATTTCCCCCCTTATGGCAAGGATGGAGACTGCCGACCGAGCCCTTGAAAAGCAAGCGATCCGCGAACGATTGCAAACACTTGGCAGGGGCCTGCTAACCTCGTAGTTTCAGCCTGCTTTTGCAGCATGAGAGGGTATGAAAAAACTTATCAAGTGGATTGTGATCATCGTTGTTCTGCTCACCGCGATCTGTGCGGGAGTGATCCTGTTCCTGCTCAATCCAGCCGTTGAGAAATTACGCCCCGCTATCGTTCAAAAGCTTTCTGCCGCATTGAAGACTCCGGTGGAAATTGGAGGGATCTCTGCGAGTGTCTTTCCGAAGACAGAGCTCGAGCTGAAAGATCTGAAAATCGCCGGTGCTCAGGGAGCGTCTGTTGAGCGGTTCTTTGCGGATATGAGCATCAACGACATGCTCGCCGGGAAGATCGCATTCACGAATGTCCGCCTGGAGAAGCCGCGGCTGACTCTCGTTCGAGCAAAGGATGGAACCATCCAGCTGGGCGAGATGCGCTTCGGCGGCCCCGAAACGAAAGCGGAGAAGAAGCCGGCGGCCCCAAGTTCCGAACCCGGGAAGCCCGATCCAGAAAAGGCCGCCCCGGCACAAGCCGCATCCGAGTCCGCCGCCGCGTTGCAGATAAGGAACCTCACCGTCGTCGGCGGCGAAGTGCAATATCGGGACGAAGCGCTGCCGAAGCCGCTCGACTTTCTCATCAAGGATCTGGCGCTCAATCTGCGCGATTTTGACCTGAACAAAACTTCTCCGATCGAGCTGAAAGCGACGGTCTTCGGAAAGAGCCCGGGGAACCTGGCAGTTAATGGGGAGATCCTCGCAAGCAGCTTCCTGCAAGGTGAGCCGGTCGCGAAAATTGGAGTGCGCTGGTCCGAGCTCGACCTCACCGCACTGGGCCCGATCATTCAAGGTTTTGCCGAGAAGAGCGGAAAGCTCGATGCCGGCGGCGCTGCTCAACTCTCAATCGATGCCCAGTTAAAAAACAGTGAGACACAGGCGGTGGTGGCATTTGATGCAAAGGCGGCACAGTTGGTTTTCACACCGAGCGGCGGAACGACTCTGCTGCAAAAGGCTGCGGGCATTCCCCTCGGTGCCACGAGCACACTTCGTGTTTCCAAAGATCGTAGTGTCAACATCGAGGCGCTCGACCTGCAATTGGGAACAAATGTTCTCTCCGCCTCAACGGTCGTCCGGCCAAGCGGCACCGGCCCGGTAAAGATTCTGCTGAAGGATTTCGATCTCATCGAGCTCTCGAAGGTCGTCGTGCTTCCGGTGCAGACCGCAGGAAAGATCTCCGGGAATCTGACTGTCGATCCCACGGTGAAACCGATTCCTGCCGTGGAAGGCACCCTTGAACTGTTGGGAGTGAGCGTCGCCAATCCCGCTACTCAGCTGGAAATCAACGGGATCCAAGGAAAGCTTCAGCTTTCGAAGAACGCCGTTGCCGCAGAGAAGCTTGCGCTTACGACGAAGGGTGAGCAGTTCGTGTTCGCCGGTAATCTCGTAACGATCGATGGTAACCGTTACACAACAGCACCGACATCGATCTCTGCCTTCGGAGGAACGATCCAACTTCAAAACGAGATCGTGCTCGCCGGACAGAAGCCGCTTCGGGGAACACTGCGCGCTACGGGTGTCGATCTGAAAAGGATCACGGCTTTTGCCGGAAACACTTCCAAGTTCGATTTGAATGGCACGCTTCAATCCTTCTCGACGACTTATGACGGCGCGGCGGCAGACCTGAAGCAAACCCTGAACGCGAATTTCGACTTCGCTGCTGTGAACGGCGAGATCGTCGGAGTAAATCTCTTTGCACTGATCTTTCAGAAAGCAGGTGCCATTCCCGGTCTGAGCGCTTCACTGGCGAGCTTTCTGCCCGAGAACTATAAGCCGCTGGTTACGGCGGTCGATGCAACAAAGTTCGACTCGCTGACGATCGGCGGTGCGATCGCCTCGGGATCCCGGATTACGGTCCGGCAGGCGGAACTTCGAAACGCCGCGTTCATTCTCGCGGGAAGCGGCTCGCTGACCACCGCAGGCGGCGTCGATATGCGCACGCAGATGAAGCTTACGCCGCTTGTGACGCAGGAGATGGTCGCCCGCTCGGAAAAGTTACGTCTTCTCCTCGACAGGGATAACAACCTAACATTCCCCGTGGTGATTACTAAGGGTGAGGGGCCTCTGCTTGTGCTTCCTGATCTCTCTGAGCTCGGCAAGAACGCCATGCGCGGGGCGACGAAGGACGCGGCCGGCAAGGCGCTCGATAAAGTGGCACCCGGCCTTGGCGACGGCGCGAAGAGCTTGCTGAATAAACTGTTTTGAACCTTCCTCCGATCTCAGGCTCAAGCTGATGAGTATGATGCTTCTCAAAGTTCTCGCGCTTCCCCAGACCGGCCTGGTCTCGCAGCGCCTTGAGGAGATCCGGAACGAGCTCCGTCGCGGCGGAGGAACGGCGGAGGATATCGTGCTCTTCGCTGAGGCGCTGTTCGGGCGTGCGCCCGATG
>CAYOAK010000052.1:0-18382 GCA_964401925.1 uncultured Bdellovibrionales bacterium | reverse complement strand
TTCTGCGGAGGTCCCTGCGAAGCAAAACAAGGGGCGGGAGACACCCCCCGTCAGAAGGTGAAACGGACACCGGCGATGAAGTTCCGGCCTGGCAGCGGCGCAAGCTCTTTAATAAAAGAGAGATGATTTCGCGCCTCTTGGTCGAAGATATTATCCAGCCGGAAGAAGATGCGTGCGGCAGCGCGCTCCATCGGGAGATCGTAGGTCGCAACGAAGTTCACGAGATTGTACGATGCCGTCCCCGTTTCAAACTCTGAAGTCTCGGTCTGTCGAAATGCCTGGAGCGTCTCGAGCCGAAGGCCGAGGAGCTCCCGGCGGTAATCTGCGGCAACGAGCAGCCGCCAGGGCGGGATTCTTGGCAGATCTCCGCCGCCGTCGCGGACGTACGCCCGGACGAAATCTAGCTGCGTGATCAGATCGAGATGATGCGGATTCGTTGCAGAATCGTGCTCAGAATCGACGCCGGCGATCTTCCGGGCGGATGAAGCGGCGTCACGATCTTTTGACGAGCTCTGCATCTCTCCGAAAAGATGAAACGCAAGTTGCGCTTCACCGCCAAAGAAATCTGCGGGCACACCTTCGAAGGCAAATTCGGTAAGGCCGTCCTGGACTCCACCGGTCGGATTGAGCGAAATGTAATTATTGAAGCGGTTATAAAATCCTCCCAGACTTCCGGTGACCGCACCCGTGCGCTTCTTCAGCGAGAGGTCGAAGCCGAGAGCGCGCTCCTTTCCAAGATCCGGGTCCCCGAGCTCGAACGCATCGGTCGCCAGATGGGGCCCGTTCGCGAACAGCTCGCTGCTCGAGGGTGCCCGTTCTGTCCGCGACACAGAGAGAGCGGCGGCGTAATTTTCGTTGAACTTGTAGACCGCACCGAGTGCCGCGCTAAATGTCGCCGGATCCACCCGCACGGAATCAACACCTCCTTCGCGTAAAAAGGCGGCGGTGTGAATATCGTTCCAATCCATTCGGCTCCCGGCTTGGAGCGAGAAGGCGTCCCCTATCGGAAGCTCTTCGAAGATGAATCCCGAGAACACATTCGTGATCGAAGGGGGCTGAAACGCTTCGTCTCCGACCGCTGCAAAATCAGAGTATTGATACTGCGCGCCAATGACCCCTTCTAAAGCCCTCTCCAAGATAGACACCGGTTGGTGCGCGATCTCGACCCGAGAGTCGATTCCGTTGTTCGAAAAGATCGTTCCGACGTCCGCGCCTTCGTACTCCGTATGTGTGTAGTCCGAGATGCTCGTTCGAAACTCGGCGCGCTGAATGCCGGGTAGCTCTTCGATCCTGCCGCGAATGTCATAGCGCCGTTGCTCAAGGTCGATTGAAACATTGGGCTCGCCGTTCGGCACCCCGTAGTTCGAATTAAATGCATTGAATGCTACTCCAATAAATCCTGTATCGAAGATATAGGACGCGCCGGCGGTCGCACCGTTCCCTTCATTGAAGCTTTGTAAAAGGCGGCCGGTGTGCGGGACGCGGTAGTTGTCGCTCTTTCGTGCAAACCCATCGAGATGCAATGCAAACGAACCGAGCGGGAGATCAACGCGAGCACCCGCATTGCGCTGGCCATCCACAGTCGCGCCCCGAAGGTCCAGTGCCCCGGAGGCGGGACTGTCAGGCAATGCTTCGGGTATGCGGTTATCGATGATGTTGACGATTCCGCCGACGGCGTTTGGACCGAAAAGGAGGGTTGCGGGACCGCGCACGATCTCAATTCGATCGGACTGAATCGGTTCGGCACCAACTGCGTGATCGGGACTCATGCTCGAGGCGTCCTGCACCCCGGTGCCGTTCTGAAGAATGCGAATGCGATCACCGCCCTGACCTCGAATCACGGGGCGGCTGGCCGCTTGCCCGAATGAGGTCGATGCCACGCCGGGTTGTGTGCTGAGAGTCTCGCCGAGCGAGGCACGTGACTCGGTGAGGAGCTTGTCCCCGTCGAGAATCGAAACGGGTTGAGCGAGCTCGAAGACCGATTTCGGAAGGGGCGTCGAGGCGACGACGACCTCATTCAGCAACTGTGCGACCGGTTCCCCGACATCGGTCGATCGGTCGTCGGCGAATCCGGCAGCGGGCACGATGAACACCAGACCAAGCAGTGTTCGAGCACAAATCTGAATTTTACCCCGTTTCATTCCGCTCCCGTGGAGACACTCAAGCGGGTTCTTACTGCAAATGCGTTCGCAAAAGCAAGTCCAAGAATGACCCGCTTAGATTTTCGTGCCGGCGCAGATGAAATAATATTCGCCCGATGGGTTCGGCGCCTCCGAACAGCTCTCTTTCCAAATTCGAAAGCCGTTCGCAGTAAGCAGCTCTCTTACGGTGCCGGGGAAAAAAGAATGCGGATGGAGCTCGGCGTGCAGACCATGCTTTGCATCGACCTCAGCTTGGGTTTTATAAACATTCACCTGGAAGAGCAGATCCGCGCCGGGCTTCGCCGCTCGTGAGAGCTGCTTGAGGACGCTCGACGGATCGTACGTATGATCGAGGACGTTGAAGCAGATGACGAGATCCGCGACTTCGGGCGGCAGGCTTGCTTCTTCACCAGGTGAAGAGATGTAGTGCACTTCGCTTTCGGCAAGGTGCGGGAACGTTTCGCGGTAACGTTCGATCAGCGGCTCAACGGCTATCCGCCTATCAGCCTCGATGTATTCGACAAATCCGGCCGGGCCGGAACCGATTTCGACCACGGTCTTCTCCTTCCAGCTATCGAGCGGCTTTTCAAGGAAGGCCAGTTGACTGAGCAGCCAATCGCGCTGCCCTTCACGAATAAACTGCTCCGGGTTCTGCCCGCCGTAGCCGTCGCTTGATACAGAGCGCCACCAGTCGAACTCCCCGTCTTGGGCACGGATCCATTGTTCATAGGGGGGGTGCTCATAAGGGCGAGCGGGCGGGCGGCCCGAACCGAGAAAGTTTCGCGTCAATCGTTGCAGCGCCTGAAGCATGAAGGGGTTGTAGCGAAACAAAGAGTTGAAGCAAGCGCCCAAGGGAAGTAAAGGAAGCGGGTTTCAGAGGAGCAAAGACATGGGCAAGGGCGACAAACGAACCAAGCGGGGAAAGGTTAACACCGGCAGCTTCGGCAATTCGCGCAAGAAAGCACGAAAGACGAAGGCACCGGTGGTAAAGAAAGGCGGCGCGCGCGGAGCGGCGGCCAAGAAAGGAAAGAAGTAACTACAAAAATTCCGCTTTTGGCCAAATACGTCCGATTTTTTGAGCTCGCGCCTATTCGCGGAGAGCCTCCACCAAATCGTCAACCGTTAGCTCTTCGGGAAGCTCATCCATGCGGATGTCATCGCCGAGCACCGTCTTCAGGCGATACTCCTTTTTGCGCAAGTTCGAGGCGATGAGGTCATCAACCTTCGATGCGTGCAGTGAGATAATGCTGACCGTTCCGGTCTGACCGATCCGGTGGAGCCGGTCGACCGATTGCAGATAGTGCTCTGCGTTCCACGTCTTTTCTAGATAGACAGCGGTCTGCGCCGCCGTGAGCGTGATGCCGACTCCTCCGGCCGCCGGAATCGCGACGAGAATCCGTACCGTCTCGCCGCTCTGAAATTCTTTCACAATCTGATCGCGATCTCCCGTCGATACTTCGCCGGTGTAGGCTCGGGCACCGTATTCTTGATAGCGAGCGACAAGCTCACCGACATTGAGCAGATAGTTTGTCCAGATGACGAGCTTTCCGCCTCGCTCCTGAACAACTTCGCGCACGATTTCGTCACACTCGACGAATTTCGCGGGGTCGCCTTTCCACTGCGCGTCAACGAGCCGGGGATTGGAGGCAACCTGTACCGCCCGAAGATACTCCTCCAGCACGCTTTGAATTTCGCGGAGAAATGTCCCGCCGCTCAGCGAAGTGACGCGCAACAGCAGCTCTTTGCGGACCTCGTTGTAAAATTTTCTCTGGTCTCCCCCGAGCTCGATGTCTCGCACCGAAAACGTTTTCTCGGGGAGTGAGAGGACGTCCTCTTTACGCCGCCGCAAGAGCAGCTCTTGTGCCCGGCCGATCGCCTCTTCGAGCTCCTCTTTCCGGAACCGTTTCACTGCGAACTCGCTGTAGGCATTTCCAAGCTCCGCGATCTTCGAAAGCCAGCGATAAAAGTTCTTCCCGAAACGCTCCCCGTCATCGAGCAGAAAGATCTGCGACCAGATATCGGTGAAGTCCCGGGGAACCGGAGTTCCACTGAGCAAGACTCTTCGCGAGCAGAGCGGCGCAAGCTCAGCCAGGGATTTGAAGCTTTTTGATTTCGGATTCTTCACACGCTGCGATTCGTCGACGCAAAGCACTGCAACCCGTTCGGAGAGAAGCTCTCTTGCCTCTTCGAGGACGTCCGGCATCCGGATCGACTCAAAGTTAAAAACGGCACCGCTACAGAGCCGGGCACCGTAGCGAAGGTGCCGAAAGAATGCGCGCCGCTCCTTCTTTGATTCCGGCGGAAGAAGCAGCTTGCGCCTTGGAAACCATTGCTCGGCTTCGCGCACCCAATTGCGTTTCAATGAATTCGGGCAGACGACAAACAGAAAATCTGCGCGCTCTTCCGCGGCGAGCGAATCAAAATACGTCAGCACCGAGAGCGTCTTTCCGAGCCCCATGTCATCCCCAAGAAATGCGCGGGGCATCTCTCGCAACCAGTTCACCGCAACTCTCTGATGCGCAAAGAGCTGCTCGGCCATCTCGGGGCGGGAGAGAAGTGCCGGATCAAGCGGAAGATCGGACAGACCCTCGAACCAGCGGGCGCGGTTGAAGAGCGCACGTCTTTCCTCCTGAATCTGTTGTTCCGCACGCGGCAAGACATTGCGAAAGAACTTGGCGAGCTGTCGTTCTTGCCAGATTCGAAGCCCGGATGAGGCAGCGTTCTGAAAGATCTGAGGAACGATATCGTGCGCGATCGACTCGGCCTGCCGCTTGCGTTCCGGAAAGGATTCGAGCAACGGGAAGAGCAGCTGCAGGTGCTCGGGAGACCAGCTCTCGAGTCGAAGGAAGCTCTCCTCTTCAGGATGCACTCGGAGAATTGGGGTCAACAACGCTTCAAACAGCTCTTCGGCACTTCCCCCGTCTTGTTCAAGCAGCTTCGCCCTCAGCGTTGCGGACTGTGCGAGCAATTCTCCGGCGCTCTCCTCGACGGCGAAGCTGAACTTTGCGTCACGAATTCGCCGGAGGAGATCGTTCAACGCGTGAGCTTGAAGGAGATAGCCCCCTTCCCGGACGGACCGAAGCAGTCCTTTCTCCCGGCTTAGCAACCGGCCGACTTTGGAGCGGAAGCGCGGACGGAGGATCAGCAGGCGGCGATCCGGATTCAGATGGAGCTCCAGATCGACGGGGCTCAGCGCCAGCGAGGCGCGGTCTACCCGGAACGGATTCTCGCTGAGCTGGGCGAGTGCTCTCTCCCGGCGGAGATTTCGTTCCGCGGCAGGCAGCGCAAGATCCTGCTCATCGACATAGTAACGGATGAATTTATCTGAGAAGAGCTCGCGCGATTGCAGCTTGGGAAGCAAGGGAAGCGGAAGCGTCCAGAGCTTCCGGGCTGGATCAAACCGTGCACCGCCGAGGGATTTCAGTGCCGCGACCCGCTCCTCGGAATATTCGAAATCGAGGAGCAGCCGGTTTTGGTCAGGGGAGATTGGGTCCAGGTAAACGGAGCCGATCGGTCCAGCCGCGGGCAAGGACTTGCGCCATACCGCTTTCTGCGACCTTCCCTTCTTACGAGTTTTTGCGGCGCGCTCCGGTTTCATAGTTTAGTAAGCGTTCACGGCTTAGTCCGGTTGTGCGCGCTGTGGTACATCGCAGTGAACGGATACAGCAGCATTAACTCCATTCGATGAGCTCCCCACTCTTTCGCCAATTTCTCGGAATCTCGCGGCTCAGTGCGTTACGGGCAGCGCTTCGGTCCGAGAGCGCGAAGCCCCTCACACCGAATGTATTCTTCATTCTCGGCTCGGTCACCTTAATCGTCTGTTACTCCGCGGTGGTTCTGCTTTCCAACTCGAGATTCCTTACCACGGGGGGCGTTTCGACAATCGTTGTGATCTGCGCTGTGGGTCTGATTCTTTGGAGCCGGTTGCGGGATCGCACAACCGGAACATTTTTCGGAGGGCTATCCCATATTCACACGGCGTTCGCGATCGGTGTCATTCCGGCGCTGTTCATGGTTCTCATTTTTCGCGACTCATTCACACAGGGGCTCGCCGTCGGCGAGAGCTCCGGCGGCCCGAGAGGCGGTATGCATGGCAATATCCTCCTCGTCATCCTCGGAGTAAGCATCTTTGCCGGCATCACTGAGGAGATTATCTTCCGCGGCCTCGCTCTTTCTGCGCTCAGGCGGCTTTGGCATGACCGGTCATGGCGTGATGCAGCATCGATCACGGTGTCGTCCATTCTCTTTGGCGCTTTTCACGCGGTGCTCTGGGGTCCGGCAGTCGGGGTTGCGCTTGCGGGAATCGGGGCCGGGCTCGGCGCAGGGTATGTAGCGTCGAAGGAACGGCTAGCCGCGGTGATTGTCTACCACTCGGCGTTCGATTTTTTGAGCCTCTCGGCCGCGATTTTTCTTATGCGCGGGTGACGCGTTCAACGGGCCCCTCAATCGAGGACAAAGCGGATCGGAACGAGCACAGTGCCGCCGACAGGGATATTCAGAACGGTAGGCGGCTTAAACTTCCATCCGCTGACCGATTCCATCGCTGACCTGTCCAGCCGTTCATGGCCCGAGCTGCTCTTCAGTTGAAGGTCTTGCACTGTTCCGTCGGCACCGATGCTCACGCGCAGGACGACTGTTCCTTCCTCACCATTGCGCTTCGACACTATTGGATAGCGGGGTGCCGGATTTGAAAGATAATCGGCTGCAGTCGCCTGGCGGGGACCGGTTGGTTGTGTGGACTCGCCTTCCGGATTCGCCGACGGGTTCAGCACGGGACCGGTGGCCTGAGCGGCAACCGGTGCCACTGTTTGACGGGTGACAGCCGCCGCCGGTTTCATCGGTTGAGGCTTCTTTTTCTCAACGAGGATCGGCTTCTCTTTTGGCACGAGCGGTGCGGGCGTCGGAATCAGCGGAGCCGGCGGAGGCGGCGCGACCGGTTCGGCTACTGCCGGAGCCGGTTCAGGGGGAATCGATTCCGGTCCGAGGAGCGTGACCCGAACAGGCTCCGCAGCGGTCCTTCCGAATGCATACTCCGCGGGGCGATGCATGAGCCCTAAGCCGAGCAGGACGATCACGCTGCCGTGAATCGCGGCTGAGATGAGCAGGTAACGCCAACGAAATGGATTCTTCGGCTCATCCATCGATCACTGACCCTTCGGAGCCGTGCGAATTGCGATGTTTGTGAAGCCTATCTGCCGGAGGTCGTCGAGCACCGTGATGACTCGTCCGAGCAGCGCCTCTTTATCCCCTTGCAGAGCGATTACCGATTGCGGCGCACTTGAATGTAACGATTGCAGTTTCGAACGCAGCTCTTCGACTGAGATAGCGGCGCCGTCGAGAAAAAGATCCCCGCTCTTTAGCACACTGATGGAGATCGGAGTGTCTCTCTCTTTCCGCTCGTCCGCGGTCTGAGAGCTCGGGAGGTTGACCTTCACTCCCCGATGCTTCTCCATCGAGAGCGAGACCATCACAAACGTCGCGAGCAGAAAAAAAACGATGTCGATCAACGGAATGATCTCGATCCGTCCACGCTTCCGCCTGGTCACCGCGAGCTTCACGCCAGGCGTCTCCCTTTCTGTTCGGCCAGATGCGCCGCCTTTTCAGCGGACTTCTCAGCGGAACGGCAGATCAGCTCAAGCCGGGAGCCGGTGTCTTCCAAGCGGAATCGAATCCGATCGGAGAACGACTGAAGCAGATTGAGAGGGACGAGACTCAGAATGGCGATGCCCAATCCGAATGCGGTGGCGATCAACGCCTCCGCAATACCGCCGGTGATCGCAACGGGGGCGCCCAATTCGCTCTGACCGATCAAGCCGAATGCCCGAATCATTCCAGTGACCGTGCCGAGCAAACCGAGGAGCGGAGCGAGCGTGACTATCGTGTCCAGAGAATCGAGACCCTTTTGGAACCGGCGCACCTGCATCTGAGCTGAACATGCATAAGCCTGATCGAGGGACACCTCTTCCTCTGAAGTGAGCGCGTCGTGCAATGTCAGCGCAACCGGATCATCCGAACCTGTGCTCAGCTGAATCGCCCGGGAGATCTGCGCCTCGCGGATTGAATCGAGAACTTTCTTTACCTGTTCGGGGCGCTCCGATCGGAGCTCACTGAAGAAGAACGCGAGCCGTTCAAGGATAAGACTCAACGCGATCAAGGAGGTTATCAACAGCGGCCACATTATCGGGCCGCCTCTTTCGAAGATCTCGAACATGCTCAGAGGGAGATGAATTCAGTTACTGCCTTGGCTAATGGTTGCTTGGTATATGAAACTCAGTCGGAAGGCAAATACCGCTCACTTGTTGCGGCATTTGGTAAGTTGCCGTTGTGACAGGGAGATCAAATCCACCTGATATAATTGATTGGGTTCGGAGCGGAGAGAAAGATCGCCTTTCTAGAGCAGATTAACTTTACGCGTAGCGGAAAGTTGAGCGCTCTAGCGATGGCCTGGAGGGCCGTCGCCGGGCGCAAAGCGTCGGTTTGCGCCCGTATCGTGCAAGAAATACTCAGGATGAGTTTTCTTGGACAAGATAGAATCTAGGGAAGCTCTGATTAAGTATCAGAGCTTCCCTAGCGCACGCCCGGATGGCGTGCTCGCGGACTGGAGCGATGAGCGTAAGTCCGCGTTGCGACGCGAGACTGGGGCATCATGGGGTCCCCGGTCTCGCTTGGAGCAACTGAAAAAGTCTCATGGAAGAGACTTTTTCAGAGGTTCCCTAGAGCGTTTTAAATGGAAACATTCTGCCAAGCCGGAGGCTTGACCATGCCGTTGACGACAATAAAACTTAAAACGCTCTAGTTTAGGTCAAGGTAGCGGCGGATTTCGCGGACAAGCCTTTCGGTCGGGCAAGGCTTGGTGAGAACCGAGTTGCAGCCGGCATCGATTGCGTCTTGATGGAGTTGAGGATCATCGACCGCAGTGAAGGCGATGATTGGCGCTCCGGAGAGCTTTTCGCTGCGGATCAATTGAACAGTATCTATACCGTTTATCTGCGGCATCATGAGGTCAATGATGGTCAGATCGACTGTGTTCTCTTTCAGAAACTCAATCGCGGAGTGGCCGTCTGCAAAGCGTGTGACGGTGTAGCCCTGCTTTTCGAAGACGAACGAGACAATATCGAGTGAGGTGATGTCGTCGTCTATGACCAGAATTTGCTTCATGCCGGTGTAAATATCCGCTGGAGGGTGGGAGGACCTTATCCAATTCTTGCCTTAATGGCGTGCTGTCCTTAATGTATCAAGAGAATACACTTACCATCACTGCTTTCGACAATGCTTCTTTTGACCGGAGCGACCGGATTTCTCGGAGGGGAGCTCCTGGTTCGACTGCTTCAGGCGGAGGAGCGGCCGGAGATCGGCGTGCTCATTCGCGGTACGGACGGTGAGCGGCGCTTCCATGAGCTGAAGCGAAAACTCCAAGCCGAGTATCCGGCTGCGCAGATCGACAGCCGTGTCCGGCTCATTCGTGGGGATGTGACGCTCGAGCATTTTGGATTGGGGGCCCAGGGATTTCTTGAGCTGGCCGCCAAGACAACGAAAATTATCCACTGCGCCGCCTCGACGAACCTCGGCCAATCGCTCGAAGGTGCGCGCGAGATCAATGTCGGCGGAACGAAGAACTCGCTGGATCTTGCGCGATTGAACCGAGATTTCGATACGTTCTTCCATATCTCGACTGCGTATGTTGCCGGAGATACGACGGACTCCGTCACCGCCGACATGCTTTCACCCGGGGGCAATTTCAAGAACTCTTACGAGCAATCGAAGGCCGAAGCGGAGCTGCTCGTGAGAAACGCCGGTGTTGAACACTGCGTTCTTCGCCCGAGCATCATTGTCGGAGACAGTGAGACCGGGATCACGAGCTCATTCAATGTTCTGTACGTTCCGGTGAAGCTGCTCGTGCGCGGATTCTTCAGCGCGCTGCCGCTGAGTGTCTCGGCACCCTGTGACATTGTGCCCGTGAATTATGTCGCTGACGCAGCGGTTTCTCTTTGCGGCTACTCGCGACAGCTCGATAACGGAAAGCTGCTACGGGCTGCAAACCGTCAGGGGCGGGCCTACCACCTTGCGGCCGGCATCGGCCGGGAATCGACCCCCTCGGAGATGGTCGAGGCCGTGATTCGCGCCTTCAATCGCTCCCGTCTCTCGAAGTTCGGGGCGCTCCACATCCCGGCGTTCATCACGCCCGAGATGCTAAACTTTATCTATCACTCGATCTGCGTCGCCCGGACCGGTGTGAAGAATTTGGAAAAGCTCTTCATCAGAAACATCACAATCCTCACGCAGGCGTTGCCTTTTCTTCCCTACATGATTCGGAACCCGCGATTCGATACCAGGGAGACCGAGCGTGACCTCGCCGGCATCCTGCCCCCCGCTCCGCTCTTTGCGAGTTATGCCGAGCGGTTGTTTCTCTATTGTTTCGAATCCGACTGGGGGAAGAACCCGCTCACACCGATTCCCGCAGGAGCGTAGCGGTTTCACTTTTTGCTCCGAGCAGCCTTTTTTGTTGCGAACAGCTGTGGGGATCTTTTCATCTCAGAGAGAGGAGCATAAACTCCTCTCCAATAAGCGGCAGCTGCCTGCAGCGGCCGCAAAATTTTCACTGGAGCCGAATTTTTGAATTTCAATCGGTCGAAGATGCTCGATCGATCCAATTATTAACCTGCGCCAAATCTTGTTGGTTCGCGAAAAAAAGTTTCAACGTTCACTGGAGAAGGATTGAGAGGGAGGGTTTCGATCAGATACTCACAGATATCCCGGTCAGAAATAATTGACCGGGCAGGGTATTCCCCCGGAGAAGGTGCGCATCGCATCTGTCCGGGTGGTCGAAACAGAGAGATTGATTCAGTAGCACCTGGTACTGTTCCGATCGGTTCACCACCCCTCTGCCCGCCGAGGATTCTCGAGCCGGCAAGGTAAGAGAGTTACTCTCGGCTATCGCCTTTTCCAGACGCTTGGCTTCCGCACTCAACAACATTCGGCGCTCATGCGTGAAGGTTTCCTATGATACGCAGGATGCTGATCAACGCTCGCCACTCGGAGGAGTGCCGCGTAGCCGTTGCTGATGATGATCAATTAATCGAGCTCGAGCTGGAAAGGGCGGACCTTATTCAGCTTCGAGGAAATATCTATAAAGCGGCGATAACGCGCGTCGAGCCGAGCTTGCAGGCAGCGTTCCTCGATATTGGGGCGAACCGTAACGGGTTTCTCCAAATCAACGATGTGCACTCCGCCTATTTCCAGTCCTCTGGACAGGAGAACGGAGAGGAGGCACCAAAACCGCCCTCCCGCCATTCCCGGATCGCTATTCAAGAAGTGCTCCGCGCCGGACAGGAGCTCGTCGTTCAAGTCGTTAAGGATGAGCGCGACGCAAAGGGTGCGACACTCACGACGAATATCTCCATCCCGGGAAGATACCTCGTGCTGATGATCGGGAATCAGCGCGGCGGGGTTTCTCGGAAGATTAACGATGACGCACAGCGCCACCGACTGAAGCAGGCGCTCCAAAGCCTGAAAATGCCCGCGGGCATGGGCGTGATCGTGCGTACGGCCGGGATCAGCAAAAGCTCGCAGGAGCTCCAGGCCGATCTCGATGCGCTGTTGGAGATGTACTACGACGCGATTGCCCGCACCCTTGAGCCAGGCGCACCGAATCTTCTTTATAAGGAAGCAGATCTCCCAATTCGCTACCTCCGCGATTATCTCACTCCCGATATCGACGAGATTTTGATCGACGACCTGGAAACCCATAGGCGTGCGCTCCAATTCGTCGAGCGGGTCATGCCGAGCTTCGCCTCAAGGGTGAAGTTCTACGATCGAAAGCTCCCCTTGCTCTCCGGATTCCATCTCGACAGTCAGGTCGAGGCGGTGAACCTTCCGGAAGTGACCCTCCCCTCGGGCGGGTCGATGGTTCTGAGCGTGACCGAGGCCGTCGTCACGGTCGACGTGAACTCTGGACGCTCCACCTCCCAGGCTGATGTCGAGGGAACGGCGTTTAAAACGAATTTAGAGGCCGCCGACGCGATAGCGACCCAATTGCGGCTTCGCGATCTCGGGGGCTTGATCGTCATCGACTTCATCGACATGGCGGATAAACGCCACAAGGCGGTGGTCGAAAAGGGACTTCGCGACGCGGTGCGTTTCGATAAAGCCAAGGTCGAGATCGGACGGATTTCAAAGTTCGGATTGCTCGAGATGTCGCGTCAGCGGCTGAAAACCTCGATCGTGAACCAGAGCCAGATGACCTGTCCCACCTGTCACGGGCGCGGCCGGGTTAAGACACCGGAGTCAGCGGCTCTCGATGCCTTACGCAAGATTGAGACAGCCGTCTTCTCCGGCGGTGTCACCGAGCTCCGAGTACGGATGGCGCCCTCACCGGCGCTGCTGCTTCTGAACGATAAGCGTCGAGTGATATCGCAACTCGAAGCCGAGACCGGAAGCCGGATCGTGATCTATGCGGACGGCCGGATGCGGCCCGAAGAGTACGAGCTGGAGATAGTCGGCCACCGGAAAATCGACGAGGTCGTCGGACGGCCCTCGACTGAAAATCGCTCGAGCGAAGATCGGGGCGATAGCGAAGAGCGCCGGGGCCGAGGACGAAAACGGCGCCGGTCGCGTGATTCGGGCCGGCGGCGGCCGCAGGAAAATCAGATCTCCGCAGTGTCCGAGGACGGCACGCCGATCGGTGATTCGATCGGCGGTCCGATCGACGTTGAGTCCGATGACGAGCCCATGTCCGAAGAGCAGCCGAGTCAGGAATAGTGTCGCAAGCAGAGTACCGGGATTCGGTACACTCGCTTTAACCTCTACTGCTTTAAGTAGCTTAATGTTACTTGTCGCCCTCTGTACAGGAGGAGAATGGCGCTCGCGGCAAATGCATTTGCAAATGACTCCGCTCGTGGATCGAGTGCACTGCGCGGAGCAGGCGAGACGGGCAAGCAACTTGAGCTCCCTGTTCACAAATCAGAACGATCGACCCCAGCTCACTCGAACGCACTTCATTCGGCGGGTGCTGCCCATTCAGCCGCAGCAAATCCGCTCTCACTCCAACCGCTCTCCCAGCTAATCGCAAACGCGACCGAGGCTTATACAGCGGCTCTCTTTCGGGCGGACCGTGAGGCACAAACTCTGAGCCTCGTCGCTGCGCAGACTCTGAGCAGAGACCTCATCTTGTCGGCGACGATCGCCTACGGACAGGGACTCGTGGGCTGGGTTGCCGAGAATGAGACCCGTCTCGCTGCTTGTCCGTTCGAGCACGATGCGATGACGCTGATGTATTACTCGAAGGATCAGGATCTGAAGAGCTTCATCGCGCTCCCGATCTTCTCCGGGACCGGAGAGCTGGCGGGCGTGCTCGCATGCGACAGCAAGCGAAGCTACGCTTTCTCCAAAGTCGCAGAGAAAGTTCTCCTCGATTGTGCCGGTCTCGCAGGACAGTTTTTTGATCTCCAGAACTCGAAGCGCCCCAATGCAGAAGTTCCTCGCTCTCTGCTCGAATCTTCACTGGAGACTTTGCGCAATCAGCAAGATGAACGCGCGCTCCTCTCGGCTGCCTCTGATCTTCCGGAGGACCTGATTGCGCGTGATGCACTCGTCGTCCTCTGCCTCTCCGACAATGGCACCGGCGATGGGCTTTTTTATTCGAAAGCCGCGCAGAGCCATTCGAACAACCGCCTGCTGGAGCTTGTTTGCCGGCACAAGCGGCTGATCAGCCGCGAGCGCTCGGTCCAGACCGTACAGGGCGATGAGCTCGGACGCTCCTTTCTTTCCGTCCCCTTCAGAGTGCTCAGCCGTGAAGCCGGCTCGCTCAACCTGCTCAGCCGATCCGGCGAGAACTTTTCGCTCGAGCAGGTCGCTTCGCTGGAGAAGATCGCCCAGGTCATTGGACATGAGCTTGAGCGGTTGCGGCTCTCCTCCCTTTTCACCCGCCAGACCTCGCTGACCGATTTCAAGAGCTTCGAGCTTCGCGCGAACCTCGCACTCAAGGAGAAGCGCCCGCTGGCGCTGCTGCGCTTCGTCCCCTTTTCGCTCTATCAGATTGAGTCGCAGTTCGGAGGGGCGGTGGCCATCTCGTCGGTCCAACGCTTCGGCCGGCTGCTCGAACAAGTCCGGGGGACCGAGGGGCTGCTCTGCTCGATTCATGGTTCGCATTTCCTTTTGCTGTGTGCCGCCGAGGAACGCGATCGCCTGATCCGCCGTGTGCACTCGCTATTCGCCCGCGAAGACGGGGTGATGGGCGAGCTGCCGAAGGATCTCAGAAAGATCTTCGCCGACGGCTTGCGAGTGTTCGGTGCGATTTCCGGTTCCGGGGCAAGTACGCTCGATTCGCTTTCAAAGAAAACTCTCGAATCGGCGCTTGCGGATGCGGCTCCGGCGGGAAGTGTTCAAGAAGGGGCGAGTGTCTGGCAGTGGTGACGATTTCAGGTGGTACGAACCACCAAATGCCAGTAGAGATTGATGATAGTAGATTTTAATTTTGTAATGTGGGTGGGGAGAGAATGAGCGGCGACCAGGGTTTTGAGACTTTCGATATTTCAACGAGCATTATTCAACATGATCTCGTACGCACAGAGACTGCTCAGCCGCCGCGCAGCTCTGCTCCAGGATCCTTCAAACGTTTCTTCGGACATTGGTTCGGTCAGGATCTGGCGATGGATCTCGGCACGGCAAACACACTGATCTACATGCGCGCACATGGTGTCGTGCTCAATGAGCCGAGCGTTGTCGCGGTCCGCGAAGACGACATGAGGGCGGTCGCAGTCGGAAAGCAGGCAAAAGCGATGTACGGGAAAACCTCCCGGAATGTCCGTTGCGTCCGGCCGTTGAAGGATGGCGTCATCGCCGATTTCGACATGACCCATCTGATGATTCGCGACTTCGTCACAAGAGTTACGAAGCGCTGGCAGCTTCGCCGTCCCCGAATGCTCGTCAGTGTGCCTTCCGGAATTACAATGGTCGAGAAGCGCGCAGTTATCGATGCAGCGATGTCGAGCGGCGCCCGCCATGTGCATCTGATGGAAGAGCCGATGGCTGCAGCGATCGGCTCCGGCATTCTCGTGAACGAACCCGGCGGTCATATGATTGTCGATATCGGCGGCGGCACGACTGAGGTCGCCGTAATCACGCTCGGCGCCACTGCTTACTCCGAGTCCGTTCGAATCGCGGGCGATGAGATGGATGAGGCGATTGAGAATTTCATCCGCCGGGCATTTAATTTGCAGATCGGGATCTTCGAAGCAGAGCGTGTGAAGCTCACCATCGGCTCGGCGATGCCGATGTCCGAGACGAGAGAGATGAAGATCTATGGACGGGATCTCACAACCGGCGTTCCGCGTGAGCTCATCGTCGACGATGCGGTCGTCCGCCGTGCCATCCGTGAGCCGGTCGGAGCGATTGTCGAAGCGGTTGTTCGAACGCTCGAGCGCACGAGTCCGGAGCTTGCAGAGGATATCATCAAGCGCGGAATCTACTTGGCCGGGGGCGGTGCGCTACTGGCCGGACTTCCCGAGCGGCTCTCACTCGAAACGGGCCTCCGCTTCGTCCGCGCAGCGAACCCTCTCACCGCGATCGTCCGCGGCGCGGGAACAGTGCTCGAGTCCTTCAAAGAGTACCGAGACGTCTGCATAGCTTAGCGGTTTCAGTCGTTTAGGGCTGAGTCCGCCCCCTTGAAGGGGGACGGGTATGCCGTGCGCGCTTCAAGAGACAAGAAAATACAACTATCTCTCTCTGTGCGTTACAATTGTTGAATGCGTTTTCTGCACATTTTTCTCCTCGCGCTCTCTCTTCTTTCGTTGAGCGGTTGCGCCCCAATGCACACCGCCGCACCGTTTCGCGATAATCTGGCGAACCGAGGTCCGGTAGCGCTGAGCGCTTCGAACCCTTACATCGCCTCGAACATCCTTCTTTCGAAAGAGGTCGAGTCCAGCTCGACATTGCGCGGGTTCTTGAAAGTTCGCGGCAATCCGGAAGCAGTAGAGATCAAGAAGGTCCTGCTCCGCCCCTACATGATGTACTTCTTCTATCCCCGATCACGGGAGGTCTACATTCTCGAGGAGAGCAACAGCGAGTGGATCATCCGCGGGCCTCAAACCATTCCCGGTGATGTGCTGAGCGTTATAGAACAGGTCGTTCCTGCAGACCTTGCCACCTCGGCGGTTCCTGAGCCGGAGAAGACAGCGTCATCTGAGGTCGAACTCGGATCAAGCAGTGTTTCATCCGAGCGCCCTTCGGAGATTCCTGAGCAGACTGACTTGATGCCGGCGAAAACCGCCCCATCACACTTCCCCGGGAAGAAAGGCGTGGAGAAAGTTGAAGGTGATATTATCCACACGGTTCAGTTCCGCGGCGAGACGCTGCGGCTGATTGCTGAATGGTACGGCGGAGCAGCAGATGTCGCTCCGCGCATCGCCCGAATCAACGGCCTGAAAGACGCGAACAATCTGACGATTGGGCAGGACATTCGCATCCCAAGGTATCTGGCGAAAAATAGCCGCAGGCTGCCGAAATCCGCGGTTGAGAAGTACCGCGCAACTCACAAATATTAAGCGGGGAATCCGGCTTCGGTCAGGAACGGCAGCCGCGCGACGAACTTGTTGTCGTTCTGATCGACTTGCAATCTTGCACCGAGATCCGCTTCACAGATCTGTTTGAGCAGACCCATCCCCATGCCGCTCTCAGATCCATCCGAGCTCTTTGCTCCAGCCGTAAACCCATTCGTGATTGTCAGCTGCCCGCCCTTGTCTGTCCGCCGCAGCTCGACGAAGATCTCGCCTTCACCGTACTTGAGAGCATTACAAACGAGTTCGTTGCAAACGACTGCAAGTGAGGATCCTTGGCGCGGATTGACCAAACAGGGTTCCAGTGTTGCGTGAATGGTCCTCGAGCTGCTCGAAGCCCGGAGGATCTCGAGCAAGCGCTCAAGCATCGTGGCTGCGCACACGCCGGTGAACTCTCCGTCCTGTCGTACTTGAACAGCAAGAATGTCATGCAGCGCAGCAAATCCTTGGACATGACCAAGAATTCTCTTCAAATCTTCTCCGCTGACAAAATTCTTGCTGCGCTGCTCGATACTGAGCAGTGAGCTGATTATCTGCAGGCTGTTCTTCACCCGGTGATGGCTCTCCGTCATCCCCCACTTCAGCCGTTCATTCAGCGATTGCACTTGTCTGTTGGAACGCTCCAGCTCCAATTGCGCCTCTTTCTCTGCGGTGACATCCGAAGCGATTCCAACCAACCGCGCGCCGGCGGCCGGTGCGCCTTTCAGCCGCACCCAGCGGATATTCTCCGCTCCGCACGTGAGTCGAAATGAGAAGTCAAAAGGCCGTTTATCCTCTAGGGCCGACCGGAGCTCGTCTTGAACTGCTGTGCGGTCCTCGGCCGGAATGAGCTCGACAAAACGGGGCATCGAAATAGGGAGCTCGGAGAATTGCGGAACACAGAATTCACGGATGATCCCGTCGCCACTCACCTCATCCCGCTCCACATCCCATGACCACCGTCCGAGCTTTGCCGCTTCGAATGCGAGGCGCAGCTGCTCATCTTTTTCACGGAGCGCGTCGCTCTCGAGTACTTTGCGCTCCAGATGAATCTGCCGCAGCACTCGCTCGACAGCTCCCGGGAGATCTTCGAGGTAGTCGCGCGTCTTTGGAATGAACTCTCGAATTCCGAGTCTGAGCGCGTCGATCAAAAGCCGCTCGTCGCCGAAGCCCGTGACAAGAATTGCCGGAACGATGAGCTCTCTCGAAAGCATCTCCCGGTAGACGTCCACGCCGGTGAGCGTGCTCGAGAGTTTGTAGTCGAGCACAACCAGATCGGTCCGGTGCTTCGAGAGAAAATCGAAAACCGTCTCAGGCCGCGTCAGCAGGTGGACGGTATGGCCGCAACGCTCAAGCCTGCGTTTTTGCAGGACCCCGACACCGGGGTCGTCTTCAAGCACAACGATTGTGCCGATCGTCGTTCCGGCCGTCATGGCACCCTAACAAGCTGGAGGAATAATCCGAGCTGACGAATGGCTTCGATAAACTGTTCGTAGTCGACGGGCTTCTGCAGATAGACGTTACACCCGAGCTGATAACAACGTGCGACTTCGCGCGGGTCATCTGTTGTCGTAAGCACGACTACAGGAATATGGGTGGTATTCGGACTCGACTTGAGGCGCCCGAGAACTTCCATGCCGCTGATCTTCGACATCTTCAGATCGAGCAGGAGCAAAAAAGAGCCGGTGAGGGGCGAGCTGAGGGTGTTCC
>CAYOAK010000051.1:0-18412 GCA_964401925.1 uncultured Bdellovibrionales bacterium | reverse complement strand
CAGGCTCAACCGGGGCTCGAAACCCGCATGATTCAAACGAACACCATGCTGCGTGCCGGTAATAGCGATCGCCTTCGCATCGCCCAGGTGCGCGGAGTCTCGAAAGGCTTTCCGATCTACGGAAAAATTCAGAGTGAGCCTCAGGTTGATCTCGACACGCGGGAGGGAGCGATCGTCGATGGCCGGTTGCTCGACCAGCTCGCGCTGAAGATCGGAGACACCATCCGTATGGGCAGTGTTGAGTTGCCTATCCTGGCTCGCCTTGGTCAGGTTCCGGGTGAGGTCGGTGGATATGGAATGATCGCACCCCGAGTGTACCTGCCAATCGAGAAGTTAATCGCCTCCGGGCTCACCGGCTATGGAAGTCAGGCACGCTACTATTTTCACTACCGGACGAGCGGTGACGTAAAGTCGACCCTTCGTGGACTCCGGCCGCAGCTTTCTAAGCTCGAACTCGACGCAGAGAGCGCGGAAGATCGTGAAGCGTCCGTCTCGAAAGTCACCGGCGCGATCGGCTCATACCTGCAGCTCGCCGGATTCTTCGCTTTCATTCTGGGGGGGCTCGGACTCAATGTTTCACTGCGCGCATTCCTTCAGGGGAAGCAGTCGAGCATCCGGATTCTTCAGGTGCTCGGAGCCACTCGTGTTCAAGCCGCATCAGTGTTTGCTGTGCAGGCGTTGGTGATTATCCTCATCGCTTCGTGTGTCGGGCTTGGTTTGGGCTTTCTCGGAATGAAGATTGTTCGAGAATTGCTCGAGTCTCTCATCCCGGTTGGCCTGACGAATAACGATTCCTTGATGACAAATGCAGGGCTCTTGTTGCTGAGCATCCTTCAATCGCTCACCGTTCTGGCGCTCCTGATTTACGAACGCCGCATTCAGAAATCGCGCGCATTGATTCAGGCAGCGAGCTTCGTCCTGCCGCTGCTCTGTTCTGGTGCTGCCGCTTTAATTCTTATCGATCGATCGAAGCTCGTCGCTTTCGGGTTCGCCGGATTCATCTTCGGCGCTGCCCTTCTCTACCTTTGTGCATACGGTGCCTCACGCTCTCTCGAGCGGCTGACAAGGCTACGACTGCCCTATTCGATTCGTTTCGGCTTTCTCCAGGCAACCCGGAGGTTCGTCTCAAACAGTCTGATCATCATGAGTGTCGGAGCGGCCGTTGCCGTGACGGTTGTATCAGTCGAGGTGCGGGGAGCGATCGCCGGAAAACTGGATGAAACCCTATCGGGATCCCGTCCGAACTTATTCCTCTTCGACATTCAGCCGGACCAGCTCGAGCCTGCGCGGAAGCTGGTCAGCGAGCATCAGCTGTCTCACTCCAAAGTCGTGCCGGTGATCACCATGCGGCTGACGCGCATTGGCGGAACGGATGTGCGGGAATTGGCTGAGCGAGAACCGGATCGCTCGAAGTGGGTGCTCAGACGAGAGTACCGGACGACCTATCGCGAAGCACCGATCGATTCAGAGAAGATTGTCGACGGCGAGTTTTCAGGCCGGGCGAGCGGCGGACCTGTTCCGATCTCGCTTGAGCGCTCGATCGCAAAAGATCTGCGGGTTGGAATCGGAGGAGCGCTGACATTTGAGATTCAAGGGGTCGAAATCGAGACGACAGTCGGCAGCATTCGAGACGTGAACTGGAAAAGTGGGGATGTGAACTTCTTCGTCATCTTTCCGGCCGGCGTGCTCGAGGATGCACCGCAGTATTTCGCAATGCTTGCACGCTACGGAGCTGCGGATCAGCTTCGACACTTTGAGGCTGCGCTAAACACGTCGTTCCCAAACATCTCGGTGATAGATATTCGCGAAATCTTTCGGGGTGTCGAAGCCCTGCTGCGGCAGATCGGAACCATCGCCGAAGCACTGGCACTTGCGGTGGCTGTCGTCGCGTCGATGATTCTCGTTAGCTCTCTCTTGGGCACGCTGCTTCCTCGAGCTCGCGCCGAGGCTCTGCTCCGGGCGGTTGGTGCAACATCTTCGTTCCTGTCCAGTGCCCGGGGCGTAGAGCTCTCTGTGATCAGTTTGATCGGAGTTCTGGCCGGTCTCGCGCTCGGCGCGATCGCTGCCTTTTTGATCGTAACTCAGGCGCTCGAGCTGTCTGCGAGCTTTAACATTGGCGGAATCCTGATTGGGATTCTCCCGCTGGCGCTACTCCCGGTAGTCCTGGGTTGGATCGTCGGGGTCTTGCGTGCTCGCCGGACGACGATGGAAGTGCTCCGCGCCGAGTGACTATTTTGCCGGGGCGCCGGCAGCTTTGCGCACCTCTTTGTCGATCACGCCGGCGTTCCAGCCGAGCTTCTGCTCAATGGCCGCGAGAAACGGAATGCCCTTCACCACGAGCGAGTAAACTTCAAAAATCCCCTGAACGCCGCGCTTATCCTCGATCATCCGAAAATACATTGATGCTCGTGCATAGTCCTCAAAAGAGCCCTGGAACTGAAAGCTCGAATTCATGGAAATCGATTTCTTCGCCGCTTCTTTGTATTTCGATTCGACCGTTCGACGATCTAGGATCGACGAAAACTGGGACGCATAATTTTCGAACCAGGTGGCAAATCCCTCGGCGCGCATCCGATCGTTTGTCGCTGCGGTTCGAAGAAGCGCATGCTCCACGGCGTGTCCCATTTCGTGGATGAGAACTTCGGTGAGCTGAGCGTCTGCAACACCGCTTGAGACTTTCGGACCGCCGCAGCCGCTCGCAACGCGCTGGCCAACGATGTAGATATTTGCCGGTGCCGTCATCCAGCCGGGGTGACAGTTCGAAACCAGGTAGGAAGGGATTTGAGTCTCCGGCAGCTCCGCATCGAGAAACACAATCTGCCATGGAAGGCTCAGATTCTGGAGCTCGGTCGGAATCGAACCGCGGCGCAGGGCGCGCGCGACGGTCTGTGCGGCGTCGGTTGTCGCACGGAGCGGAGTCCGCCCGAAGAGCCCCTCGACCTTTCGTGGCCAGCGCAGGTGGATCGTCCCGAGGGAGGAGTTCAACGTTTCGGAGCGGACGTTTCCGCCCAGCTTTATCTCCTCAGGCTTCGCGAGATACGGGTTTTCCTTCGAGGCGAAGCACTTCGACCCGGCGCGAAAGGCGATCGGAATCTCATCCTTTGAGTTCACCTGGGCGACGCTGCCGTCTGCCCGCTGGTACATGCAGACCTCTTTAGGTGCCGCCTGGGCCGCGGAGACTCCCAGAAACACCAGGGCCACTAGCGGCAGCGCTCTATTCATAGACTGTCTCATCCTTTCGGTAGTGCTTGGAGAATCGCTTTCACAATCTCCTCAGGGGGAGTGTGCACATCGAGAATCAGAGCGTCGTCCGGCATTTCGAGCGTCGCGAACTGGCTGTCGACGAGGCTGGCGGGCATGAAATGGCCTTTTCTTGTCGCCACCCGTCCGCGAATCGTATCTTTGTCACCATGCAGGTGCGCGATGAAGAGCCCGGGGAGATCCTTCTTCAGCACCTCCCGATACTCCTTCTTCAGGGCGGAGCAGGCGAAGATTCCATCCTCACCGCGCTCAAAGAATTCAACCATCTTCGTGTGGATGTTCTGGAGCCAGGGAGCCCGTTCTTTGTCGGTGAGCGCGATCCCTTTCTCCATCAGCTCGACATTCGAGCGCGGATGAAAAGTATCGGCATCGAAAAACGGCCACCCGGTCTTTTCGGAGAGCAGCTCACCGATGGTGGTCTTCCCGGACCCGGCTACACCCATCAACATCACTATCATCGCTATCCCTTCGTCTGATTCTGGGGCTCCCATTCTGCTGGACCCCCCTTGACGCTGTGAATAATTATGCAATAATCCGTATAACTATGCAGCGGCATCCCGGAGCGGGATGCCTTTTAGGTCATTCGGCGGAGCTTAGTCGGGATTGGCGCTGAACATCAATGATCGTTCCGCTCGGCACGAAGCCTTGGTTGAGCTTCTGCGGAGCCGTGAGTTTTCGAATCAGAAGACGGTCGCCCAGGCGCTTGAGCGGCTGGGCTTCGAAGTCACGCAGGCGAGTGTCTCGCGGGATTTTCACGAGCTCGGCATCAGCAAAGTTGCCGGAAGCTATGTTCCGCGTGACGAGCGACGGGAGCGAGGGGAGTTCGGCCAGCTCGTGGTTGGTGCGGAGCCGGCGAGCCCCTTTCTGTTTGTTATTCGGACAAGTCCGGGAGCAGCGAGCATCGTCGCCGAGAAGGTTGATCGGATGAGCCTCCCGGGAGTTGTCGGGACGGTGGCCGGTGAGAACACAATCTTCGTCGCTACAAAAAATCGCACGGCCCAAGGCCGGTTGCGTACGCTCTTCGTCGATAACAAGGCCTCGAACTAAGCTTATGATCCGCAAAGCCGCATTGGCCGATATCCCGGCTCTCGTGTCGCTCGTCTCCGAAAACTCGGATCGGCTTCTGCCGCGTACGAAAACAGACTTCGAGGAGCTGATCGATACAACTTGGGTTGCCGAGAAGAACGGTGAAGTGGTCGGGTGCGCCACGCTTGAGGTCTATAGCCCGAAGATCTCCGAGATCCGGAATGTCGCCGTGAAAGAGGGCCACCGGAAGCGTGGGCTCGGGAAGAGCCTGATCAATGCCGCGGTCGCTGAAGCACGCTCGCGAAAGATTCCACAGATTTTGGTAGTGACCTCCTCTCCGGATTATTTTGAGCAGCTCAATTTCGGCACCTGCCTCAATGAGAAGTACGCGCTGTTCTGGAACGGGAGTTAACCGATGAAAGCGATCGGCGTGACGATCCTCGGCGGTTCGGGCTACGGCGCGGGTGAGCTGCTCCGGTATCTGAGCTTCCATCCGGCGGCCGAAGTCATCGAAGTTGTCTCCTCGAGTAACGCCGGAGAGCTCGTCGAAACGCTCCATCCGCATCTGACCGGATTTTATCCGGAGCTTCGCTGCGTCAACGTCGCGAGCTTTCCCGGGGACTTCACGCGGCGAGTGCTCTTCTCAAGCCTTCCGCACGGCAAGAGCTCCGAAGAGCTTGCCCGTCTGATTCAAAAGGGGCTCCCCGCTCGCACACATTGCATAGATCTCTCCGGGGACCTTCGCCTCCAGAACGAAGAGGAGCACAAACGTCACTACGCCGACGTTCCATTCCAGCGGGAGTTCCGTTCCCAGTTCTGTTACCTGCTCCCGGAGCTTTTTTTGGGAACTCCGCTCGTCTGCGAACATGTCTCCAATCCGGGCTGCTTAGCCGCAGCGGGTGCGCTTGCGACGGCGCCTCTCGCCGATCTCGGCGTTGAAGGAGCCGTGGTGATCGATGCCAAGACGGGAACTTCGGGAGCGGGGCGCTCGCCGCAGGAGAGCATGCACCACCCCCACCGTCATGGAAATTTCGAGGCCTATAAAATCCTCGCGCACCGGCACGAGCCGGAGATCCGGCAAGCGGCGAAGCTCACGGAGACGATGTTCGTGCCGCACCTGCTACCCGTTTCGCGCGGCATATTTGTAACTGCCTATGCGACGCTCAAAACTGCTCGCACGAAAGAGGACCTTCAGGCAGCTTATCGGCAAAAATATCACGGCTCCCCGTTTATCCGGATGCGCGAGCGAAGCCCTGCGCTCCATGACGTCGTGGGAACGAACTTCTGCGATATCGCGATCGAAGTTCGAGGCCGGCAAGTTGCTGTTATGGCTGCGCTCGATAATCTAGGGAAGGGAATGGCCGGCACCGCGATTCAGAACATGAATCTGCTCTGCGGGCTCGAACATGATCTGGGGCTGAAAGTACCCGCTCTGGGAGTTCAGTAGAAGCGAATGCCAAAAAAACCTTTGGGTGTTTTGAACCGGATCTCCGGTGTCTACTCCGGCGCGATCAGAGCCGGGATCAGTAAGAAGGCGGGTAAGCTCGATCTTGCGTATCTTTTTCTGCCCGATTGCTACAGCTCCGCCGGAGTCTTTACCAAGAGTGCTTTTGCAGCGCCCTGCATCGAACAGTGCCGTGAGGTCCTTAAATCGGGGCTCCCACGAGCGCTGATTGTGAATTCCGGAAACGCAAACGCTGCCACCGGATCTCTAGGTTTAAAAAATGCGCGCGAGACCGCTCGCCTTGCCGGTCAGCTGCTCGGAATCTCAGCGCGGGAGGTAAGTGTTTCCTCCACCGGGGTTATCGGCGTTCAGCTCCCGATGGACAAGATTCGTAATTCTCTGCCCGAGCTTCTCGCCGTGAAAAAAGGGAGTAAGCGAAAGGCGGACGGTGCTGCATTTGCCGAAGCGATTATGACAACCGACCTCGTTCCGAAAGAGGTCTTCATCTCGCGGAAGATTGGCGGAGTGACGATCAAGATGGCCGGGGTGGCCAAAGGCTCCGGAATGATCGCACCCAATATGGCGACGATGCTTGGCTTCATCGTGACTGACGCGCGGGTCCCGAAAGCGCTTTTCCAAAGGTCTCTTCGAGACGCGGCGGATCTCTCATTCAATATGACCTCGGTGGATACCGACACCTCGACGAACGACATGGTGCTTGCGATGAGCACAGGTGCGCAACGGCTCAAGATGACCGATCCGAAAATCCGCAAGCAGTTCTTCGAGCTGTTGAGAGACTGCTGCATTGACCTCGCGAAAATGATCGCGAAGGACGGAGAGGGGGCGACGAAGCTGGTTGAAGTCCAAGTCACCGGCGCGTCCACGTTGCAGCAGGCGCGTGCTGTCGCAAAATCCGTCGTCGACTCTCCGTTGGTGAAGACAGCGATTCATGGTGCCGATCCGAACTGGGGCCGGGTGGCTGCGGCGGCCGGAAAGGTGCCCGGTGTCCGAGCAGAGCGCGTCGATATCGCGTTTGCCGGCGTTGCCGTCATGCGCCAGGGTCAGCCGCTACCGCTTGATCGCGACAAGGTGCGGAAGAAGCTGATGGGCGACAAGGTTGTCGTTGGGGTCGGGCTGAACTCCGGGAAGGAAGATGCAACCGCCTGGGGCTGCGATCTGACGAAGGGCTACATCGACATCAATACAGCGTACACATGAGTAACCGTTCACACCCAGCTCTCCTCAACGAGGTCCCAAATAATTCAGAAGAATCTGGTGCGATATCAAACCTCTCCGTGAACGCTTCCACATGAAGGCGCTCATCAAGTACGGCGGCGCGGCAATGGAAGAGCCGTCGCTCCACCACTCTGTGGCACGCGAAATTGTCACTCTCACGCAGCGCGGGATGAATGTCGTCGTGGTCCATGGCGGAGGAAAGGAGGTTACCGATCTACTGAAGAGGCTCGGGAAGGAGACTCGTTTCGTCGAGGGGATTCGCTTCACCGACGCTGAAACAATGGAGGCCGCCGAGATGATTCTCTCCGGCCTCGTCAATAAACGGCTCGTTTCTTTTCTCAATCAGGAAGGGGGAAAAGCCGTCGGCATCTCCGGAAGAGATGGCCGGATGTTCAAGGCGAAAAAGACGGATCGGCCTGTTGGATTCGTCGGAGACATTTTGGGCGTCGATTGCTCTTTACTCAATGTGCTTCTCGAGAAGAAGTTTTTGCCGGTAGTCAGTCCGATTGCCGAGGATGCCGATGGAAACGCGCTGAATATCAATGCCGATGAGGCCGCATGCGCGGTTGCGGGAGCGCTTGAGGTCGATGAGCTTATCTTTCTTTCAGACGTCGACGGGATTCTGATTGAAGGCAAGATCGTCGAGAGTATTTCGCTCGCCGAAGCGGAAAGACTCCTGACTCATCCGGAGGTGACCGGAGGAATGATTCCGAAGCTCACTTCCGCGGTTAATGCGCTGAAGCACGGGGTTGTGCGGGTTCGTTTTATCAACGGCGAGAGAAAAGGTGCGATCACAGAGACGCTCTTGAACGGCCACCCGGCCGGGACAACAATTTCGCGCTAGAGCCGATAACTCCGGCAACAAAGAATCGTGAAATGCCCTACCCGCCGAACAGCTGAATAAATCGCCCGATCGTTGCATAACCGAGGCGCAATCGATCAAGACCGAAGTGCTCGTTAGGCGCGTGCAGATTATCCGACGGAAGCCCGTATCCGAGTAATACCGCTTCTGCGCCGCTCGCTTTCGCTAGATCGCTGACAATTGGAATTGAGCCTCCGGTTAGGATCTTACTGCACGACTTCCCATTGAATACTTCGCTGAAGGCCTGCTCCGCGATCTTCGAGATGCGCGCGTCTGGACCGGTGCGAAAGGGCACTCCGCCCCCGTGGCCGAGATCGATATCTACTTTCACGCCATTCGGGACCCGGTCGAGAATGAATTTCTTTACCAGCTGACCGATAACGTCAGGGTCCTGATCGGGGACAAGCCGGCAGGAGATCTTCGCAAGTGCGCTTGCGGGGATGACAGTCTTGAATCCGGAGCCGGTATAGCCGCCGCCGATCCCGTTGAACTCTATAGTCGGGCGAATCCAGGAACGAGCGAGCGGAGAATATTTCGTCTCTCCGCCGCAGGGATCTGCGTTGAAGATGTGCCTGAAGAGACTCTCGTCAAAGGTGAAGTCGAACACCTTCATCTCCTCTGGGGAGAGCTCCCGAACGGCATCGTAGAAACCGGGGACGGCGACTTTGTTTGCCGAATCGTGCATCGCCGCGAGAATGCCGACGAGCGCCTGATTCGGGTTCACCACGATACCGCCGAGCATGCCCGAGTGCATATCCGTGCCGGCGCTGGTGAACGTTACGGTCATCGAGATCATTCCCCGGGCGCCGAGAGTGATCGAAGGGGTATCCACCCCTTTGATTCCGACGTCCGGAATAATGAGTCCGTCAGCTTTGAGCTCTTTGCGCTTCGTGACGACGAGGTCCCCGATCACCGTGCTGCCTGTCTCTTCTTCGCCCTCAATCACAAATTTTAGATTCGGAAGAGCGGTGCCGAGTTTGCGGATCAGAGCTCGTGCCGCCGCTAAAGTGTAAAAGCACTGCCCTTTGTTATCCTGCGCACCGCGTGCATACACCTGCCCGTCCCGGATGGTGGGCTCAAACGGAGGGCTGATCCAGGCTTCAAGCGGATCAACCGGCTGCACATCATAGTGCTGATAGATGAGGAGAGTCGGGCGATCGGGTGAGGTGAGATACTCGCCGAAGATTACGGGATGCCCATTTCCTTCCCACCGCTCGGTCCGCGCACCCATCCGTTTCAGAAAGGTTTCGACCCATGCGGCAGCTTTCAGTACCTCCGGTTGGTACTCAGCTTCCGAGCTGATGCTCGGGATGCGTAAGAGCTCAAAATACTCCTTCAGCAGCTCTTCACGGTGAGTATCAAACTCCTGAAATAGCTCTTCGACTCTCATGCCTTTCTCCAAATCTCCGATAGAGCCTTCTGCTTCAGGCGCCCGCCCAGGAAGAACCAGAATAACTCAGAGCCGGTCCGGGCGATGAACAGAATAAATATCGAACGATACTGCTGATAAAGGAGCCCCATCAGTGCGCCTTCTATCACACGCTCATACGCAATTGCGCCACGCCTCGAGTGCAGAAGTCCGCTCAATGCGGCGTTCAAGAGTGAAATGAGAAATGTCGAGCCGCCGAAACTAAGTTTTGCGAGCAGCGGCGCGAAGATGAAGCCGCGGAGTAACACCTCTTCGCCGCCCCCGGCGAGAATCGCGGCACCGAGCTTATCGGCCCCTTTTTCAGGAACGGATTCGGGTACTACCTTGAACTTCCATCTGCGTCTGCACCATTCGCGCACAATCGCACCGAGCAGATGAATCATTACCAGGCCGGTCGCGGCAATCAGACCGCGAAAAAATGTGGCAAACCCCGGGCGGATAATCGGACGGAAAGAGAATATGAGCGAGCTCAAAACGCTCAGCAGCACGAACGCCGAGAAGAGGAGAAGCTGCTTATCGATCTTCAGCCGGAACTGCTGGAACATGATCCTATCTCAACACGCTGCGGCGCAGAGTGGGAGCGCTCATTTTACGAATACGCCGGGGTGGAGCGCCTCGAATCGCTGAATCGCTGTGCGGTAGGCCTCGAGTTTGAACCCCGTCACCCGCTTTAAGAATCTCTCACAGCTTAAAAACGCAGTACGCCGGAACTCCTTCTTCATTGAAGGATCGAACCGGTGAGCCCGGCTGACGTCGATTTTTGCCCACGGGGAGAGCCGGAAAAGAAAGTAATGCTGCTCCTGGCCGCAGTACCCCCGGTAATAGAGCTCGCGCGGCCAATCGTAACGAATTGTCTTTTTGAGCTCGGCGACGAACTCGCCGGCCGACGTGCCGATCTCCTCACGCAGCTCACGGAGGGCCGCCTCTCTCGGTTTCTCCTTTCCGTCGATACCGCCCTGCGGAAGCTGCCAGCTGCCGGGGTAATCGTTTCGTTCACAGGCCAGAATCCGCCCATGCCGGTCTATGACAATTACTGCTACGTTCTTTCGGTAACGCTTTTTTTTCTTCGGCATGCTCTGGAAGAGAGTTTCATTCGCCTTTCTAGCACTCGCTCTTCTCCTGTCGGGAAGTTTATTTCAAGGCGCGCCGAGAGAGAGCTATCGCGCGGTTTTGAACGGACGGGAGATGCTGCGGCAGATCTCATTCCGTCCAATCGACCGCCTCAACTGGACCACGGTCGGAATGCCCGCGCCGGTACCGCAGTGGCTGCAGGCCCTTCTCGCTTTGGCAGACGGCTTGGGAGGCGTGGATTTTTTTAGCCGGCTGATCGTCCCGGCGGCTCTCTTTCTCGCGATGTTTTTGTGGCTCGAACTGCGACTTTCCGGGGGCGCGGTGCTCATCGGCATGTTCCTCCTGAATCTGCTGCTGATCTTCGACTGCGGAACGCTTGATCAGCGCTACGGCGTTCTCGCGATCCTTCTTGGAGTGTTGGCTCTCGAGAAAGACGTGGCGCTCGGTTGGTTCGTTTGTCTCGGAGCGTTTGCGACAGCGGCCTCCGACTGTTCGCTTGGGCTGCCGGCGGCGTTCCTCGCCTTTCTAATCGCCTCGCCGAAAGGCACGATTCGAGAGCTGTTGATGAAACGATTCGCGGCGGTTCTCCTTGGCGTATTTCTCTGTCCTGATCCGTTCAGCGTAATCCCCCGTCAGGTTCAGACGCCCAACTTCCATCTTCATCCTGTGCTGCTCGGGATCTCTCTTTTGACTCTGCTGCTTGCTCTCCAAGCCAACCGGCGTCTGCCCGCGTCATGGCGATCGTTTGTCGCCGTGGCGTTTACTCTGACTCTCGCGCATGAGCGCTTCTTGCCGATGCTGGTCGTCGGACTGGCGTCACTCGCCTTACTCTCGGTCGGGACCTGGCGCCCGGTACGTGCATCGTTCGGTTTGAGGCTCGGTTTCGGGACGATCGCGTGGGGAGTGCTCAGCATGCTCTCATTATTGTTTGTGAGCTTCTCCGCGATTATTCCCCGCAGCGGCGAGTTTGAAAGAGCAATGGAGCTCAATGGGGTTCTAAAGCGGAACCTGCAGCGGGTGTTGAATGGACCGGATGTGGCGATCGACCTCCAGATCGAAGGGATTCGAACTTTCATCGATGAGCGCGCGGCGGCCGAGCCGGCTCGTGCGAGCTTACAAGAGGAATACGAATCTCTCTCCATGCTCAGGCCTGATTGGGAGTATGTTCTGGAAAAGCGGAATTTTGACGGTGCAGTTCTTCCGGTTGAATCCGCTCTTACTCAAGTGCTGGTGGAGAAGAAAGGCTGGGTGAAAACCGCATTGCTCGGAAAGAAGGCTCGCTTCACCCCGCGTGAGACGCGCGTTCGTGATTACGCGCTCTATCAGCCTCAGGAGAAGAAGTGAGCGGCACGGTTGAAACCATTGATCTCACCGTGCTCGAGCGCGAGCTGCTCTTCCGCTTTTCTCGAAGCTCGGGCCCGGGCGGGCAGAATGTGAATAAAGTGAACTCGAAGGTCACGCTCATCTGGACCCCCGCCGCCACCGGGGTTCTCAAACCCGGTGCAAAGCGCCGATTTCTCGATCGCTACGGCAACCGGTTAAGTGCGGCCGGAGAGTTGCAGATCAGCTCCGATCGGTTTCGCGACCAGCGGAGGAACCGTGAGGACTGCCTGGAGAAGCTCGGCAGTATGATTGAGCCGATCCTGAAAGAGCCGAAGAGACGCCGAAAGACGAAGCCCTCGAAGGGCGCCGTCGAACGGCGCCTTGCCGGCAAGAAACACCGGTCTCAAAGGAAATCTTCTCGCAGATTCAGTGGCTCGGATTAAGCGGCTCCAAACCGCCCCTCCCCAAGATCGCTGCTGTATGCTGCGGATACTGCTCGGCCAAAAGCCGATTTCGTTCACCGAGATCGGTTGCGAAGATCAGCGGCCCTCGAAACTGCGGATCATTCAACACGAGATAGGGAAGTGAGAGAGTAAAGCCGCGCTTGTCCCGCTCAAGCTCTGTCAGACACGCGCTCGTCAACGCTCGGCCGGGAAGAAGGCGGACAGTGGGGTCTGCTGAGACCTTTGCCCTCGGAGCGCGCGCGGCCTGCAGCGTACGAAGCTCGCGATCAATCTCACCGGCAGGAACCTCTCCGTTCAACGCTCGATCGGCAAGCTCTTGTAGCTGGCAGTGATCGGCTGAGTAGTAGGCCTCTTCCATCACTGAAGCCGACGCACCGTGTGCGCGAAGAATGGAGATGATCCGTGACCCCCATGATACTGGGACGAAGATCAAACGTTGTTCCGCTGTTCCGAGCTTGTGCGCCATCTGCTGAGCCTCTTTCATCGAGGCGTTCTGACTTCTGTAGATCATGAACCGGCTCGGAAGGCCGAGGAAAAGCATCGATAGCACGGCCAGTGTCACTGCAGAGAGAAGGCGGGGCCGGAGCGCATAGCTCACGATTTTTCGCTCTCCCGCTGCGCGAAGGAGAACCTCAAGTCCCCGTACTGTGAGCGGCAATGCGGCGAGGACACTTCCCGAGATAAACCTTGGGCCGAGATATGAGTCGCGGTGCCAGTAGAAGAGATAGATGATCGGGAATGCCCAGAAGAGCGCGAGGAGTCGTCGATCCCATCGTCGCTCAGGTGTCGTTCGGTTATCGTCTCGAGACGAGAGAAGTCCCAGGCAGGCAATCGAGATCAATCCGGGAATTGGAGTTTCGAAAAGAAACTCGTTTAACATCGAAACGTTAATCAGCAGATTCTTTATCCCGGCGATCGGTGTGTGCTCTCCACCCCACGGCGTTCGATGGAATCCGAGCCCGTGACTCGAGCCCCACAGCTTTAAATATCCGGGGAGCAGGGGATCGCCGGTGGTCTGGGAGTTGTAAAAGGCAAAGAGCAGAATCGCGCCAAAGGCAGCCGCGGCTCCCGCAAGCGCCGCCCCGAACGCGCGGCGGGAGAAAATCTGCGAAGCAATCCAGCAGAAAATCACTGACGCGCCTGCCGCGGCGCAAAGCGGCCTTGAGAGCAGTGCAAATCCGATTCCGGCTCCGGCAGCGGCAAGAGCGCTCTTCGCACCAGTCCTCTCCCAGCGGGCCGCCGACCAGAGCGCGAGGCTCAATCCGCACAGCGCGGAGATGTGATTCATGTAGCTCGAGCCGAGAAAGATAAGAAAAGGACAGAGTGCTGCTGCGAGCAATGTCCGGCGCGCAGTCACCTCTCCGTAGATCTCCGAGCAGAACTGATAGAGGAACATCCCCGTTAGGATCGTCAGCGCGGGGCCGATCATCCACGGAACGCCGAGCGTCGTTCCGAGCGCGAGTGCCACGCTGTGGCCCGGCGGATACTGGGCATAGAGCCGCTCGCCGTCGAAGAGCATCTGCTGCATGAAGAAAAATTCCGGAAGCTTCGGCATCTGCGCCGTGAGCGCCCCGCCTGCGATGATCTTGCCTTGAAAAAACTGCGCCGCTTCATCGATGAGCAGCGGCGAGCGCTTAAAGAGAAGCGAAGTGGAAAGGACCGATGCGAAGCCGAGCAGCCCCATCAAGAGGAGCGGAAGTGAGCGGAGATTCATCAGCCGGGCAAAGCCTCGTTCAACAGCGTCCGGAATCTGCGGCGGTATGATTGCAGCGAGAGTGGCTACTATTGCTCCGCCAAGAGCCCATTCTGCCGGAGTGAACAAACCTTGTTCATCGGGAAACGGGCCGAAGATCGTAGCGATTGGGATGAAGGGGATGATCAGCAGTGCCGCGCCGGAGAGTTTCGCTAGAGCGCGCCCGATCATCGGCAGCTCAACGAGAGCCCGATAGCAACGTATGCAACGTTGCCGTCAGGTCACTGAACTTCACTCCATCACTTTGGGATTTCGCCCGAAGATCTTTGATTGAGCAGCTCCCTTGAGCGAGCTCCCGCTCGCCTAGAATGACAGCGAAGGGGATTCCCTTCCGATCTGCGTACTTCAGCTGTCCGCCCAGCTGCGAAACCTCCAGGGCGACTTCCGCCGGGATACCGGAAGCGCGAACTTGCGAAACGAGCTCAAATGCTTTTGCCCGGGCACCATCGTCGAGCAGGGTGAAAAACACCTTTGATGGCGAGCTTTCCGTACCACCCCGTCCCAGCTCGTCCAGCGCTGCGAGGATTCGATCGAGCCCGATGGAAGCGCCGACACCGGGCAGCTTCCGGTTGATGTAGAGCGAAGCGAGGTCGTCGTAGCGCCCGCCGGAGCAGATCGAACCGATATCGGGCATATCAACAAGGCGCGTCTCGAACACGCTGCCCGTATAGTAGTCGAGACCGCGAGCGATCGAGAGATCGATCAGCAGTGCAGATTCCGGAACTCCAAAATGTCCCGCTGCGTTCAGCACCGCCTCAAGCTCCGAAAGTCCTCGAAGTCCAAGCTCAGACCCGGCGAGGAACTGCTTCAGCTCCGCGATGAGAGCGGCACGGTTTCCCGGCGTTTCTGTGCCTGCATGCTGCGAGAGCTTTATATATTCGAAGACGCGCGCGATCTGCGGATCGCTCAGCTGAGCAGCATCTCGCAGCTCAGTGCGCACGCCGTCTTCTCCGATTTTGTCGATCTTATCGATCGCACGGAGCACGCTCACGGAGCGCTCCTTTGCTTCAAGGCTCTCGAGCAGCCCATTCAGAATCTTCCGGTTATTGATCCTGATCTGGTGCCGGACATCGATTCTCAAAAGTGCGTTGAAGATGACCGCGACGATCTCGGCATCGGCGGCCGGCGAGTCCGTGCCGATGGTATCGAAGTCGCACTGAATAAACTCACGGTATCTCCCGCGCTGCGGCTTCTCCGCCCGCCAGACCGGAGCGATGTGAAATCGCTTGAAAGGAAACGGAAGCTCGTTCGCGTGCAGCGCCACAAAACGTGCGAGCGGAACGGTCAGGTCGAAGCGCAGGGCGATGTCCCGGCCGCCGTTATCGGCAAAGCGGTAGAGCTGCTTGTCGGTCTCGTCAGAGCCCTTGCCGAGGAGAATCTCAGCATATTCGAGCGCCGGAGTGTCGATTGGGGCGAAGCCGAAGGAGGTAAATACCTCCTCGAAGGCGCGCAGCATCTGGCGGCGTTTGAGTGCTACCGCCGGAAGTGTATCTTGAAAGCCTTTGAGCAGGCGGGGTTCAATCAGTCGAGAGGACACGGAATCTCCAGAAGCTTGCGGCAATTCCTACAGTAATCGTTCTCAATTGTCCTCTCTCTCCGTAACTCATGCAGTCGATCTCCAAAAAAACCCTTCCAAACGGCGTCACTCTCTATATCGATCCCGCTCCGCATTTTCGTTCCGCCTCGGTTGTGGTGGCGATAATCGGCGGCTCGCGGCTGGAGTCTCCGGGACGGAACGGGGCAACCCATTTGATTGAGCATCTGCTTTTCAAGCAGACCGCCCGGCTCTCGGCCCGGCAGATCGCCGAGTGGATCGACGACTTCGGTGGAGATGTGAACGCCTTCACTGACTCGGAATCGTTTTGCCTTTACGGAACGGTTATCCGCGACCGCGCGCTCGACCTGCTCGACTTTCTCTCGAAGCTCCTGATCGAGCCGGCCTTCTCCGCCGCCGATGTCGAGATCGAAAAGGAGATCGTCCGGCAGGAGATCCTTGAGGCTCAAGACGACACTGCGGATCTGGTGAGCCAGGCGTTCCGGTCGATGTTTTGGAAAGACGATCCGCTCGGGCAGCCGGTTTTTGGAACTGTGGAGAATCTGGAACGGATGACCCATTCCCTGCTCCGGGAACATCTGCAGGATCAACTTAAGGGAAGGCGGATGATCATTGCCGTCAGCGGCGTCTCCGATGAAAGTGCGGTCGAAGAGCGGGTGCACTCGCTTTTCGGCGAATTCGAGGCAGGTGAGCGCCCACAGTTCTCGTCTCGCGTTTCGAAACCGCATGTTGTGGACGTGCGCCGCCCCGGGAAGCAAACACACCTCATTGTCGGCTGGAACTGGCCCCCGATCGGCTCGCCTCACTATCTAGCGGGACTCCTTTTAAGCTCACTTCTTGGCTACGGAGCGTCGTCACGCCTATTTCGGGTCCTGCGCGAAGAGCAGGCCCTCTGCTATGATCTCGGTGTTCACGTCGATGCGTTTCCCGATTCGGCAGTTTGTCTGTTCACATCATCGTTTGAAACGAAGAATTACACCCAGATCTGCGAATCGCTCCGCAAGGAGGTGGAGCTGATCCGTTCACACGGCATCAGTGATGACGAGTTTGAGCGCACACGCCGGATGCTCCGTGCCCAGCTCGAGATGGAAGAGGATAGCCCTCGGGGGCGTCTCTGGCGCGCCGTTGAGTCCGAAATCGCACTCGGCCGGTATGTCAGCGCAGACGAGGTCCTTCAAAAGCTCGCCGTGCTCACTCGCCCGGCACTTGAGGACGTTGCGAAGAGATATCTCGGTTCCGAGATCTACGCGGCCGTTGGCGGGAGAATCCCGAAGAAGGTAGAACTAGAGCTTACATGGCAATGAATCAAAGCGAAGAGAGCAAGATTTTCGTCCTCGATACCTCAGCGGTGATGACGCTGGTTCAGGATATAACCACCTTTCGTGACGGTCCGGCTTTCGCAACGGTGCTGGGCGACAACGAGATCGTTATTCCCCGAGTCGTACTCGACGAGCTTGACCGCCTTCGGCACCGCGATGGCGAAAAATCCAAGATCGCACTCGAGTGTGCGAGACAGCTTGAATACTACAGCAATCAGGGCTCACTGCTCGAAGGCGTCGAGACCGAAAAAGGCGGTACACTCCGAATTGCGCCCCGTCCGACGATCGAAAAGGTCGTCGCCTGGGGGCTGAAGGCGAGCGTCGCAGATCATGAGATTCTTGCCACGGCGATGGCCTGTGAGGATGAATATCGTGCGAGTCATCCGAGCTACGATGATGACAACACACCCCGGAGCAACCGCGTCGTTCTGATTACCCAGGATCGAATTCTCCGAGTGCTCGCCCGAAGCATTTATGGTGTTCAGGCCGAAGAGCTGCGCAGCGTCTGCGCGCCCGACTTTGAAGATCAGCAGGGATACTACCGGATTGAAACCACTTCAGCGGTGGTCGATAAGGTGATCCAGCAAGGGTATTACGAGCCCGAGCGGCCGTTTCGGATGAACGAATTCTTTCATCTGGTCGATCGTGACGCGCCCGATGTGCACTACTGTTATCTGATCACGCGGGAGCCTTCGACAAATCGCGCCGAGCTGATCGACCGCACGAAGATCGACTATCTGAAAGTCGCGGGCGAAGTCGCCGGACGCAATATCCGGCAGAAGCTCTTGCTTTGGGCGCTGATGGGTTGCGGCGAAAGCGATCCGACGGCACCCGGCGGAGTCCGGCTGATTACTGTTTGCGGCCCTCCAGGAAGCGGAAAGTCATTTCTGACTCTCGCTGCCGCTTGGGAGCGGCTCGAACGGGGACACTTCGATCGGATCGTGATCACGCGGCCGATGGTCGAGGTCGGCCAGTCGCTTGGATTTCTTCCGGGCACTTTGGAGGAAAAGCTCCAACCCTGGGGCGGCCTGATCGAGGATAACCTACGGGCAATCGTCCAGGTGCCGAGCTACGAAGAGGGCAGGGGCGGCGGATCCGGGCCGGGAAAGAAGGGGCTGCAGCGCTCGGTGCGTCCGTTCGACGCAAAGTCCTGGCTCGAGATGGAAAATCGGCTCGAGCTGATCCCTCTGTCGTATATTCGCGGCCGGACGTTCCGCAGAAGCATCGTTATCCTCGAAGAGGCTCAAAATATCGAGAAAGGGCCGCTGAAAGTCCTGCTCACGCGGCTCGGAGAGGGGAGTATCGTGATTGTCATCGGAGATCCGAGCCAGATCGACAACCAGTTCCTCAGCCGCCGGAATAACGGTCTGATTCACGCAATTAATGCATTCCGGGACTGGCCGCAGTCGATTCATATTTACCTCGAGCAGATCGTCCGGAGCGATCTTGCCGAAGCAGCGAGCATGCTCCTGTAAACGGCCGATGAGAAAACTTCTCTTTACTCTCTCTGCGCTGCTACTCGGGCTCTTGCTCTACCCGACGATACGGGAGATCGCGCTGATCTGCTGGAACAGCGAGGACTACTCTCACGGTTTGATTCTTCCATTGGTGAGCGCCTACCTGCTCTGGACTGATCGTGAGAAGTTGTTCGCGAATTGGTCGGCCTCCC
>CAYOAK010000050.1:0-18752 GCA_964401925.1 uncultured Bdellovibrionales bacterium | reverse complement strand
ACAAGTCAGAGCGTCTCAAACCTCCTCGAGCGTCTCGGAATTCGGGTCAGCCCGGCGGATCTCAAGCTCGCAAACGTTGCAGCGGTCGTGGTTACGGCAAACCTGCCGGCGTTCGCCCGGCCGGGATTGAAGGTCGACTGCACGCTCTCCTCGATCGGAGACGCAACGACGCTTCAAGGCGGCGTTCTGCTCATGACTCCTTTGAAAGCTGCGGATGGAAAGACGTATGCGGTTGCTCAAGGTCCGACATCTGTAGGTGGATTCACAATTACCGGCGGCGGTGACCAAGCACAGCGGAACCATCCGACTGTCGGCGTGATCTCGAAGGGAGCAACGGTTGAAAAGGATATCCCGTTCGATCTCTTCGCGAAGGGTCAGGTGAAGATCGTTCTTCGTGAGCCGGACTTCATGACTGCGACTCGGGTTCAGTCTGCGGTGAACCTCTTCCTCGGTGCTCAAGGCGCGAAAGCAATCGACAGTGGAAGTGTTGTGCTTCCGCTTGATTCGCAAAGGGCCAAGGATCCGGTCGAACTGATTGCCGAGCTCGAGCAGCTGCAAGTCGAGCCGGACATCATCGCGAAGGTGATTGTGAACGAACGAACGGGAACGATCATCATGGGTGAGAATGTGAGAGTCTCGACCGTCGCTCTTGCTCACGGGAATTTAAACATCACCATTCGTCAGGAGAACCAGGTGTCACAGCCGAACGCTCTCGGCGGCGGCGGAACGGCGGTCGTGCCGAATACAGACATCCAAGTTGGTGAGGAGGCCGGACTCCTTCAGGTGGTGAGCGGCACAGTTCGCCTCGGTGAGTTAGTCACCGCGTTGAATCAGCTCGGTGCAACTCCGCGAGATCTCATCGCAATCTTTGAAGCTCTCCAGCGGGCTGGCGCGCTTCATGCCGAATTAACCATTATGTAGGTAATCTTTTCCGTCTAAGAGATTATAGGAGCAACGGGTGCCAAATTTTCCGACAGATCCGCTCTCAATCGGTTCAGGTGGAGCAGCGGCAGCGCAGGCGAACGCCGAGGTGGCGAAGGTTCGATCTCTGAAAGATCAGGGCGTTACGACTCCCCAGCAGATCGAGAAGGCTACTAGCGGGTTCGAGGCATTACTTTTGCATCAGATGATGAAATCGATGTGGCAGACGGTAGATAAGACGGGTTTCCTTGGAAATGACTCCAATGAGGCGAACATCATGCAGGACATGTTTACACAGTCCGTTGCTGATAAAATCGCTGAAGGAAAGGGCATTGGGGTGAAGGAAGTATTGAAGAAGGAGATCCAAAAGCAGGATGCGGCATCAGAAAAGAAGAGAAACGGTTCACTGTAGCAGTGAATTGCTCGGAAATCTGAACGCGAATGCATTGTCGTTGAGGTGTGTCGGAACTGGTTGAGGTACCGTCTCTCGCAGTCGATAAGGAGATCGAATACTGCTTTGAGCTGTTGATGTGAAACGGCGGTGTTTGGTTGACGTGTGAGCAACATTTTTGTCCGGTCAGGAGCCGCTGACCGAACAGTAACCGAGGATGCGGTATGAAAATTAGTGACCTCTTTGGAAGGTCTAGCGTTTACGGAAACTCGAAGAGCTCCGGGGCGTCGCGGATTGACGAAGAAGAGCGGGGAAATTCCTCGGCTCGCGTCGGTTCTGACGACGGTTCGGATCGTACGACGATCTCGTCGAAGGCTCGAGTGCTCTCTCAGATCGGACCGATCCGGGAAGAGGCGGAAGCTGAGCAGTCGGACAAAGTCGCTGCATTGAAGAAGCGGATTGAATCAGGCGAATACAACGTCTCGAGCCAAGCAGTTGCGGAAAAGCTCGTCGCATTCTTCAACGAGCGCGTTTAACGCGAGCGGCGAAGCAGGCTGAGTAAGGTGCTATGTTGACGGAGTTTAAAAGACTCGTCGAACTTCTCGATGAAGAGATCCGCTCGCAGGAGCGGATCCTGGAGCTGCTCTCGAAAGAGCGGGTCTCCATCGTTGAGCTCAATCGTGAACAGACCGAACAACTCGCCGAAAAGAAGCTGCACCTTGTCGAGCAAGCAGCGAACCTCGAAAAGAAGCGCACCGCGCTGCTGTGCGAGCTAACCGGAGCTGCCAAGGCGCCGAAGGTTTCTGAGGTGATCGCAAAATGCCCGGCTATACCGGTCAAGCGGGAGCTTCAGGCGAAATCGCATGAGCTGAAGATCACGGCGACACGAGTTCGAGAGCTGAACTTAAACAACGCGGTGCTCCTCCGTCAGGCGCTCGGCATCGTCTCTTCGACTTTGTCGATCATACGCTCCTCCCCCGGAAGCGAGCTTCCGACCTACGGGGAATCAGGCTCGCTAAAGGGCACCGCCGATCCGGCGTTCGCTCGAAAGCGATCGCTCGTCACCGAAGCGTAGTCTCATCTCAAATAGTTGATCAGTTTCACTCCGAGAAGAGGCGTTACTGGGACCGCGTGCGTCCTCGCCAACTTGTCATAACAGAGGATGCATTACTGGGAACGCGGACGTCCCCGTCCGCTTTCCGGTTCATGCAGTTGAAAAGTGATCGGCTCACACCCTGTTTAGCTGCCGGCAGTTGGAAGCGGACGGGGACGTCCGCGGACCCAGAGCTGCGTAGCTACGTTGTTTGCGGTATGGCTCTGTCATGCGCAGTGAAACGATGGATTCTGAACCGGCGATCTCGTTTCCAACGGATGCCCACGACCTCCTGCTCGAGGCGGAGAAGGGCGCCTGGTTCCGCCATCGCAATCTCAAGATCGAAGAGCTGCTCCGGGCATATCCCTTCGAGGGGCCGTTTTACGAAACCGGAGCAGGCAACGGAGCAGTTTCGGCGTATCTTCAGGGGCGCGGCTTCGAAATTGTTGCGATCGAGCCATTGGCCGCCGGCGCGGCGAATTGCCGGAAGCAGGGGATTCGAACCGTCTACGAGGCGACGCTTGAGCAACTTGAATTGCCGGCCGAATCGGTTGGCGCAATCGGGGCCTTCGATGTGCTCGAGCATCTCAAGCGGCCCGAGCTGCTCTTGAAGGAGGCTGCCCGGGTGCTCAGACCGGGCGGCCTCTTCTTTGTGACTGTTCCCGCGCATCAGTTTCTTTGGAGCGAGATTGACGAGTTTTCGGGGCATTACCGGCGGTATGGGCGAGGTACTTTGCGCTCACTCTTTCAGCAAAACGAGTTCGAACCATTGAAGTCCGGCTATTTTATGAATCTCCTGGTCGCTCCCGCATTCCTCTCCCGGGTTGTACCTGAGTTTCTGGGCAGGAGACGTGAAGATCGTGCGGCGCGGGAGCAGACAACAGCAGTTCTCGCGAAGAGTAGGCCCCTTGCGTTGCTGCTCTCCGCTGAACGGGCGCTTCGTCTCGATGAATGTCTGCCGTTCGGAACGTCGCTGTTCGGGGTGTTTAAGAAGCTCCGGTCGGACTAAACCGCCTTTTTGACGGGAGCTGCTGCCACGCGTGCGTAACGACGCTCGCGGAACTCTTTCACTGATGCGGGTACGGTTTGGTCGATTCCGAGAATTTTGGCCGCCCACGCATCTGCCTCCCCGCGAGCTCGAATGTGAGAAACTGTAGAGATCTCGATCTGAGGTTTAATTATAGGGATAGTATAGACATGATTGATCCCCCGGCGAATCTTGCTTGATGAGTTATATCCCGCGCGATGAAAGAGCATCGCATCGAAAAGGATCACCGATCCTGCGGGCGCTTCAACGGGAAATTCGTATTGAGCTACATAGCGTTCACTCGGAAGCTTCTCCTCACGGTGGGAGAAGGGGAGCACATGAGTGCACCCAGTTTCCTTGCTGAATTCGTCGATGCAAAATAACGCACCGACTGCGAGTGGCTTGCTGCTTACGAATTCCTGATACGGGAGATCTCGGTGCCAAGTGGACTGGTGATGCTCCCGATTTGGATGGTTGATGATGCCATTCTGCAGATTGAGGAGCACATACCGGCCTCCGATTGCCTGGTGCGCGAGCTCAACCACCGGCTTCTTCAGCGCAATTTCGAGAAAGAAGGGATCGTAGCTGAGGGGAGACCGTGCGAGATCTGCTTCATTTATGGCCTGCAGTTTATCAGCGCCAAACTCCTCTTCCTGAAATTTGTAGAGGTCATCGAGCCGGCGCCGGCACTCGGCGAGCTCAGTAGCGTCGAGGATTTCGGCAAGGACGGCAAAGCCATTGATGCGCAGGTTCTCCAGTTCCGCACTGCAGTTCGACTGGTTGTCCGTATTGCTGATGACGCCGTAGGTTTTCATCTTCGCTGCCTAATTTCGTGGGGCTTATCTAGTGCGGCTTATCCGGTGGGCTGAACCTAAAACATCTTATTCGGCACAGAGGAAGAGGCTGCTGCTTACAGCGGCAAAAACTGCCTTCTGCTCGTTTGCTCTAGAGAAACAGGTAGGCGTTCCAGGCAATTAAGCCCTACTGACTCCTGAGCACGGCTCTTGCCTCTTAGCTCTACTGGAGGACTTTCTTCATGGCTGGTGCCATCTCGAGCTTACTGGATATCAGCCGGAGAGCGCTGCAGAATAACACGCAGGCGATCCGGGTGGTGGGTAATAACGTCGCGAACGTTAATACCACCGGCTATAGCCGAAGAGAGATTCAGTTTGTCGATAAGGCGAACGGTAACGCAGTCGAGACCTCCTTTGGACTAGGGGCCGACATCAACGGCGTCATCCGCCGAGTCGATGAATTCGTGAACAAGAACGAGCGCGTCGCGATCTCGGAACGGGCGGCGATGGAAGCACGAGATGATATTCTCGCAACGACCCAGTCTCTTTTTTCAGTCGACAAAACCGTTCGCCACATCGGCTTCGCACTTTCAGATTTCTTCAGCGCGCTGAATGACCTGCAAGCAAATCCGGGTAACAGCGCACTTCGCTCGAAACTCATCCAATCCGGGAACGAGCTGACTCAGTCCATCCGCCTGACCTACGAGACACTCAGTCAGGCCCAGCGCGACGCCGATACCCAGATGCGCAAAAGCGTGCTGGATATCAATAATCTCACCTCACAGATCGCGACTCTGAATACGCAGATCGCTGCCAGCAATATTGGTAACCAGGACAATCTCGGCCTTAAAGACCAACGCGATCAGTTACTGCGAGAACTCTCCGAGAAGATCTCTTTTAACACGGTAGAGGACAGTAAGGGTCAGGTTTCCTGCTTCCTGGAGAACGGATTTGCTCTGGTGGCAAATGCGAATTCCGCGAGCCTTCGGGTCAGCGATACACCGAGCTTTGGGCCGTTCCCACTTGGTTTGGATGCTCAACCGTTGGGGCGCATTGTGTGGAACTCCAGCCCTGCGACGATCAACGTCGACGACGTTGATCTGACGCCGATGATTGCAGCGGGTGGCGGGCAGGTCTCTGGGCTATTGAACGTCCGCGGAGTACCTTCGACGACCGATACGAACGCATTCTTCGCACAAGGGGATCTTCCCGATCTCGCTGCGCGAGTCGATGCGATCGCTCAACATCTGCTCATTCAGTACAATAACGTGTACCGGCCGTACGATGGAGCACTCGTGGCGTCTGCCGATCCGGCTGGCAACCCACCACCGAAGTGGGGTCTGTTCACCTTGAGTAATGGTTCACTCCCGTTTACCGCGGGCCCGGAAACGGTTGGCGACCTTATTACGTCGGCCCAGCCGAACTTTTCAAGTTACATCACTTTTGGTCCTACTGATCCCGCGGATATCGCGCTCGCATTCGACGAGAACCCCGCTGCTGCCGCTGTCGCGTTCTCTGCGGGAAATGGACAGATCGCTTCCGACCTGCTTGCTCTGCGGGATACGCCGTTCACTTTTGCTGTCGGTAACTTTAGCTCCACAACCACGATCGAAAATCTCTACAGCGAGACAGTGACCCATATCGGAACGACGAAAGATCACAGTGGCAACGATCTCACCGTGGCCCGTGATCGCGAGTCGCAGCTGAAAGAGTTTCAAGCTTCGGTTTCCGGAGTCAGCATCGATGAAGAGCTGACGAGGTTGATCGGATTCCAACGTTCGTTTCAGGCGTCTTCGCGCTTGATCAAGATCAGCGACGATCTCCTGGGTGAGATTCTGAACGCAGTAGGAGGGTAATCATGGCCATTAGCCGAGTCAGCACCCAGTTTCAGCAGAGCAACTTCGTTCAGAACATCTTCAATCAGCAGAACGCTCTGCAGAAGCTGCGAGACGAAGTCGCGAGCGGATTCCGAGTCTCCGAACCGGCTGATGCTCCCGGTCCTGCAGGTACGATTGTCGATCTGCAAAGCACGATCAATCGGCTGACACGCCACAAGGAGCGGATCGGCTACGCTGAAAATCAGCTTCAGGGGCAGGACACGGCGCTGAACTCAGTTGAAGATCTCATGATTCGAGCGAAGGAGCTCGCAAGCCAAGCGGCGAACGAAGTCTACAGCGTCGAGCAGCGCTCCCAGCTTGCGACCGAAGTTTGGGCGATCCGTGAGAGCGTTGTCGCACTTGCAAACACTCAGATCTTCGGAAAATACATCTACGGCGGAACAGCGGACACCACTCCGCCGATGACGCTCAATCCCGTTCCTTACACGAATCCTCCCGGACCCAGCGTCCCGGAGAATCAGCACTGGATTTTCACGACGGCGACGGGATCGACGACAACGAAGACAGTCGCGATCACTGACAACGAGACCGTGGCCGTGAATACTCCCGGGGCACAGATCTTCCAGCCCGCGGTTGATGCACTCGAGCGTCTCGGCCGGGCGCTGGAAGGCTACCGGACGACCCCTGAGGTTTCGAACGCGACACCGGACCTCGGTGGGGCGGCATTCGTGTTCCCAGCAGATTTCCACGGACAGACCTCGGCAATTATCAACGCGCTCGACCAGATCGAGGCATCGAGCCAGACTATCATTGGGGAGCGGAGCAGCGTCGGTGGACGAATGAACCGGCTGACTCAGGCCGCTCAAGTTTTGACCGGAATCACGGCAGATGCCGAGAAGACCCGGTCCGACCTTCAGGACTCGGACACCTTCGACGTGGCGAGCAAACTCGCCAATCTGCAGACCTCATTTCAGGCCCTGCTGGCCACCGGAGCGCAAATCAACCAGCTCTCCCTGCTGGACTTCCTCTAGTAAATCCCTTTGGAAGCCCTTACCGTCGCAGGCTGATGGCTCGATGACGGGCCAATTAGGCTTTCGCTCCGGAAAAAGGTGCGCTAACTCATAACCGTCACGGACGAATCGGGGATATGAAACGGAGTTCTTTGAACTTTATGCTTGAGAACGGCAGGAGGGCGCGATGTTAGTGCTGACCCGACGGCCGGGGCAGAGTGTCTTCATCGGGGACGATGTTAAGATCACTGTCGTCGAAATCAAGGGAAGTCAGGTGCGGGTCGGGATCGACGCGCCTGATCATGTGCGTATCTTCCGGGAGGAGATCTACCTCCAGATTCAAGAAGAGAACCGCACAGCTGCCGCTCTCCCGGCAGAGACTCCGTCCGATCTCGCACATGTCGCAAAAGTTTGGAGTGAGGGTAAGACCGAGACTCTCAGCCGCCTGCGCGTGGAGCGAAAGCATCCGAAGAAGTCCGAGGAGCCATCGTGAGCGATAAGATCAAAGTTCAGACTACCCGCTTTGGGGATCTGGAGGTTCCGAAGGACACTCTCATCGTCATCCCCGCAGGGTTGATTGGATTTCCGGCAAACACGAATTTCGTACTGATCGAATACACGCCGCCGTTCTCATGGCTGCAGTCCACCCAAGCCTCTGATCTCGCATTCGTCGTAGTGAACGCAGCCGAGTTCGGCGATGAGTACACCTTCGATCTGCCCTTTGATGAACGTTCGCTTGAGCTCACGCCTGCTGACGAAGTTGCGATCTTCAATCTCGTGACGATCCGTCCCGATCCAAGTCTTTCGACAGTGAACTTGAAAGCACCGGTCGTAGTAAATCTGAAAAATCGGCGTGGTAAGCAGATTATTCTCGATGACCCGCGGTTCCCGACACGGATGCCGCTCTACGGCCAGGCGGCCGAGGCCGAAGCCAAAAAAACCCCGGAAGAGAAGAAATAGCTTGAACGCTTCGGGCCGAAACAGCCTGCTCAAGCGGATTCAACCGGAATTCTTAGCGATTTGCAGCGCTTAGGCGGGATCCTCTGTGAAACTCTTTCTCAAGCATTCTTCCTGGATTGCCGACCTAGATTCTCTGAGAGGTGTGTTTCCTGATCGCAGGTAACCCAGCGCACCGAGAAAGGTTCTTCACCGAACATGGCCAGTCCGACAAACATAAATTGGACTCATGCGCGTCAGTCGATTCCGGTTCTCGTTGTGGCCGGCAACGGCACGACCAGCAACCAGGTTCGGCAAGCGCTGAAGACCGTCGGCTTCTCGTCGGTGAGCGCAGCTCCGACTCACATCGTTGCCGTCGATCGAATCCGTGGACGCGATTTCCCGCTGATCATGTTTGATGCAGTCTCGACAGACATGCCGACGATCGATTTCGTCAAACAAACTCTTTCAATGGATCCGAACAGCATCATGATCCCGATCTCCGGTGAGCCGCAGGTTGACGATGTGTTCGGACTCTTGCGCGCCGGCGCGCGCGGATTCCTCGCGCTTCCATTCACAGTCGACACTCTCGAAGAAGTCGTCATGCGCGCAACCGAAGGCCCGCCGCTCAGCGACGCTGTGTTGAATGCTCCCGATCGGAACGCCGCGCTCGTCGGTGTTGTTTTAAACAATCTCTACCGGACCTCGGTCCTGATGCGTCAGGCCCGCGATTTCCCAACCGCCCGCAAAGAGCTCGACCGCCAGCAGATCATGCTCGTCGAATCGATGGATATGGCCCGGCTCTTCTGTGAAGGCGGGGACGAGCAGCTCCTCGAGAAAATCGTCGAAGGTTGCATCAACCGCGCAAACACCGCGGCCACCCGCCTCGGCCGCACCCGCCAACGCCTCAAAAAGCAGCGCGAGGTTACCGACGGCGACGAGAAAGCCCCCGAAGCCTCCCCAAGCTAACGCCCTCCACTTCGAATTAATTATATCGCGTATAATTAATTTTCCCGCCATCGCGAGGAGTTGCGAAGTTATTAACTGCGGTGGGGCTACTTGATGCCGATGACCATGGAGTCAGGGCCGACGAGGTGCTCGACACGGGTTTCGGTGAAGCCCGCTTCCTTCATCCAGCCCATGCAATCTGCCCCGGTGTAGTCGAATCCGCCGGCGGTCTCGACCAGCATATTTAGACTCATCAGCAGACCGAAGGCGTTCTTTGAGCGGTCGTCGTCGATGATGCTGTCGTAGGCAATAAACGCACCGCCCTTGGGGAGTGCCTCGTACGACTTTCGAATGAGCATCTTCTTCTCCTCGAGGTTCCAGTCGTGGAGGATATGACCCATCATGATCACATCGACCTTCGGCAGGGCCTCTTCGAAGAAATTGCCGGCGGCGAACTTCACACGCCCGCTCAGGCCATTCTCCTTCACGTATTCCTCAAAGACCGCTTTCGTTGGCGCCAAATCGAATCCGATCCCGGAAAGATGTGGATTTGCGAGGGCGACTTGCACGATGAGGTCACCCTGCGCTGTGCCGACATCGGCCGCGGACTTGTAGCGATTCCACTGGAACTTCTTGGCGATAGCGAGATTCGCCCCCCGGCTAACGCCTGTCATCGCGCTGAGGAACTCCTTCAGCTTTGCAGGGTCTGTGTAGAGCGCTTCGAATGAACCCTTCATTTCGTTCTGCGGTTCGCCGGTGTGAAGGGCCGTCGTTAGGTTGTTCCAGAACGGATAGAGACGAGTGTTTGCCATCTCGAGAATTCCACCGACGTAAGACGGCTTCTTTTTGTCGAGAAATAGCTCCGTCGAAGGGGTGTTGCTGTAGACCCCGTTCTTACGCTCAAGCATGCCTAGCGCGACGAGAGTGTCGAGAAAGTCTTTCGAGGAACGAGGGTGGAGGTTAAACGTCTTCTCCAGCGATTGAAGATCCGCCGGCTCTCTCGCGAGCTCAGTGAACACTCCGAGTTCGACAGCGCTCAAGAGTGCCTTAGAGCCCCAAAACGCCAAGCCAAGTTGTAGGATCTGATCTGGTTTTGCTTCGCTCATGCTATTGCCTCTTCGAATACCAACTCTGCTTTCATCTCCGAATCTTCGGACGTCGTGAACTGGATCTCTCCAGCGAGCAGCTTGCCTGCGCGCTTGATGTCACCGGTGCTAAGATTAAGCACGTCGAGTTCAGATTGCTGACCGCGAACCGTCATCGCACGTAAAGGCGCACCGAGGCTCTTCTGCTGGGCGGTCTTGGCGGCATAAACCGCGGAGAGAGCCTTCGCTGCAATATCGAGCGGACCGCGGCCGAGCGCAAGATCAAGCCCCGCAAACTCGGACGCACTCGGCCACGACGCGCGGTGCACTGAGCTTCCATTCTCGGAGTACCTCCATGACCAGATCTCCTCCGTGACGTACGGCATGATCGGAGCGAACAACCGCAAGAACGTGCGCAAGCACTGGTCCAGCGTGGTGACCGCCGACGCATGTGCGCCACCGAGTGAGGTCTCGTACGACCGTCCTTTCGCTAGCTCAAGATAGTTGTCGCAGAAGAACCAGAAACACTCTTCGCTCTCTTGCAACGCCTGGGCATAATCGAAACGTTCGAAACAATCCGTTGCGCGAGCAACTGTGTCTCGAAGATATGCGAGCATCGAGAGGTCGAGCGGTTCCGTTACCTTGCCGCCGGCCTGTCCCGATTGAATCTGCATCAACACAAACTTCGCTGCGTTGAAGAGCTTCGTCGAAAGCTTCTGTCCAATCTTAAAGACCTTCTCATCGAACGCCGTATCGACACCGAGTCGAGCGCGTGCGGCCCAGTATCGGACTCCATCCGCGGAGAATTGCTCAAGCAAATGGCCGGGGGTGATGGTGTTACCCTTCGACTTCGACATCTTTTTGCGATCCGGATCGAGGATCCAGCCGCTGATGATGACGTTCTTCCAAGGGATCTCGTTTTCGTGCATCCACGCTTTAGCAATTGTGTAGAACGCCCAAGTCCGGATGATTTCATGCGACTGCGGCCGAATATCCATCGGGAAGAGCTTTTGATGACGCGCTTCGTCAAGCTTCCAATGGCTCATGAGCTGCGGAGTGAGCGATGACGTAGCCCACGTATCCATCACGTCGGGATCTCCGCTGAAGCCATTCGGTTTATCGCGTTGCTCGGCCTGGTAGCCCGGTGGGACATCGGCGAGCGGGTCGACCGGCAGCATTTCCGGCGTCGCGTAAATGGGCTGGGAGTAATCGGCGACACCCGCCGCGTCGAGCTTATACCAAACGGGGAAGGGGACTCCGAAGAAGCGCTGTCGGCTAATGCACCAATCGTGGGCAAGTCCCTGCACCCAGTTCGTGTAACGGCTTCGCATGTACGAAGGGTGCCATTCGATCTTTTCGCCTTGTTCGACGAGCTCTTTCTTGAAGTCCAAGATTCTGACGAACCATTGCCGGGTCGTGATGAACTCGATTGGGCGCTCCCCCTTTTCGTAAAACTTCACCGGATGCTCAAGCGGCTTTGCCTCGGAGACCGTGCCGGTCGTTCCATCGAAGGGCCCGGAGTTCTCCTGAGCAAGAAGCTCGATCATCTTCTTCCGCGCACGCTCGACCGGAAGCCCGATCAACTGGGAGAAGTTCTTGTTTGCATACTCCGGATCGAGCGACTCAAACGGCGCCTCTCCGAACTTGATCGGCAAAATGCGCCCGTCCTTGCCGACGATGATTCGTGCGGGGACGCGCGCGCGCTTCCAGTAATCGACGTCTGCGGCATCCCCGAAGGTGGAGATCTGCATAATCCCGGAACCCTTCTCCGGATCGACCGCAGTCGAAGGCTCGATGATCAGCGGCGCGCGGAAAAGAGGGGAGATCGCCCGCTTGCCAAAGAGGTGCTTGTAACGCGGATCATCCGGGTGAGCACAGATTGCGAAATCGGCGGCGATCAGCTCCGGACGAGTTGTAGCGATCGTGATCTCACCTCCGCCCTCGATCCCGAACCGGATCTGATGCATCGCCGCCGGCCGGTTCCGATCTTCGAGGTCGGCCTGTGCGAGAGCCGTCTGGAAATCCACGTCCCACATCGTAGGCGACTCAGCGGTGTAGAGGAGCTTCTTCTCGACGAGATCGAGGAAGCTTAGCTGCGAGATCTTCCGGCAGTGCGAATCAATCGTGGCGTAGTTTTGTTTCCAATCCAGCGACAGCGCGAGATGCCGCCAGAGGTTCTCGAACGCGACTTCGTCCTCGGCAGTAACCAGAGCGCATGCTTCGATGAAATTCTGGCGGGAGATCTGCTCCGCATCCTGCGCCTTCATCCCCTCTGGCGCCTGTTTCGGCTTCCATTCTGGATTGTAAGGAAGACTCGGATTGCAGCGGATGCCGAGCTTGTTCTGAACTCTGCGCTCTGTTGCTAGGCCGTTGTCGTCCCAGCCCATGGGATAGAAGATCTGCTTTCCCCGCATCCGCTGATAACGGGTGATGAGATCGGTATGGGTGTAACTGAAAACGTGGCCGACATGGAGCGAACCGGAAACCGTCGGGGGAGGTGTATCAACGACGAAGCGCTCGGAGCGGGGCCCCGAGAGGTCCGCCGCGTAAACTTTTTGCTCATCCCAGTGCTGAGACCACTTTGCTTCACACTCGATATGGCTGTAGGACTTAGGTAATTCTTTCATGGGGTCTCCCTGAAAGGTGTTTTACTGACAAGCGTTCGCTATGAAAAGTGTGCCCACCTCGGTGATGGACCTGGATTTCCCCCGGCTTCGGCGGCTCAGGCGCACAGACGCCCTCCGGGCGCTGGTGCGAGAGACCGCGCTTTCCCGGTCAGATTTAGTGGCGCCGCTGTTTGTTGTGCCGGGAAGTGGCCGCCGAGAGGAGATCAAGTCCCTTCCCGGGCAGTTTCATCTGAGTCCCGACCAAATCGTGGCAGAGGTGCAAAGTCTAGACAGAGTGGGGGTGAAGGCCGTTCTGCTCTTCGGGCTTCCGCCGTTTAAGGACGAGACTGGGTCGAGCGGTTCCGCACCGGATGGAGTGGTTCAACAGGCTGTCCGCAATATCCGGAGGAGCTGTCCCGACACAGTCGTCATTGTGGACCTTTGCATGTGCGAATACACGTCGCACGGTCACTGCGGCATCATCCATGAGGGCGACGTCGACAACGACAAGACACTCATCGAGCTCAATCGCCAGGCGATCTCCCTTGCAGAAGCGGGGTCGGACATCATTGCTCCCTCGGGAATGATGGACGGAATGATCGCATCTCTGCGGCGCGCTCTCGATGAAGCAAATTATCAAAACGCGATTCTCATGAGCTATGCGGCGAAGTATGCCTCTGCGTTCTACGGACCGTTCCGCGAGGCAGTCGATTCAACGCCTGCATTCGGCGACCGGCGTACGTATCAGATGGATCCGGCGAATTCTAATGAAGCATTGCGGGAGGTCGAAGCCGACATCGCGCAGGGTGCAGACATCGTTATGGTGAAGCCCGGCCTTCCGTATCTCGACATCATCCATCGTGTGAGCGAGCGCTTCGAAATTCCCGTAGCGGCATATAGCGTCAGCGGTGAGTTCGCGATGATCAAGGCAGCCGCGGCACAAGGTCTGATCGACGAGGAGCGGGCGATGATGGAGGCGCTGACCTCGATCAAGCGTGCGGGCGCGAAGATAATCATTACCTATTTCGCAAAAGACGTCGCAAAGCTCCTCAGCCGTTGAGCATCAGCCGCCTCGAATCATTAGATGATCCTCGAGCGGCATTTTTCCGCGACCTAAAGGGACAGCATCCGCGGCTGACCCAATCGGGCCTGATTCTCGTCGAAGGCGAAGAGCAGCTGCGCCGAGCGATCGATCGTGACGTCCGCATTCAAACTCTCTTCTGCGAAGAAGAATTCTGGGAACAGTTCGCTCCAAAGCTCAGCGGTGAAAACGCGATTCAGGTGCTACTCGCCCAACGTGAGGTCCTCGCGCAGATTGTCGGTTACCGGCTTCATCGCGGTATTATGGCGCTCGCCGAAAGACCCGCTGATGTCAGTGTCCGAGCGATTGAGTTTCCTGCGCTTGCACTGAATGAGGTCACCGATCCGGAGAACGTCGGGAACATCGCTCGAAGTGCGGCCGCCTTCGGATTCAAGACACTGATATTCGACAGCAAGAGTAGCGACCCCTATTCGCGCCGAGCCATTCGTGTGTCGATGGGGGGAATCTTCGGCGTGAAGGTTTGTGGAGTTGAATGCATCCAACAACTCAAGAGCGAGGATTTGCAGCTGTTCGCCGTGGAGTGCGGCAGCAGCTGGCCTGAGAGTTGGCCGGATCCCGAACGCTGCGTGTTCGTCGTCGGCAACGAGAAGCGGGGAGTGGATCCGTCGTTACTCGCGCAGTGCAACGGAGTCATATCAATCCCGATGGATGACTCACTCCTAAGCTCGCTAAACGTTGCGACAGCGGCCGGAATCGTTTGTGCCGAAATGTTCAGGCGGCAGACGCCCTAGTGGCATCTCCGCCATGGCGACCACAAACAACTATATCGCGTATAATTAATTTCCCCGTCGGAGCCGGGAGATCTTCCGAAATAATTATACGCGATATGATTATTTGTCGGCGTAGCGGGGGGCTTCTAGAATTTCTTGGGGAAGCGGTTGCGAGGGTGGAGTGCGTAGGCGCCGTCGAGCGCTGTTGCGATCTGCCGAACCTGAGGCGGGTCTTCGTCGGGTGAAACGATCTGCAGCTCCACGTAGAGGTCCCCTGGTTCTCCGCCTTCGCGACTTATACCACGGCCCTTTACTCGGAGCCGTTTGCGGACGTCCCAGAGCGGAGGGACGCGGACTTTCACCGGTGCCGTCAGCGTCGGGATCTCCAACTCAACACCGTTTAACGCTTCGCCGAAGGTGAGGGGCATCTTCAGGACGATATCTCTGCCTTCGCGCTCGACGAATTCGTGAGGAGCGATCGTAACGCGGATCGGTACGCTCCTTTCCTCACCCTCGTCGAGGACCTTTACCCGCAGGATATCCCCGTCACATACGCCGGCGGGGATTTTTACGCGTAACATGCGGGGCATGTCCTGCGAGCGAAGCGCCAGCTCACGGCTGGTGCCTTGGAGCGATTCAAATGCGTCGATGGTGAAATTGTAGACACGATCTCCACGCAGATCGAGATCGTCCCGCTTATGGGAGCCGGTCGATGCTTCGGACGGCGCCTTTTCCGGCCGGCCTTCCGAAGCGGAGGCTCTGGTGCCAGTGAATGCGCGAGTCAGCTTCGAAAGAATGCCGTCGTCGTCTTCCTGCTCGAAATCGGATTCATGAGCCGCGCTGCTCTTGCCGTCCGGGCGCTTAGAGAATCGTCCGGAAGTCTTGCCTGAACTCTTGCCGCTGCGCTGGTATTCGGGGATTCCGCCTTCCGGAGCCTCTTCCTCAGCTGCAAACACATACGCGCGGGTTTTCTTTTTATCCTCAGGCGTTCGGCCATAAAGATCGATCCCGAGCGTGGCGTCGTATCGTTCGCGCCGTTCAGCACTGGACAGAGTGGAGTAAGCCTCGGACACCTGACGGAAGAGTAACTCGGATGCGTTTGGATTGTTGCCGTCCGGATGGTACTTCCGGGCCAAGGCGCGGTAAGCGCGCTTGATCTCATCAAGCTCAGAGCTCGGCTCGATGCCCAGTATCTCGTAGTAATTCTGTTCCAACCGGTTACCGGAGAATTCGACCCAGAAAATAAGACTGTAGTTACGGCACTTCCCAACAATATTGGATGCTAGCCCCACCCCCGGGGTACCTGATCTAAAGGCAACTCGGAAAAGAAAAGTAAGATTGTTGAGCTGTTGAGGGGCTTTTATTGGTCGGGGCGACTGGATTTGAACCAGCGACCGCACGCCCCCCAGACGTGTGCGCTACCGGGCTGCGCTACGCCCCGACCGGTTGGAATGGTGTCAGTAGACGAGTGTGGGCCCGGGGGCAAGGCTTTCAGGGGGTGGATAATCTTGGAGCGGAACGATTCTTGACCGATCGAGGCCACTTTGAATCACTGTTGCCGAGCCGCTGCGTGATTGGTCAATCATCCACCACCCCCCGGTTTTGCTATGCAAAACCCTCCCCCTGAAAGGGGGTGATCGGGTTCGGGCGAGAGCGAATTATCCAGACGCGGTCCGAGTGGTGGAAACTTCGGGCTTACCGGAGGTTCGTCGGATTTCCTGGCGGCACCGTGTCCGGGAGGGTGCCGGTGACTTGAATCTGACCATTCGTGACCAGCAACGGGATGGAGACGACGTCTTGGCCGAGGGTGCCTGAGACACCGGGAGCGGTGAACGTTAGGGGATACGTTCCAGGTGTGGCGGATGGGGAGATCTGCAGCGTGTAAGTCGCTAATCGTCCGTTGCCGACCGTGGATTGGTTAAATCCGAAAATCAGAACGCGGGTGAGGTTTAGCCCCGTTGTGAGCTGTTTTTGAGCGGCAGTTGCTGCGGCACCTTCTACGACCGAGACGATTGATACGTCCGGCGGAGTGACGAGATCCCATTGCATGGTGCTGCCGCCGATATCCGGAGAGATCGTGTAATCCACAGAGTAGGAGACTGTAGAACCGGGCGCACCGGATATGCTCTCGCCGATCAGGGCGGCGGGGCGGGCGTTCATGACGACCGTGACCAAGCTCGTCGACGCCGTTGCTGAGGTGCTGTCTGTCACGGTGAGTGTGCTCGTGAACCGTCCGACAGTTGGATACGTATGAGTGACAATCGGTCCGTTCCCCGTGGTCCCGTCACCGAAGTCCCACTGATAGTTGGTGATAGTGCCCGTCGTGGTCGAGGAATAGGTGCCGGTGAAGGTGACAGCCAGGGGCGCATTGCCCGATGCCGGGTTACGAATGTACGCCGCCGTCGGGGCGGCCGAAACATCCAGAGCTAGCCCGAACACAACCCCGAAAACGACGGAGTAGAGGGGCAGTATCCGAATCGAGGAGCGCGACTGAGACTGAAAAAACACGAAAGGCCCTTCCGGAGGAGACTAAAAGGAACCACCAATGTAATCGGAAAAGGGGCAATCGGAAATCGGGAACCGGTCATTGAAGATTTTAGGGGACCCCCGACCGTTTTGCCGCTTCAGCTAAAATGAACCAACTTAGATCCGCTGATAACTGCGTCTAAATCTACAGGCAGAATTCCGCCTATTCCGGTAATGTGAAGCGTTGCTCTTAACGATGGCCCGAGGTTCTCGATCGTTCTTCCTCTATTGCACGTGCCTGTGTGCTCTATCGGGCTGCTCTTTGAGTTCAAGCCCATCTCCAAACTCCAAACAGACGATCTATCGCGTTAAACAAGGGGACACGCTCGTTGGCATCGCCTATCGCTTCGGGACAAGCTCCTCAACTCTGGTGCGTTGGAATGATCTCGATGACCCGGATGAGATCGAGCCGGGCGACGAGTTGCTCGTCCCTGCGCGGGCGATGCGAAAGGGAACACCGTCGGCCACGCGCTATGCCGGCGGACAGCTCGGATGGCCAGTCGACGGCGGAAATGTCGTCTCGGTTTTTGGTCCGCGTAGCGGCTCATTCCATGATGGGCTTGATATCGCGGGCCCGGAAGGGATTGAGGTCTACGCAGCCCACGATGGCGTTGTTGCTTACAGCAACGATGAGCTACCCGGATACGGTGAGCTAATCATCTTAAAGAGCAATAGCTCACTTATGACAGTGTATGCGCACAACTCTCGACGCTACGTCCGGGTCGGTCAAAGAGTTAAGCGAGGCGACAAGATCGCCGAAGTCGGTGAGACGGGGCATGCAAGCGGCCCACATCTGCACTTCGAAGTGCGGGTCCGAGATCCGGATGGAAAATACGTCGCCGTCGATCCGGCTCCGCTGTTACAAAAGAACACCAAGCCTTCGCTCCGCTATCGGATTAACGAGTCGCTGACCCCGATTCTGGCCAAGCTGAACGCCCTCTCGACAGCCTTCTCCTCGAAGGAATAGAGAGTCTTTTCGCGGTGTTATCGAAACTTCATGTAACGTATTGATTCTACACGAGGTTCATTGGCGACTCCGTCGCAACCGTTGAAATTCTTTGAATTGATTTCCGACTTTGCGAATCTAAACCAACGAGGTAGACACCGACGACCTGACAAGGCGCGGTGCCCTCGTAGCTCAGATGGATAGAGCACAGGTTTCCTAAACCTGGGGTCACAGGTTCGAATCCTGTCGGGGGTATTTGGTCGGAGCCGTGCTCCGGAGTTTGGGGAAATTAAGCTGTGATCCCCTGGGCTTCAGAGAATGACTCTTTCCGCCGTTGTAGGTTTTCGGTGATTGTTAAACAGGCACCTTGGCGTCACAGCTATGAACAAATCTGAACTCATTGAAAGACTAGCGCAGCGGATTGAACTCGGCAGCATTCAAGCTGAAGAGATCGTTCGATTGATTATCGACCAGATGCGCAATGCACTCACCTCGGGCAAGCGGATTGAGATCCGCGGCTTCGGCAGCTTTGTCGTAAAAGACTATCAAAGTTACTGGGGACGTAATCCGAAGACCGGCGACAAAATCTGGGTTGAGTCCAAAAAGCTTCCCGCATTTAAGGTTGGCAAGGAGCTTCGTGAACGTCTGAACGAAGCGAGCGCAGCCAACGTTAAGTGACCCTCTTTCGTTTAAATTGAAGTATTAAAATATAGCAGCTACGATCCGATCCTATGTCAATTGATTATCTCTCCGACCTCGAACATCACATCGACAGCGGCCGCCCACTCTTTGCGTGCCAGAGCCATCAAGGCAGCGAAT
>CAYOAK010000049.1:2298-19180 GCA_964401925.1 uncultured Bdellovibrionales bacterium | reverse complement strand
AGAAGTCCACTCGATCCTGTCTTTGGAGTACGCGACTTTGTTTCGCGTCTCTCTTCTTTAGCCTCTCCAACTCCTTGCCCATCTGTAAGATGCGCTTGAAGTCTTCAGGTTGTACAAATGCCATAACATTCTCCAGTTGCCCTGTTGCTAACGAGACTGCCCGGGCAGGGTGCCAGTCTAAAAAACAACACAGGTGTCCCGGAGTGCCGGATGTTTAAACTCGCCGAGGCGCGGAGTTGGGGGGGGGTTGGGTAAGCTCTCGGCCTCACCACTCAGGGAGACCTGAAGACATTCTAGTACAACGGATCGATCTGCGTTCGTGCTCCTCGTCTTGGTAGAACAGGTCGAGGTGTTTCTTCAGGCACAGTGGGAGACGGCGCGGCGAAGAAGTCGCGGCATGACGCGCATTCGTACGCCTTATGGGAATGCCGCCATTTGGCTGGGAGCAGATCAGGGCAGGGAAGATCTGGCCTTGCTATTTCGAGTGGAAGAGCGGCGGGCTTGCGCCGCGCCAGGTCTGCTAGTCGCCTTGTGCGGGCGTTGGGATGCGCTGGACGGGAAGAACGCCCGCTTAATTTTAACGCCTGTGCCTTCGGAGTGGCTTGAAGCGGAGGTGCTCTCCTTCTTCACACGTGAAGGATTCGCGGCGACATTAGAAGATCGCTCGATTGAGCTGCTAAGCGAAATGACACCGGCCGACGCGCTCTCAAAGGCGGCCGTGATCTGCTTCGCCCTTGATCCGTTCAGCCGTACACAGCCGGAATTATTTTCGAAGGCGCGGGAGGTTGGTAGGCAGCATCAGATTCATGAAGAGCTGCTAGGACTGCTCGACGAAAAGGAGGGCGGCTCGCGTATTGGAAAACTGCTGGGGAAGGGAAGTGCTCAGCGGAACACGGTTGAACGGGATGGCGCTCTAATTAGCGCTCTTCGCCGAATCGGATCGAAGGTTCTCGTCCAATTCAACTGCGACGGCGGAAGAACACTTCGGGCGATTGCTAAGGGGTATCCGCTGGAGAGGGCTATCGGAATCGAGCCGTCTATTCAGCGGGCAAGGCGTTCCGTAACTGGGTTCGAGTTGCTGCATGGAAGTGTTGTTGAGCCGCCAGAGAGCATTCCCGCTTCCTCAACAGCCCTGCTCCTGAATGCATTGCCACCTAGCGGGGATTTGCGCCTCGATCGAGCTGCGGAAGTATTATTTGAGCGAATAGGGTTTGAGTGGGTGCTTTGTGTTGAGGCGCGTCAGGACCTCCACTCTTGGGCAGAAACCGCGGCAACCCGATTCGGCTACCGGTCTTCTCCTGTTTGGAGAATCGGTTCAGATCACGCAGTGATGCTGAGGCGAATGCCGGGTAGCTGTCCACGAAAGGGTGTCTCGATAAGAGATCGTTCAGCCTTTCATGCGGGCACAAGTGAAGCGTCGTCCATCCTGAACGTCGATCCGCGGTGGTTGGTCTATTTGCCGCCCGAGGCGGCGACTCTCCAAAGTGACCGCGTAGACGGGGAGTTGGAGCACCCAAAACCTATTTTCGACTACTACAGGGCTGAAGGAATCTCGAAGTTCGTTGTTGAGGCGAAGCCAATGGGTTCCCGCGCTGTTGCGGTAGTGTGCCTTGATGAAGCAGCCGGTAAACGGCGATTCGGAAAGCATTCTCGCGGTTGCATCTATACACGGAAGGGAAGAGCGTTTTTCGATGACGACTCGGCTTTGTTGAAGGATCTCGCCGATGCGTTATCGCTCGCTGACTTTTGGAACCGGTTTCAGACGGATTGGGTCTGTCTGGAAGGTGAGGTGCGGCCATGGATGTTGAAAGCTGCGTCCATCATCGAAGAACACGGCGAAGAGCTGCGGGCGGGCGAAGCCATGTATGCACACGCGGGCCGGGCCCTGAAGGAGTTCGGTGCTGAGGACTACATAGCCCCTGGCCGCCGATGCTTTGAGAACTACAGAGTGCTCTATGAGCGATATGCCAAAGAGGCGGATGAGATCACGTTCGCACCGGTGCACCTGATAGCTGTGGAAGGGCGTACATTCTTCGGGAGAAGTCACCTTTGGCACATGGAAACCCTCGGCGTGCTCGCTCGAAGTTCAGGGACACCATTTGCGGAAACTTTATACCGATTTGTGACCCTAGACGATCCAGCGTCAATTCAAGAGTGCCAGAAGCTCTGGAGAGAGAATGCCGCTGTGGTCATCAAACCGCTTCCATTCGTGCCGAAGGGACGGCGCGGTTCAGCTCAGCCGGCTTTCCTTTGCCGGAGCAGGGAGCACCTACGACTGGTTTTCGGCCCGGAGTACGATCTGCCCGAGAACCGGCTCTGGCTGAGCGAGCGCAGGGCACTCGATCAGCGACGGAACAACAATAGAAGGATTCAGAAGCAGTGGGCGCTTTCAATCGAAGCGGTGGAACGGTTTGTCGCTAGAGAGGCTATTGAGCGGTTAGAGGAATGCATCAGGGGTTTTCTTGCATTGGATCAAGACCCTCATCGAAAAGGGAACCAATAGCATCGTCCTGTGAGCGGACGGGAGGAGCGTCGTTTTGGAACAGTAGTCGGATGGCGGCGAGCTGCTTCGTCCAAACATCGTCACGTGTGAATTCAATGTCCCATGGGAGTTGGTCCGGTTCTGACGAACTGGCCGGTTTTGTCGTCGCCTCATCTTCCTTGATCCAGCACCCTCCTGGAATCTTGTCCCAACCGGGGAGGTTTGTGGCGTCACGGTCCTTGTATTCGTCATGAGAAAAGGGCCAGGCTAAGCGAGCGTGATATGCAAATTCCTCGGGAGCCAGGTCCGTAAGCCAGGGGTTCCCGAGCTGGGGGTACGGTCGCGGCTCTGTGAATCCCTTTCCCCGCTCGACGTAGACATAGCACTCGTTCTCTGCCGGCGACGTGAAGAAGAACTTCACGCGGGTGTTCGTCATGATCGTGGGAGCAAGGTCGAAGCCGGTTGGGGAGCGGAGATCTCTCAGGCTCTGGTTAGCCAGGATTGCGCTGATTCCAAAGGACCTCGCATCCTGCAAGATGCCTTGGAGATTTTCTCCCGCCACCCTTTGAAGCTCGTCTATTACGAGGATTACGCGCCGGGGTTCATCGGGGTGCTGTCGCTTCCAGTCCTGGGCGGCGGTTCGGAGATTAAAGAGAACGAGCTTGGCGATTTCGCCGACGCTGATGGATTCGAGAGCGGCCGGCAGCCAGAAGTAGGCAACCTCGTTATTCTTCAACACGTTCGGCATGAAGATCACACCATCGGTCTTGGAGACATCCTCATCCGGGCCGGTGACGAGCTGCTTATACTCCTTGAGCATCTCGATAACGGAAAGAAGCTCGAAAGCATCGGTGCGGGCGCGGTTGTCTGGGTTTCCGCGGATGGTCGCGTTCAGCGATTCATGCAAATCGTCGAAGGATGAGATGTCGGGATACTTGTGAAGCGTCGCCGAGAGGATGTTTCGGCTGCGTTCTGTGTAGTAGCTCCTACCATAGCCCTTGCCGTGATTGAGGCTGAGCGAATCGAGGATGAGCTGGCAAAGCTGGGCAATCGTTCTTGAGTTTCGGTCAAACCCTCGAAACGGGTTGAAGCGGTACGTCGGGGCGTTCTTCTCTGTTGTGAAGAACTTAAACGTCTGTTCTCGATCTTTGGCTTCAGCCTTCACGGTGTGGAAGAGGGCGGCGTCTCCCTTCAAATCCAAAATGACAATCGGATATGGAGCAGGACGCTTGTCAGTCGAGGTCTTCGCTCCTCGAATGAGCTGCATAAGAAGCGGCATAATTCCGAGGCTGGTCTTGCCGGAACCGCTAGGCCCGACAATGTAGCAGTGTTCAGCGAGCATCTCTTCATGCAGCAGCAACGTCGCTGGCTTCGTTTCCTGCCAGGAGCGAAGATCGGAAACGTCGGTGTATTCGATGGCATCGGAAAATGTCGGCGTGGTTACCCCGACGGCCCGGCGCCCACGAAAGAGCCTTTTGTGTGTTTCCCACCCTACGAAGAGGTGCTCGCCCCAAGAGTGCCATTCTTCTCCTACCTGGTCGCCGATACCGGGGTTGTTCCGAACGAATTCGACCCAGTCCGCCCACCAACCATGCTGAGAGCTGCGCTTCGGGTTTGGAAGAACTTGGGGCTGGGCTCTCTTCAACTATCTTCTCCCTTGCCGGGTAGGAAAACGGGGAGGGTGGAGGGAGTTGGGGCAATCTCTATGTGAACCCGAAGCCGAGGAAAGTTCTCGAGCTGAATGAGCCGCTCAAGTTCCTCCTTTCTAACCGTACTGTGGACTAGGACAGCGAAGCGGTAGGTGCCTCGCTCAATCCAGGGGAGAAGGCGTTTGTCTTCCATCGCTTCGATAGCACTCTTTCGAAGAGACCTCGCGTAAGCTCTTTTGACGGTAGCGCCTTCACCGGGAACGAAAAGCCGGAAAACCGCCGTTTCTTCGTCTCGGCCATTCTGGGCAACGTGGATGATGTTTCCGCCTGGAGGCGCACCGAAAAGAGGTTCCAGTTCTTCGTCATTCAGGCGCTTCCTCCAGATCTGGCTTTTGCAGGAGAACCAAAGCGCTGCGAGGTTCGGCCCGAGGGTCTTTTCCTTGGAAGTACCCCGGTTCGCTGGAAGCCCTCGGCTTTTAGCCCCCTTCGCCGTGAGCTGATAATACGAGTAGTTTCCTTGAAGCGTCTTCGAGATGCGTTGAATCAGATCCTTCTCGACAAGTCGGGTCAGCGCGTTTCCGCAGCTCGCGCCTTCGAAGAATAGGTCTTCGATTACTCGCCGGATCGAAATTGTGTATCGGCCGATGTGATCGAGAATGAGATCGTCCCGGCTCTCCATCACCACACCTCGTAAGGAAGTTCCCGCTCTTTGCAGTATGCGTGAAATGCTTCGAGCTTTGCTTTTGGATACGCTCCGCCGAACTCGACAACCTTTCGTCGGCCGGCGGTTACGAGGATGGCATCAGGGAGACGTTCGGCCTTTTCCCGGCGCTCGTGCCGGAGCTGCTCCTCAAAGATCCAATTCGAAAGAACCTCAGAATGCCGGTCTCGATAGAGAAGGTACACCGCAGCGAGGTGTATATCGTGAGTGCGTTCCACCTGGCGGGGAAGTCGGCCACCGTGACCTCCGAACCGGTTGGCAGCGACTGTGGTTGCGGAGACACACATCGTTGAAACGGGGTGCTCGCTCCAGCGACTCTGAAGCCGGTACGAAACCACCCCGAAATCTGGAGCGCTAACACCCGGTTCCCAGGAGGTGATGGGGGATTGAAGGGTAAGCTCTGGGTGAGCAGGAAGACGCTCGATCAGGAGAAGGTCGTCTTTGCGGAGAGACTGAAGTCGAGCGCGTGCATCCTCTGCGGGACGCTTCGAAGAGGCCCACCAAGTTCTGGCGATCTGCGGAATGGTCAGCACCCTCACTCGCCGCGTTACGGCTTCCAGGATCTCCAAATCTCGGACAGTCAGCGCAGGCACAAGGGGGGACTCACTTGGGGTTGAACGCTGGGGTCCTTCGGCTCTTCGCAGGGTGTTGGATTGGGCCAGGGCTCAGCATCCAAGTTGTTGCTTTATAGATATTTAACCCCGGCGAATCCTATTTGTACCCCAAGCTGCGGGCCGGGAAGCCATCGCTTGGCTCAATCGATCTTGTGACGCGTGGGTGTTGTGGTTGGGGCCTTTGCGTTTGGAGTCGTTCCTCGTGGCCTATTGAGATGAGACGGATCTCCGTCCGCAGCATAGCTCGCTGACTTTACAATTTGGTCATAGAGCACGGTGCCGCCGATTCCGACCAAAGCGGCCTTGTTCCTCTCCGATTCCGTCTCGTGCACCAGTCGCTTGGTATCTTGGGTCTTATTGGTGGTTGTGACGTTGTGAACTTGTGTCTCCGCTAGCGCACTCTGCGTTTCCGCGCCGAACTTGCGGCGTTCTGCTGTTGGGCCAGCGACCCGCTTCGCAAATTCAGCAAATGCGAATTCCTCATAGACCGATAACGCGCCATGCACCGGCATGTAGTGTAGGTTCTGCCGGAGCTTGGCGATCTCCGCATGCAGGCGTGGATGGGAGTTTGGATTTCGGTCGTATTCATCGAGGATCTCATTAGCCCGTTCATCAGAACGTAAAGCTTTGGCTTCACTTTCACTCTTATGAGCGTCAGCGACGGCCTTCTTCTGTTCACCGCCGTGGAATCGATAGACATCCACCCATGATCCAACGCCAGCTCCGGCCGCAGCGCACACCACGCCAACTATCGTGAGGAGCATAGTTAGATGATTCCGGCTTACGCCTCGGGGGATGGAAGCCGATTCGGGTTCCGAAGTTGAAGAGGGACGGGCCACGCGCTCGAACGAGTCAGGCATGTAACGGTGCTCCTTGATCTCCAAAGTGTACCGCCTGAGCATGATCGACCGCTAGGGCGTGGCCGTCCTTGGCCCGCACTGCCTCAGTACTCCTCCGGTAGCAGAATGGTGGTCGCGCTCCTGTCAGCTTCGGTGATGATCCAGAGCTTCGTGCCGGTCCTCAGCCGGTAAGCGGAGAGAAGGCGAAAGCCGTTCTTCAGGGAGAACTCGTTCTCCTGCCGATCCTCCTCGCACACTTCTCCCCAGTCTCCGGTGACGTGCCTTCTCATGAATGCCACAGAACTCTCGTGTGAGTCCTCCAGTGCGGCCAGTGCTCCAGGTGTCGCGACTACCCGTCCAAGGGTGAACTTCGCGTTGTCTTTCGGTTCCATGTTCCTCCGTTTGGAATTCGGTGATGCGTTCATCGCAATCACCGGCTAGGCCCACGCCGATGAGTGGGGGAGGCAAGGTCACAGGCCGAAGCAGCCGGAGGGGGATCACCCGGCCTGCACGAAGGAAGGCCGGGGAGACCGGCTGCGCAGCCGAAGAGGCTTTGCCTCGAAGGGAAGCCTTGACCGCGCCAGGGGCGAAGCTCCCTTAGGAGTCGAGAAACTTTGCGGCCGAGCGCAGCTCGTCGGGAACGGCGGGGCGGGGAAGCGATTCGCCGATTCTGTGGGCGGGAGGATAACTGCCTGCGGCCGTCTGTCCTGAAGCCAGGTGCTTTGATCGCGAAGCGGCAAAGCGGCGCACCTGGCGAGGGACAGTCAAGCCGGGGGTACCGCCCAAGTGTTGAGCGTGATGCGAAAGACTTGGGGGCGGCTTGAAGGCCGCTGTCTTCAGCCGGGTGGAAGGCGAAAAGCTGGGAAGGGAAGCGGGGCGTTGCGGGGTGCAACCCCGCTCGAAGGGGTAGCGAAAGACGCCGGATCTTTCCGATCCGCGGCTGAAGCGAGGGGAAGGCTTTCCCCCTTTCAAAACGCCTGACTGGAAAGCAGGTGAATGATAGCCAGAATCCCAATCAGCCTTAGAGAGTAGTTCAATATTTGCATAGGGAACCGGGTAGCGGATCACCGGTTCCGACCGTAAGCGAAGGCGAAAATGCCGCCCCGAAGGGCGGCGGATCGGTCACTCGGAGTAGCGTTCTTCGCGCTGAAGCTCGAAGATCCGGGTGTGGGCGAGGTCCATGACCTTTGCGAGTGTCAGAAGATCATCTCGCCCGAAGCTCTGTGAGGACTTCGGTTCGCCCTCGTCGTCCCGGTAGCTCCGGTCCGCGGTAACGGTGAACCAGACACCGTTCTTCCCTTCGTTCCTCCAGATCGCTGCCCGGATATTTCCGAGACGTACCTCTGAAGCCGGTTTCGTTCTTGCTTGTTCGTTCTTCATTCTGCCCTCCAAGGGGTTGTTGGTTAATAACGAACCTGGAGCGAGCACCCGGTTTCTGCCGGCGAGAGTGCAAGCGCCTTCTCAGGGGCCACGTCTGCACAAGCGGCCACAAGGTGGCCACGGCGCGGAAGATGGGGTGGAAGGTCGCTTGAACAAGAGCCGGGCGGGTGCAGGACAGGGTGAGATTACCGTAAGCGTCTCGTGAATCACCGTCGCTCATGGCGTTGAAATTGTGTGCGTGAGCGCGCTTTCGCAGCTCAAGCTTGAATCGGACAGGTTATGGGTTTCCAGTTGTGGGGAAGCAATTCGTGCAACCGGGTGATGGAGTGCGCGGGAAGGCGCGAGAGCACATCGTGGAACCAGGCAAATGGTTCGACGCCACAGCGCTTGCAGGTGGCGATGAAACTCCGGAGCACGGCCGCCGTCTTGCCCCCGCTGTCGCTGCCGAAAAAAGTCCAGTTGCCGCGGCCTAAGGCGATATCGCGATTGGCCCGTTCCGTGGCGCCGTTGTCGATCTCCAACTCGCCGTCTTCGAGAAAGCGCGTCAGCGCCTCCCACTGATTCAGCGCATACCGCACCGCGGCGCCGGACGGACTCTTCGGCAGCACCTCCGGCTGCAGTTCCAGCAAGTATTGATGGAGCTTTCCGAGCACCCGCGCCGAGACCCGCTGGCGAAATGCCAGCCTTTGCTCCGCCGAAAGCGACAGCGTCCTGGCGTGCTCCTCCACTCGATAGAGCCGCGCAATCAGGTGCAGCGCCGGTCCCATGTGTGGCTCGTCAGATTCCAACGCCTTGAAGAAATACCGGCGCGTGTGCATCCAGCATGCGACCTCGGTCATGCCGCGCTGGGGCTTGAAAAATGCATCGTAAACAGAATACGCGTCCGCTTGCAGATAGCCTTTGTATCCTTCCAGAAACTTCGCCGGGCCGGCGCGCGACCGCGTGGGCGTGTAGTCGTAAACGATCACCGGATGACGCGCATCTCCGACATACGGCCAGATCCGCCCGATCCGGGCAAAAGGAAGCTTGCGGTCCAGCACCTTCACACTGGTATCGTCGGTGCCGATCACCTTGGAACTCAGCACTTCCTGCTTCATCAACTGATACAAGGGATCGAGCAGCTCCGCGCACTGCGCCATCCAGCCGCCCATGGTTTTCCGCGAGATCTCGATGCCGTGCCGCTCGAACATCTTCTCCTGCCGGTGCAGCGGCTGATGGTCGGCCCATTTCGCCACGATCACTTGCGCCAGTAGGCTCGCTCCCGCCGTGCCTTTCTCGATCGGCTGCGGAGGCTTGGTGGCGGTCTTCACCGTGCAGGCGCAGGCGTACTTCAGGCACACGTTCTGAATCACCTTCATCGACGCGGGAATATATTCGTAACGCTCGCTGGTCTCCTCGGCTATCAGCCGCAGGTCCTTGCCGCAGCCGCTGCAGTGCTTTTCCGCCTCCGCCAGGTCGTGAATAATTCGTTCCCGCTTCAGATGCCGCGCCAAAGGTTGACGTCCGCCGCGCTTGTGGTTTGGTGTTTCGTTCGCGCTCGCGCTCGGCCCCGCTCCCGAATCGCCGTCCAGCTTATCGTCGTCCGCACCGGCGGCGGATTCGGCCTCCGCAAGGTTGTGTGCCCGCCAAGCCGCCTCGAACAGCGCCAGTTGCTCTTTCGACAATTGCTCGCTCTTGCGATTGCGTTGCGCTTCCAGCAGTTCGCGCAGCAGGCCCTGATACTTGTTCTGTTCGGCCAGGGAGCGATCCAGTTGTTCTACCAGATCCAGAACGATCTTTCGCAGCGTCTCTGCATCCCGGGGCAAGCTGTTCGGATCGAAGGCCACTGTGTGTCCAGATTACGCGGAAAACGCCGCGATTCCAAGTAAAACAATCCTCAGTAGCAATGTTTATGAGTGCGCCTGTTGATACCGCTTGCGCCGTTTCGCCGTGCTCAGATCGATGCCGCTCAGCAGCGCTCCCAACTCCTGCGCCGTAATCTCCTGCTGGCGTTCACGCGCGCCGCGTTCAAATGGAACCGCGTACGTCCCTTCCTCCAGCCGTTTGCTCCACACAGCGAGGCCGTCGCGATCCCAATACAGGATTTTCACCCGGTCCTTGCGCCGGCTGGTAAACACAAACAGGTGTCCGGCGAGGACATCCAGTTCCATGTGGTCGCGGACGTGCGCGTGCAGACTGTCAAAGCTCTTGCGCATGTCGCACGGCGTCAGGCACAAGTACACCCGCACGCTGGCCGGCAGGTGGATCATGCCCGCAAAACGTCCAGCACGGTCCGCAAGGTCGCGCCGTCTACGTCGCCGCTGATGCGCAGCCGCTCCCCGTTGGCTAACACCAACTCCAGCGCTGCCTCCGCGCCGCGCGCCTGGTGCCTCGGGCTTCTGTCCACCAAAGCGAACCGCACCGGTCCGCTCTCCTGAAGCCGCTTCCGCCAGGCGTAGAAGGAGCATTCTGTGACTCCCTGCTCCTTACAGAACTGCTTGATGGAAGTTCCACTGTGCCGCTGCGCCGCGATTCGTTCGGCCCACTGCTCTGCTTTCGAACTGGCCTGCCTCTGCTCGACGATGGTGTCGCTCATGACACTACTTTGGAGCGTCCACCGAAGGATCAGGAAGAGCGGTTTACCGGACGCTTACGATTACCGGCAACCAAACTTCTGGAGGGAAGGGAACGAACTCGCAAGGAACTGCCGGCCGGAGTGCGGCTGTAATGATCGGCAGAGTAGGGGAACCAGGGAAGGGAATTGCTTCGCGAGCGCGGGAATCGGGCGACGAGAGGGCCGCGTCCTCAGCCGGGCACTTGTCGCTCTGCACGAAGAAAGGGAATAGAGGCGATCACAACCCCGGAAGGGGAGTCGAAAGCTCCAGCTTCGATTTTGCTCCGAACGAATTCATAGAGTTCTTCGGGGAGGATGACATTGCCGACTTCTCCGGCCGCTCGAAGCTCCGTGATCTCCTCCTCGGTGCGGCGACGGACGCGCTCTCGCTGTTTCGCTGTCAGTTTTTTCGGCGGCGGGGACGGGCATAGCTCCTGCATCTGGCGCATTGCCCAAGCCACGTTTCGTTCGTTCTCGTCTGGAGGGGTCTTCAAGGCTTCGCGGTAGAGCGTAAGTGCCTGGGTGATCTCGGCGGTCCACGAGTTCCCGTCCTGCACGGCGTGGCGCTGCAATTCCTCCTCAGCCTCGGCCGGCAGACTGACGCTGACGGAGTAGATCATCTCCTCGGCTGAGCAGGGCAGAAGGGGTGGGAAGATCCCAGCGCTCATCATGGATCAATTTTACGAACGGGAGCGAGGGAAGGGAACTGCTTCGCCCACAGTCACGCGGACCACCTGACGGCCTCCGACAGCGAATTCCTCACCGTTTCGGGCCGTCGCGGCGCTCAACTGATTAAGGCTTTTCCTCGCGTGGTCGCAGATAAATAGACGGCTGCTCAAGGATTGCTTTGAACCGCTCACCGAGCGCGATGAACTCCGGTAACGTCATGGGCTTTTGAATGAACGCACTGACGCCTAAAGTTTTTGTCCGTAGCTGATCGTTCGGAGAACCTGAAGAAGTCAGCACCACCATCGGAACGCCAGATAAGCCGACGTTCATTCGAAATTTCAAAAGCACCTCGACTCCATCGCGCTTCGGCAAATTGAGATCGATGATGATCAGGTCCGGTTTCGTGTCCCCCATCCCTCGAAGGTGGTTTAGCGCCTTTTCGCCGTCACTAAGCACCGACATTTCGAAGCTGACGCCATGTTCGGTGAGGGCCTCCTTGATCAGAGCGACATCCGTCGCATTGTCCTCGATGACAAGAATGCGCCGCGGACGATCATCCTGCATGGGCCGCCCCTTCAGCTACCGGTAGCGAAAAATAGAAACACGATCCTTCCTCCGGCGTAGACTCAACCCAGACTCGGCCGTTGAAACGCTCAACAATGCGTTTGCAGGTAGCTAGTCCAATGCCGGCACCGGCGATCTCGGCTCCGTGCAGTCGTTTAAACGGAACAAAGATCTGAGCTTGGTAGTCTTTTCCTATACCAATCCCATTGTCTCGAACGGCGAAAACATAGAAGTGTCCGTCCCGCTGACCCGAAACGTGAATCCGCGGCGGAACTCCCGCGCGGTGATACTTAACGGCATTGCCGACGAGGTTTTGGAAGAGTTGGCAGACAAGAGTCTGATCGGCTGATACGGGGGGCAGGGGGGCATGTGTTACGACGCCTTTGGCTTCGGTTATGGCGACTCTCAGGTTTCCGAGAGCCTCTTCAAATGCTGCCTCAGTATTAACCGTTTGAGACTCTGCCTTCTCGGCGTCTCCAACACGAGAGAACTCCAGAAGCCCGTCGATAAGTCGCGAAATTCGCTCCGTACCGTCCACAACCTGCTTCAAGTATCCAGTTGCTTCTTCAGCGAGTTCGCCCTTCAGCTTTCGTGCAAGTAGCTGTGCATGGATCGTGACCATCCGGAGCGGCTCTCGAAAGTCGTGTGTGGCTGCGAAGGTGAAGTGCTGAAGGTCTTCATTCAATCGCACCAGTGCGGTCTCGGCCCGGTGACGCTCGGTTATATCGCGAAATACAAGTACTGCACCGGCGACTCGGCCGGCTTCGTCGCGGATCGGTGCTCTACTGTCGTCGATGGGGATGGGCTCTCCAGACCTAGAGACCAGCTCCGTGTGGGCGGGGAGGCCAACAGTTCTCCCCTCCCGTAAAGGCTTGTTTATCGGATTCTCTAGGCGCGCACCAGTTTCGTCATTGCGAATGATGAATACCTCGTCGAGCTGACGTCCGATAGCTTCCTCCTGCGGCCACCCAGTCAGTGTCTGCGCCACACCGTTGAGAAAAGTAATGCGGCCTTCTTGGTCCGTCGCAATGACTGCGTCACCAATACTGGCCAGTGTCGTCTGCAACCAGTTACGACTCTGCGTCAGCTCCTCCGTCAATCTTTCTCGCGCTTGCTGCGCATCCTTCAGAGTGACAAGAAACGAATCAGCCTCCTTGAGACGAGAACCCGCAAGTGGAAATGCTTCGCCGCGCCCAAAGGCAGCGGCGGCGCTGGCGGCGACAGACAGTGATGTTGTGATCTGGCGTGCGAAGAATGCACCTGAGAGAAGCGCAATCGTGATCGCTATGAGTCCCGCTGCGACCCATAGCAATAGCGAATTGCGCATTTGCTCAGTAAGCAGCGAATACGGAACGTTCACACCTACACCCCAACCGGAGACCTGGGAGCGTGCCGTTGCGTGCAACACATCTAGCCCCTCAAGGTTGTTTGTTCTGATCACGGTGGGCTGGTCGTGTTCGCGCAAATGTTGCGGGAGGGGCTTGCCTACATAGCGGTCATCATCACGTGAACGGGCCAGCATAACGCCGTTCGCGTCCCAAATGCTCGTCACCCACTCCTGACCGCGATGGTGGGCTTTGAGCAACGGGACAAGGTTATCAGGTAGAAGACCGAGGCTCATCACGTACCGAACCTGACCATCTTGAAGAATCGGAATGGAAACGCCAAAAACCGGCTTCTTCACCACAAGGCTTACAAAGAGGTTTGAAACGACGGGCGCATTCGTCTGGAGCATTCTCCGCAGAGTCTCCGGATCTCCGGTCATGGGCGGCTGTTGTCCGTATGGGACATAGGTATTGACCAGTTGCCGGCCAGTACGATCGAGCAGCACCAAATACGCGCGTCCCTGTAGAGCGGCTCTGGCTTGATTGTAAAAAGTCGGCCAGTCAGCACTCGCGAGCGCCTGCGAGGTTGCAAGCGTGTGTAAGATCGTGATGTTGCGATCCACATCCCGATCAAGCTCGTTCACCAACGCGCTGAGCGCCTGTGACACTTGTGCCTCTAGCTGCGTCCGTTGTGCGGACGCGGATTGAAAGAGCAACGCACCAACCAACAGCAGTAGCGGAACCGTGATCGCGAGGCCGAACAGCGATAGGTATGTGAGTGCCTTGAACGAGCGAGGTTTCGTAAGGCGGCGCTGGTTGTCCATGCACGGTTCTCCGACGAAGCTGGTTGGCTCACCTGTGCCAAACTTCCCGTTGGTGGGGCTCCCGACATTCTAGCTTAGCGGGAAGGTGAGGCTCTCGGCGAGCAGTGTAGAGGCGCATTAACGCCCCTGATCTGGTGAACATACGAGGGGTATTGCCCAGAATCACCATGTCCGATAAAATCTGTTATCAGACAGTGAGGGACCGGTGAACGGGCCGGTTCGATTGGAGGTTTGGCTCATGCCCCAAGTCGAGAATTCAAGCTGGTCAGGGAGATCAAGTGTCCAGCAGCTTGCTGGAGAAATACCCTCCCTTCGATCGCCGACAGACACCCGGTGCCTACGCACCGTCGGACTGATCCTCCTGGGTCGGGCCGACTATCGACGCACGCAGAGGAAATTTCGATGAGCGCTCCGCTCGGTCTCAAACTCGCATTCTTCGCGATCACGCTGGCGAGAACTGGCGACTGGAACACCGCGGTGCTGGATTCGTGGTCGAGCAACTGCACAATGTTGCCCCATCCCGCTCCATATCCATTCGAGTTGCAGAAGCTCGCCCGCGGCCGGTTCACCTGGCACGGGGTCAAGCAAATCTTCGGCTGCAACCTCGATCCTGAATGGGAAGCGTTCTTTCGGCAACTGCCGCGCCAAAAGATCACGTTGGGAAGCCCTACAACGAATCAGAAGGGCCTCGGCAATGGTCCAGCATCCCCCAAACCTGCCGGAAGCGTTCAATGAACCAGGTCGTTCCCGTTCAGCGAAGCCTCCCGCCCGTGCTTCTCGGCTCCGTCACACCGGAGAACCGGGAACGAGTTGAGAGCTTCTTCTTTTCCGTAGCCAGTATTTTTGAGGCTTGGGTGAACCGGCGAAAGTCGGAGCACACTCGCCGGGCGTACCGCGGCGACGTGATGGCCTTCGTTCAGTTCATGGGGTGGAGCTGGCCGAAGGACTCGATAGAGCTGCTCTGCTCGTCAATTCTCGACGTGCAGGCATGGAAGAACCGGATGGTGGAAGATGCGGCGGCTCCAAAGACGATCAATCGGCGCATCTCTTCCCTCTCCTCCTTCTATAAGTTCCTGGCCGGTGCTGCGGCCGAGCTGCGGCTTCCGATCACCGTTCCGAATCCGGCCCACGCTCAATTCATCTCAAGGGAATCTTCTGATGCTGTAGACGAAACACGGGCGCTCTCCGCGGCGCGTGCTCGTCAGCTCGCCGGCATGGCGGCCGGCGAGTCCCTGCTCGAATTCCGGGACCGGGCAATTCTGAAATTCTACCTCTACTCCGGGGCGCGAGTCGCTACCGGTTGCAAGCTGAAGGTCAATGACTTTCAGCAGGACGGGGATGAGGCGATGCTTCGCTTTCATCTGAAGGGCGGCCGGCTGAAGACCAAAGGGCTTCACTACCAGGCCGCGCAAGCGATTCAGGAGTACATCGAGAAAGCCGGCATCGAAAGCGGGCCGTTGTTCCGGCCGCGTAGCAGTTCGAAGGGTGAGCATCTGGCGAACCGTCGCATGACGGAGCGCTCAATGAATCGACTGCTCATGGCGTACCTGGAGCGGCTTCCCGGTGCGATGCAAGAGGTTGAGCTGCCGAACGGCGATAAGGTGAAGCGGTGCATCTACTCCCCGCATTCGCTCCGGGCCACCACTGCAACGCTTCTCCTCGATTCAGGTGTGGCGATCGAAGAGGTCCAGGACCTGCTCGACCACAAGCACATTACGACAACCCAGATTTACGATAAGCGGCGGCGCAGTGTCAGAGATTCCGCAAGCCACAAGGTACCGATATGATAAGTGCCGTCTGGCCGTCTGACCCCCCGCACCTACAGTTCTGTGGGTGATCGAGTGAACGGAATTGCAGGCTCTCTCTGATGTAACTTGCGCAGCAAATCTTTAAAAAACGTCGGACCTTGGATCGCAGCCTTATCTGGGTCGACAATTCGAGACCCTTTAGGCGCGGCCGAGTTGATTAAGATGAACCAAGACGCCTCCAGCAATCCTTGATTCCAAAGCGGAGCTCCTCTTATGGCGATCTTCTTTACGGCGCGTTCAAAAAACTCCGACCACTGCAGGCCATCCTCTCTTCGCCGACTGTCTGCCGCTGCATCAAATAAAAGGATGTAGCCTATCACTACTTCGGGGGCGAGTTGCTGGATGTTCGCCGCCTCTCCCATCAGATCGTCGATCCGGTTGGGAACAGTCCCGCTGGCGTTCTTCCAAAGCGATTTGAGAGAGACAAGCAGACGAAACTTACCCGCAAACTCGTACGCTACGTCCCAGTCTTTGGACCGTCCGATGCCAGGAGCACAGAGCTCTCCGCCACTTCCCCCTCGTACTCCGGGAAGTCCGTAATGTTCAAGCTGAAGCTTCGCGAAGTTTGCAAGTGCCGACAGCCGTGCAGAATCGTTCTTATGGCGCCGCGTGATGTCATCAATGACATCTTCAAGTTCTAGGATCATGCTCTGACATCCAGCTCACCGCTTTGTCTGAGCCCATTCATATGTGGTCTCAAGCGCACCGGAGTTCTGACGCCGATGCTTTTTGTCTGCAACTCGCATTCGCTGTTGCGCAATCTCGATATATTTTGGTTCGATCTCATTGCTGATTGAATTCCGACCTGTGGCTATGGCGGCAAGCGCAGTAGACCCGGTTCCCGCAAAGGGATCTAAGATCGTGTCTCCTGCAAAGGAGAACATCTTGATTAATCGCTCTGCTAGCGAAACAGGGTACGGAGCGGGATGTCCGTCGCGAGTGGACGCTCCGCCAATATCTGTCCAACTAGATCGCATCCATCCTTTCATCTCCTCCCGTGTAAGCATTGAAAGTGCCTTTTGAAGTGGAGTCGCGGAGCGATACTCTCCGCCTTTTCGGAGGAAGAGGATGTACTCAACATCGTTCTTTATCACTGCGCCGGGTTGATACGGCTTTCCATAGAACCCTGTGCCGTTCCCCTGGGCTTCGTTTACGCCATTGGCGATCTTCTGCCACAGAATGGGTGTCAGGCAATCGAGTCCGAAGCGGCGAGATCTGACCTGAATATCAGCGTGTAGAGGGGCCACAAAATGGCGGCCACCATTCTTTCTTCTGGAGACGCAGACATCTCCCACCACACAACAGACTCGCCCCCCGCCGACGAGGACGCGGGCGCAGTGTTCCCACACCTTGTCGAGCTCGAGCAGGAACTTCTCGTAATCCTTAATATCTCCGAGTTGGCCCGTACAGCCGT
>CAYOAK010000049.1:0-2267 GCA_964401925.1 uncultured Bdellovibrionales bacterium | reverse complement strand
ATCCAGCTTTCTTGCGTCGCCTAGATGGAACTCAGGTCGAGTAGCGTTAAAAGGTGCCGGCCACGGCACCCCCCGGTAGTATTCGTTTGCTTTTAGAAGGGCCGCGAGAGCCTCGGGGGTATTATCTTGTTTCGGAAGCGGAATGTCTTCACGTGGCGGAATACGCTTCGTCTCCAAAGCCACTCTAGTCGGCTGGCGCCGCGTGTTTTTCCTCTTCTTCGGCTGCGCCGGTGCAAGTTTAAACACGGTGCTCAACATCTCCCCCAGCTCTAGGCGGAACTCTCAAAAACTGCTTTCGTATTAGTGCGTCCGTGATGGCGACTGATAACCCGGTCATCACTTCAGCAGCTGCGGTCCGCAGTTCCTCGTAGGACTTGGCCTCGATGCCTTCCTTGGCAGACCCATGAGCAATGTCGTTTCGCAAATTAACCAGCCTATGAATCTTTCCTTGATACTCGTCGAACATGTCATGAGGTAGGCCGAGTCTGTAAAGGCTCTTTCTTAAGACACTGGGAGTCAAATTCGATTCAGTGTCTACGACATCATCCTTCATGAGAACTCGTTGAGCATGGAAATTGTCGGCTCTTTCGATGAACTCTCTCATGCGGGCCACTTTTCGCAACTTCGGATCGTCTGGAAGCGCCGAAGGAAAGTACGCCGACTGTGGTCTTCTGTCCACGTTCATCAAGTCACGGAAGATGTCCGCCATCGAAGCGGCCGCGATTGCAAAGGTCGCTTCCTTACAGGTGATGTCTTCTCGGTTAACGGCACCCAGATAGAGCGTTAGGGCGAATTTACAGTGGCCTTCGAAATGAGCGTAAAGCAGGAGCACCAGAGCCCGGCGATACCGCTTCTGATCATCTTCGTTTCCAATACCCGACCCTATGTTGTGAAACTTGGCTAGCTCTTCGTCCCGCCAGGCTCGGTCGCTCTCGAGCTCAGCTCGGAGGGAAGCTATGTCCATAGAGCCGCCAACTTCTTCGAAACAAAATCGATTCGGTCGTTTAATGGTCCGGGAGAGTTCTTTCCCCCGCCTGTGGTTAAGCGGACGAATTCCGGATCTAACTTGATTGCAACAAATGTATCCTTCAGTTTGTCGATCAGAGTCTGATTTTCAAGATCAATCCGGTCGAGGTGTTCTTGTAGACCTATAGTGAAGCTCTCGAAATGGTAAACGCTAAAGCCGCGGTTCAATTTGTCTCGATTCCGATTGGCATACGCAAAGGCGTCGTCTGCCATCGTCTTCGCAAGTACGGCAAAGGTAAAAGTGAAGGCTTTCTTTTGTTCCTCGAACTCAAATGGAAAGCCGATGTCAGGATCGGATACGCCTTCCATATACTTCGTTAAGAAGTCGTCAACGTCGTGTTTGAAGAACTGTCGATGGTTCCGTAGAGCGAAGAATCTCAGCACAAGCTCTTGATCGTAGACATCGAGGCGGCGCTCTTGCGAGAGCGTCTCGGTTGTTGCCTTGAATTCCGGGGTACCACTGAGCTCGATAATGAAATCGTTGAATTTAGGGTTAAGAAGTCGAATGGTGCAATTTCGAACTTGTTGATCGGACAGCAGATGGCCACCGGTGTTCAGACGCTTGAACATCCAATACTTGAACCGCGCGTCGCTTCCCTTCCGGACAACTTCAACCCTTACGAAAGCGCGCTTGAGTCGGATCTGAAGAGCTGTTCCCAGATCGTTGTACGTCTTCCCGTTCAGATCGGCGACGATGTCGCAGTCGCTCAGTACCAGCAATTGACCCGCATGGACGGGGGGGTCAAGATGCTCCGCTGTCAACCTACCGCGTAAATGCAGATAAGATGAGATTCTTTGCAGGCCATCGATGAGCAGATAGCGACCGTCATCTTCTTCGATGACGTAGATCGGCGGAACGGGCATCTCGAGTAAAAGAGACTCGACGAACCGCGATTGGGCACCCTCCGACCAACGGAACAGGCGTTGGTATTCCGGGGTGATGTTGAGCTCTCCGGCCTGATGCATGTCAAGAAGTTCGTTGAAAGAAAGGTCAAGGCTCTGTGTATGAACCTTTTTTAGGCGACTATCGATCGCTTCAATCAACTGCACGACTTGGGTGTTGTCTTGGCTCAAAATGCTCCTTCGATAGGGGCGCTGGAACTCAGCACCTGACGCCCTGGAACAACCAGTGTACCGTCTATGCGAACCATCCGAACGCGGAGATGATTGGGTGACACTCTACAAAATGAGCCTGGTCCGGACCACCTGGTCGGCCGGTGGTACGTCGCCGCTCCACGCCA
>CAYOAK010000048.1:0-19232 GCA_964401925.1 uncultured Bdellovibrionales bacterium | reverse complement strand
AACCTGAACGACGGAGTCTCGCTTCTGAATATCGCTGACGGCGCTCTCGATCAGTTAATGAACATCACCATCCGGCTCGAGGAGCTTTCGGAACAGGCGGCAAACGGAACGCTCGGAGGAGCGCAGAGAAGCACAATCGACAAGGAGGCTCAGGCGCTCCGGAAAGAGTTCACTCGAATTGCTCAGACCACGCAATTCAATGGGATGGTGCTTTTCGACGGAACGAATGGAACCCTTCGGATTCAGTCTGGGTACGGCGACAGCGGATCGCAGACGATATCGACGGGAGGGGTAATGGGCACCGGGACGCTCAGCGCTGCTGTTGTATACGGCCATGCAGCCCGGGCCAATTCGGTCACACTCACAGACATGAACGGCGATGGACGCGCAGATCTTGTCGCAGCGGAGCTTACGCAAGTGGGCATAGCCTTCGGGAATGGTGACGGCAGCTTTGCTGCATACAGCGCTTACGCAGGAAGCAGCTCAAGCGCAGCAGTTGGCGACTTCAACAGTGACGGTGCCATAGACGTCGTCTCCTCGTCGGGCACAAACATTTCGGTGTTTCTCAACAACGGAAATGGGACCCTCCGCGCGGCTGCAAACTCCGTCGCAGGGCCGGATGTCCGCACAATCGCAGTGGGCGATGTGAACGGGGATGGCAAGAATGACATCGTCGTAAACTCTGACTATGTCGCCGGCACAATGTCCGTGATGCTCGGCCGAGGGGATGGAACCTTTACGACGGGGACAGCTTATGCGGCGGGCGGCGGACCGGTTGATCTGAAGCTCGTCGACCTGAACAGCGACGGCAACCTTGACATGGTGATTGGGAGAAACGGTCCGGACGCAGCCGTGCTTCTCGGAAACGGCAACGGAAGTTTCAGGGCCTCCCAGCAGGTTGCTATTGCCGCAGACAGCTATGCGACCGCTATCGGGGATGTAAACGGAGACGGAGTTCTCGACCTTGTCACAACGAACCGCGCCGGGGGCACCGTCTCCCTTTTTGCCGGAAACGGGGATGGAACTTTTCGCGCCGGAAATGCGTATCAATCGGATGCAACGCCTCGCGGTGTCACCCTTGCGGATCTGGATGGCGATGGATCCTTGGACGTCATCACTGCGAATGAAACAGGAGCAACAATTTCAGTTCTTCTGAACAACGGAAACGGCACTCTCCGGGCAAAGAGTGACATGGCGGCACTGGGAGGACCTCGCGGAATTACTACCGGCGATATCAATGGCGATGGGGTTTCAGATATTGTCGCTGCGAACTACGGCGGCGCTCAGTGGGGTGCCTCCGTTTTCATCGGGAACACCCGTGTCGGCGTCGCCCCGCTTCTCCAGTTTTCACTCCGTACAAGAGACGGGGCCAAAGAGGCGCTTGAGCTGATGAAGCAAAAGGTCTCTCAGATCGGCCAGCAACGGGGAACGATCGGTGTTCACATGAGCCGGCTCGGCACCGCTGTGAATGTAGGGGCCCAGTCGAAGCAGGAGCTTTCGGCGGCCGAAAGCCGGATCGCTGATGTGGATATCTCTGAAGAGAGTGCCAATCTTGTCCGAAACAACATCCTGCAGCAGGCAGGAGCGGCGATCTTAGCGCAGGCAAACCAGCAGCCCTCTCTCGCCTTGCGGCTGCTCCAAAATGTCTGAGCGCGCTGAAGTACCCGGCTCTATTCTGATGCGTTAATTCCGTACATTCGGCTCCTCTTTCCAAGCTCTCCCCCGGGAGCTTATCAAAACACTAGTAAATACTAGCCGTTACCGTTCCTTCTTCCGGCTTTAGAGAAACACCAATTCTACCGTCTCCACGAGTGAGGTGAACCCTGTAGGAAGCGGGGCTCTTTTCAGAAGTTTTGAAAGCGGAGCGTACGGCAGGGAATGCCATTAACGATCAACAGCAATATCTCGTCTCTGAATGCGCAGCGACGTTTGGCTCAAAGCACAGGCGGGCTTCAACGCAGCTTTGAACGGCTCTCCTCCGGATTGCGAATAAACAGATCGAGTGACGATGCTGCAGGACTTGCTATCGCTTCCTCCTTGTCGGTCGATTCCCGCGTCTACACACAAGCGGTTCGCAACACGAACGATGCGGTGAGCTTTTACGGAATTGCCGAAGGCGCTCTCACTTCGTTGGTAAACATCACGACCCGACTCAAGGAGCTCGCGCAGCAGTCGTCGAATGGTGTGCTCTCATCCCCTCAGCGAAAATCACTTGATGCTGAAGCACAAGCGCTTGGGAGAGAATATCAACGCATCAGGCAGACGACCCAATTCAATGGGCAGAATCTCTTAGATAACAGCGTGGGTGCGCTAAACGTGCAGGTAGCGTATTCGGCGCTCAGCTTGTCGGGCGGGAACGCGGCGGATGGAACGTTTGCTGCAGCAATCAATTTAGCGACCGGCATCGGTCCAAATTCTGTCGCAACGGCTGATTTGAACGGGGACGGAATTATTGACCTGGTCTCGGCTGACCTGGCTAGCAACCAGCTCAGTGTGTTCATGGGAAACGGTGATGGCACTTTTCAGGCAGCGCGGACATACGCACCCGGGAATAGTGTGAACGCTGTCACAACCGCAGACGTTAACGGGGACCGAATTGCGGATCTAATCGCCGGTGACCAGGCTAACAGTCAGGTAAGCGTGCTACTCGGAAACGGCAACGGATCATTTCGTGTCGCGCAAACCTATGCAGTCGATACTCCTCTGGCGTCAGCAGTAACGGGAGATTTTAATGGAGATGGCAATGTAGATCTCGCATTTGCCGATTACAGCAACCATCAAGTCGACGTGCTCATTGGCAATGGTAACGGCTCATTCAGAGCAAAGCAGGCATATGCAAGTAGCGTTGGCCCGACCTCTGCCACGACGACAGACGTGAACGGTGACGGAATCGCCGACCTCATTTCAGCAAACACTACCAGCCATCAACTTGGTGTGCTCATCGGTAACGGCAACGGAACGTTTAATGCCGGCCAGACGTACGCGGCCGGCTTTTTCCCCGTTGCTGTGACAACCGGAGATCTTAATGGAGATGGAGTTGCGGACCTCATCTCCGCGGGCAGCGTGCAACTGAGCGTGCTTATAGGAAACGGGAATGGCACATTTCGAGCGGAGCAGGGCTACGATACGGGCGACACTCCGTATTCTGTCTCAACCGCTGACGTGAACGGGGACGGAATCGTCGACTTGGTCTCGGCGGGAACCTATCTCGCAGTGCTTATAGGAAACGGCAACGGATCGTTCAGATTGGCGCAGACATATGCGACCGGGATCAACCCACGATCCGTCAAAACTGCAGACTTCAATGGAGACGGATTCGCTGACCTGGTGACCGCTGATTCCACCCTCAGCAATCGACTCAGTGTGTTCCTCGGGAACGGTGCGAGCCAAGCAGTGGCCGCCACGCCGATCGGGCAATATTCTCTCCTTTCTTTGCAGAGCTCCCTTCAAGCTCTGACGCAGTTCGATCAAGTGCTCAACCGTTTGACGGCTTCGCTCGGTCAGGTTGGCGCAAACGAAAGCAGGCTGCAGACCATCACCGCTGTGTTGCAGCAAACACGCATCAATTTCGAGAGCGCCGCGAGTCAGATCCGCGATGTGGATGTGGCTGGTGAGGCGGCGAATTTGGCCAAGGGCAACATCCTGCAGCAAGCGGGAGCCGCGGTCCTTGCGCAGGCAAATCAGCAGCCGGGATTGGCGTTGCAGCTGCTAAGAAACTTCTAAGCTTGATTGGCACTCGCGTACGCAATGTTGTGTGTCCACAATTCTGCACGCCTTCCGGTACACCGCAAAAAATAGGATACGCCCTAACTGGCCAACTCCGATCTCCAAATTCTGCATCGGGAAGTAGGAGCGATATCAAGATATTAGGTGCTGGAAGGGTCGTTCGGCATTGATTCGCCCATTCGGCTCATAATTCCATTGTCTGGTTTTCTCGGTTTTATTTTCACTCTCATTCTGAACCTTACAGCCGAGATTGCCCGCCAGCTCCTAGATTGCTGACGGTGGTCTTTTACATATCGGTTATCGGTTGTTGTGAGTTTGTTTTCGGCCCTGATGTCTTTCGCCTCAAGAGCTCAGCTTTTGCGGGAAGAGATAGCTGAAGTTCCAGCGTTAGTTTTTGTTTTCCATTTTTTGGTTACGGTTCTTTCTCTGGAAAATAATCTCAGGTCGAGCATATCTGTTCTTAAGTAATTATTTGTTGCGGCTTTACCGGCCTTCAAATTTTGGCCGTTCGGATTCTGGACTTAAGTCTGACAAGGCTCTAATGCGCTCTGAGGAGTGCATTAGAGTACTTGTCTTGCTTTTTTCCGGAACATGGTCACGCCCAGTTCCAGCAGTCGAAACCTTGCCCGCCTGCGGCGATGCCGGGGCCTGAATCTGAGCGATGCTCAGAGAGGGTAGTAAAATGAATCGTGAAGTGAAGATGCAGTGGGAAGTGAAGTACCCAGAGATCGTAACCGCGAGAGACACGTATGAAAAGAAGTGCCCGGTAACTCCTGCATCTCAAGAAACTTTTTACCGCGTTGAAACGATAGACCGGCGGTTTCTCGAGATGGTTCCCAGGCAGTTTTTCGATCTAAGTTCTGACCGGCCGGGCGGATGGAGGCAATGGGTCTACCTGTTCGACGAGTACTGCGAAATAGTCGGCCAGGTAACGTTCAGTGAGGAGCGAGTCGACACCGGTCCAATCGGTATGGATCCTACGTACAGCGCTGGCGAGACGGTGGCCAAAGCGATCGCGCGTATGGCACCGGAGCTTCCCACTAGGATTGTGGAAGTAAACCTCGAGTATTGCGATGACGATATCTTCCGGACTCGGCTGGATGTGATTGTCTGGAATATTTCGGATCCTGCCGAGCTCCGTCGGATGCTCGTCCGCGCCGGAGCGTTAGCGTCGTAGAAATTACCATCGGACAGGATGCTTCAAACCTGGGATCATTTGATCCAGAGTGCTTCAGCACTCTTCCTTTTTCTTGCTCACGGACGTGGGTTGACGTTTGTGTCTGCCTCACGAACAGCCGCGAACAAATCTATCGTTCCTCCCCTGGACCCGGCTCGGCATCGACAAGCCGCAAAAAGCCTCAATGCATACAGTTGATTAGGCCTTCAACTTCGCCCTCTAGGAAAGTGCCCATTCTACCGTCTCAACAAGTGAGGTGAACCCTGTAGGAAGCGGGGCTCTTTTCAGAAGTTTTGGAATTGGAGCGTCCGGCAGGGAATGCCACTTACGATCAACAGCAATATCGCTTCGCTCAACGCCCAGCGGCGTTTGGCACAAAGCACTGTGACGCTGCAGCAGAGCTTTGTGCAGCTGTCATCCGGGCTGCGGATCAATAAAGCTTCGGATGATGCGGCCGGATTGGCGATCTCCTCCTCTCTCAATGTCGACTCGCGCGTCTATACTCAAGGCGTTCGAAACGCGAATGACGCAGAGAGTTTTTTCGCAATCGCTGGGGGCGCGTTAAGCTCTCTTGTAAACATTACGACAAGACTTAAAGAACTGGCGCAGCAATCTTCTAATGGAGTGCTCTCTTACGCTCAGCGAAAGTCGCTTGATGTGGAGGCTCAGGCGCTAGGCAAAGAATACCAGCGCATAAGACAGACAGCGCAGTTCAACGGCCAACGCCTCCTCGACAATTCTCAGGGCATTCTTAGTGTCCAGGCGGGATATTCCGCTCTTGGTCTCGCCGGCGGTTCAGCGCCTGATGGGACGTTTGCATCGCCGAACCTGTACTCCACAGGTGCCGATCCACTCAACTTTACATCTGGGGACTTGAATAACGACGGATACGCCGATCTCGTCTCAGCGGATGGGACGAGCAATCAGATCTCGGTTCTTTTAGGAAATGGTGATGGGTCGTTTAAGGCACGTCAGGCATACGGTTCCGGCAACTCGCCTCGATACGTAACGGTAGCGGATCTGAACGGCGATAGAGTTTTGGATGTGATCGCAGCGGAGGACGCGGTTGGCCAGCTGGGAGTCTATCTCGGCAACGGAGACGGCTCCTTTAAGGCTTCGCGTGCATATTCTAACGGCTCGGTCGCCCCGTTTGTCACGACGGCCGATGTCAACGGAGACGGATCGCTGGACATGGTGGCAGTGAACAATTCAACGAACCACCTCAATATTCTCCTTGGGAACGGCGATGGAACTTTCCGTGCCAGACGCTCCTATGCCGCCGGCACGGCTCCGTATGCCGCTGCCGCCGCCGACTTCAATAGAGATGGAGTTGTCGATATCGCGACGGCTCAGTTGACCCCCGGTTTCATTAGCGTGTTCATTGGCAATGGGGATGGGTCGTTTCTTACGAGAGCCACTTATGCTGCGAGCACCACGAACATCTCGATAATGTCCGCAGATCTTAACGAAGATGGGATCTCGGATCTCGTCGCGAATGATCTAACCGGACAGCAGGTCAGTGTATTCATCGGAAACGGGGACGGAACTTTCCGCGCAAGACGGGACTATGCGGCAAACGGATCACCGAGCGATTTTACAGCCGCCGATTACAACGCCGATGGGATATTGGATCTCGTCTCGATTGGGGGTGGGAGGCTCAGTTTGTTCCAGGGCAACGGGGACGGCACGTTCAAAGTCGCGCAAACATACACCGCCGGTACTACCGTCCTTTCGGTGGCGGCAACGGATGTGAACGGAGATGGAGGAGTCGACCTGATCTTCAACGACACCGCTGCCGATGCTCTTGGAGTGCTGTTAGGAAATGGCTCCGCGCAGGCGATCGCGGGCACGCCGCTCGGACAATACACGCTCTTATCAAAGCAAAATTCGCTGAAAGCTCTGACTCAATTTTCTCAAGTGCTCGATCGTCTCACGGCTTCGCTCGGCCAGGCGGGGGCGAACGAAAGCAGGTTGCACGCCGTAATCAACGTTATGCAGCAAACGCGCATCAACTACGACAGCGCCGCGAGTCAGATCCGCGACGTCGACGTTGCTACCGAAGCGGCAAATCTGGCCAAGGGCAACATCCTGCAGCAAGCGGGAGCCGCAGTCCTTGCGCAGGCAAATCAGCAACCGGGATTGGCGTTGCAGCTGCTCCGAACCTTTTAAGCGGACTTTCTATTCACTGGGCCGTGGGGCCACCGGCGAGGCCAGAGGCGGCCTAGTCCCCTCGCCTCGTTCTCACGGGGGATGTCCACGTTCGTGTCCACCTTGATCAACGCCGAGATAAGTCTCTTCTGCCGCACCGGCGGATTACATCTCCAAACTCCATCAGCCGGCAAAGAAAACGACAACAAATACAAACGGTTATTGGCCCACCTTTCCGCTCCAGATAAGTGATCATTCTACCGTCTCAACGAGTGAGGTGATCCCTCTAACCAGGGCTCTTCTCGATAGGATCTGTAAAGGAGTACGGCTCGGATGCCGGTAACGATTAACAGCAACCTCGCCTCTCTGAACGCTCAACGGCGTTTGCAGGAGAGTACGTCTGCTCTGAGCACGAGCTTTCAGAGGCTCTCATCTGGGCTGCGAGTAAACCGCGCGTCTGATGATGCGGCAGGCCTTGCCATTAGTTCTTCCCTCCAAACGGATAGCCGGGTTTATGCGCAAGCGATTCGAAATTTGAACGACGGTATCAGCCTGCTTCAAATTGCAGAGGGTGGAATTCAGCAGCTTGGGACGATCATCCTCCGAGCCAAAGAACTAAGTGAGCAATCCGCAAATGGTGTCCTAAGCGACGGCCAACGCACTGCGCTTCAAGCGGAAGCAAGCGCTCTTGTATCCGAATACAACAGGATTGTTTCGACGAACTCTCTCAACGGCCTGGCTCTCATCGATGGCTCTCTCCAGCAGTTCAATTTGCAGGGTGGATATGGGTCGTCCGGAACACTTTCTCTCAGCATTGGAGCGGACCTGTTGCGCAGCTACGGGACAGGGGATCTCCAACCAGCGCAGAATCTCGCCGCGGGAAGCATTACTGGACTCCAAACGGGCGATTTGAACGGTGACGGCATTACCGATCTGGCTGCGGTAAACTATGCCGCTGCTACGCTTACAACATACTTTGGTAACGGTGACGGGACATTCCGTCTTAATCAGCAGTTCGGAGGCGTCGCGTGGAACGCGCCGATGGGCACGATTGTCAGCGACTTCAATGGGGATGGAAAGGCTGACATTGGCATCGGGGGTAATTCGATCGGCCTAGCGTTCATTTATCTGAACACCGGTAACGGCAATTTCACAGGCGCAACTGTAAATTACAACACAAACGTCACGACGCGGCATGCTGTCGGTGGCGACTTTAACAATGACGGCAGGGTCGATCTACTCTTTGGCGCCGGTGCAGCTTCGGTGCTTCTGGCGAATGCGAACGGCACTTTCAAAGCTCCTATAGTTGCGGCAATTGGGGGATCGGCAGGCAACAACACCTTCAATATGGCCACAGGAGATTTCAACAATGACGGAAATCTCGATCTTCTCGCCCGGAATGTCGCGGCCGGCGGGACCGACATCTTGCTCGGAAACGGAGACGGCAGCTTCAAGGCCTATACGAACCTTTCCGCTCCGGGGGGGCCCGTTTCGGCGGGTGATATCGACGGCGACGGGAACACCGATATTCTCCTCGGGAGCGGCGGCGTCACCGTTCGCTATGGAAACGGAGACGGCACGTTCAAGGCGGGAGTCGTGAAGGTCAACATCGGAGGCGGAGCGCCGGCAGTCGCCGATCTAAATGGAGACGGACTGAATGATTTCGTCACCTACAGTAATACGCACTCAATTGTCGCACTAAATAATGGCAACGGAACGTTCGCCATTCGCACTACAAGCGCCAGTAGCGTCACGCAATTTGAAACAATCGCAGCAGACTTTAACGGAGACGGAGTGCCGGATTTTGCCCTTCGCGCGGGGAACGGATTGAACGTCTCGATTCAAACGGCGCAGCGTTCGGCGATGCTTTCAAATGTCCCAAACATTGGAACGCAAGCAGGGGCACTAGGAGGATTGACGTTTTTTACAACTGCCCTCCAAAAGTATCCAGTGAACTCGGCACAATCGGTTCCCACACAAGCCGAATCGACATCGCCGTCCGGAACCTTAGACAGGCGAGTGAGAACTTCGAAAAGGCGGCGAGCCAGATCAGCTCAGTCGATGTCGCAGAAGAGAGCGCTCAACTTGTGCGGACACAAATCCTCCAACAGGCGGGATCGGCGGTTCTCGCCCAGGCCAACCAGCAGCCCTCTCTCGCCTTGCAGCTGCTGCGAAATGTCTGAGCGCGCTTGAGACACCCAGCTCTGTTCATTAGGAGTGCGCAATTTCGTGTAGCCGCCTTGCGTGGAGCCGAAAGAATTGCCTGCTGAGCTCTTAGGGTCAGATACGATCTCCAAGCTTCGCATCGAGAAGCCACTAAAATAGCAGTAACAACAGATAGTTAGCGCTCTATTTTCCCGCTGCAGAAAAGTGCCCATTCTGCCGTCTCAACGAGTGAGGTGATCCCCGTGCGGCACGCCGCTCGGATCCCTCAAGGAGAAGCTGTTTCAGGGAAGTAACTTGTAGTGTCAGTTCGGTCGTTAACAACGAACATTGCGTCATTGAACGCACAACGGAGGCTCGCAGAATCGACGGGAGATCTCCGCCGAACGTTTGAGCGCCTTTCCTCCGGACTTCGAGTGAACCGCGCCTCCGATGATGCCGCAGGTCTTGCAATCGCATCGGGTCTGAAGACGGATACGCGGATTTTCTCCCAGTCCGTACGAAATATTAACGACGGCATGGGCCTGCTCGATGTAGCCGAGGGGGCTCTCGGTGAGTTGAAAAATGTTCTTGTTCGCATACGCGAGCTGGCCGTGCAGTCGTCAAATGGGACACTTGGCACGGTTCAACGCCGCGCGCTGGACAGAGAAGCGGATCAGCTGACCGCAGAGTTCAATCGCATTATCGAGTCAGTCTCGTTTAACGATATCAAGCCGCTCGATAGTCAGGCGGATTCACTTGAGATTCAAGCCGGAGCGAGTTCGTCGCTTCTCCCGCTCCTTCTGTCCCTCGGATCGTCGTTAGCTCGAGACGTTGGAACGGGGACGTTTGCTGCGAGTGCCACGATTGCGGTGACTCAGCCTCGCTCATTCATCGCCGGCGATGTGAACGGAGATGGGCTCGATGATGTCGTAGTCTCCCGCTATTCCACGGGAGTGCTTCTTCTCTCAAATGGTGACGGAACATTCAGTTACGGGCAGCCGGTCTACATGCTGCCTTCGGGAGGAACTCATTCTCTCGATAGTAACGACTTCAATAACGACGGCCGCCTTGATCTTGTGGCGCGAGACGCAAGCTCGGTGAACTTCGCGGTAATCCTCGGAAATGGTGACGGAACCTTCAGTGTCGGCCAAACCTACGCAAGTCTCTATGCGGGTCTTGCTTCAACAGTCTCGGGCGACCTGAATAACGACGGAAACCAAGACATCGTCATTGCGAACGCTGCGTCCTCTGCCCAGGTAATGCTCGGAAACGGCAATGGAACATTTCGCGCCGCATCAAACATAGGAGCGGCTACAGCCAGCCGATTGACAATCGAGGATGTGAGCGGTGACGGATACGCAGATCTGGTTGGCGGCAATCAAATTTTCCTTGGAAACGGAAATGGAACCTTCAGGGCACCGAGCATATTCGATCCTGCCGGTGCCGGCGTCCGTGTGGCCGTCGCAGATTTCAACAATGACGGTTACTATGACCTTGTGAGCGGGTCTGCCGGCAGCTCAATGAGCTATTATTTCGGTAATGGCGACGGTACTTTTCGAGCCGGAAGAACGGTCGCGGCTGGGGCGTCATGGCCCATAGTCAGCGTCTCTGCTGTTGATCTGAACGACGATGGTCTTTCGGATCTCGTTACCTACGGCAGTGCCCAAAACACTTTTATGACCGCACTCTTGTCAAACGGCGACGGGACATTTCGCGCGCCAAATTCATACTATGCGTCGGCGGGCGGTTCCGGTGAGATGAGCGCACCGGCGATCGGGCGGTTTCGCTCCTCCGGGGTCATCGATATCGCCGTCCCGGGAAGCGGAAATTCGATGATGCAATTCTATAGCGCCAATACTGAAAGCTCGACCCGTCTCCGTTTCTTCAATCTCGCAAACAAGGAGGATGCGATTGCAGCGCTCCCTGAGATCGATCTGGTTTTGAATCGAGCATCGAAGGAGCTTGGTGCCCTAGGAGCTTTCAGAAGCCGACTTCTGACCGCAGGAAACAATGTCCGCGTGGCGCGAGAAAACTTCGCCGCGGCGGCAAGCCAGATACTCGATGTAGATGTCGCGCAGGAATCGGCGCATCTCATTCGCTCAAATATCCTCCAGCAGGCAGCGTCGGCGGTGCTTTCCCAAGCAAACCTTCTTCCCGATCTCGCCCTTCGGCTGCTTCGCGGCTAACTCAGGTATTGACGATCTCCGGCTGATTTTTTGCGCGGAGTATTTTGAAAACCTCCTTTAGTGCCTCCAAAGGAGTGCCGACTTTCCGAGAGTCGTAACCCCGAGGTCAGGGGAAGTTGTATAGGCAGCAGTTCTCAGGAGGTAATCGCGGAAGGAGATCCGAGGTGTGATGGATCGATCGCTGCGCTTGCACACCTCGGAAGACCAAGCGCGGATGAAGAACGGGCGGGGCGTTTACTTCAGGTATTCGCCTCCAAATGAGAACGGAAGGAGGAACTCGAGGCTGAACAGGTACTCCGAGTTCTTCCCGGACTTATCCTTGCCGACACACCAGACGAGGGTGTTCTTCGGCATCTTGGAAAACTCCCGAATGAACTGGCGGCAGCGGCCGCACGGCGTAATGATCTGGTCGATCGGGGCGTAAACCACGATCATACGCGCGGACGCCTTGCGGCCGGCCCGTCCGATCTTCGCGCATGCGGCCGCGTGGGACAGGCTCACGACCTCGGCGCAGACCGTCAGACCATACGACGCGTTTTCGACATTGCCGCCGTCTACAAGCTCCCCCTTCGTGGTGAGCGTCACCGAACGCACCGTGAAATTACTGTACGGCTGGTGCGACTTTCGCTTTCCGGCGCGCACCATGCGAAGCGCTTCCGCGCGAAGTTCTTGCGGGATCGCCTCGTACAGCTTCACCCAGCGGTCGAACTCCGACATGTTGAACCACTTCGGGAACTCAGTGGTTCTGAAGCGCGCCCGGACAGGCGACCGCTTGTATCTTTCAGTTTTGGCTTTGGGCATCGTGATGCCTCCTCCTTCTCTTCTACCGAACCTATGGACATAGGCCTTATGCGGCAGATTGGTGGATTTGTGCGAAATGGCCAACCTGTACCGGCCATAGGATGAAAGCCACTGATTATTAGGATTATAATGAGCTTTCTGCTCTCCTCCATCACCTCTGGCGTAGCCGAAACTTCGCATCCTCTGCAGGAGCTTCCTCCTGAGGATGAATGTTTTTTCCCTCAAATCTTCGACGGAAGGAGATTTGCATGGACGGGATGAAGTTTAATGAACGCGGTCCGCAGGTTTTTGAAGCAGCGGCCGAGATCCGGCGCGCATTAAGCCTTGAGGGCTTCAACGACGAGGTCTTTGAGTCGCTCGTCTCCAAGATCGCAGCACAGATGCGAACAATTTCGATCCGCAGGTCTGTACGAGCTCACGCGCGGCGCCCCGATCACGCCCGAAAAATCAGCGGACAGAAGCGATCAGATGCACGGCGATCAAGTGCGTCCCGCCTCATTGCGTATCGCTGCCAACAACGTTCCGGGCCCGGTTTTTGCTGTGTTTTGTTACTTTTCTCACGAACAGAAATTCGATGCTGGTTTCTAGGGGAATCTCCCAGGGAGGGGTTTTCCATAACGCTTAAGCGGAACCACTAACCGAGGCAAAACCTCGATTTCTGGCGGTTTTAAAGGGTATTTGTGCGAAACGGATCGAATCAAGAGGTTTCTATGTCGGCAGGATCGAATCTCGCGCAGCAAGAGGCTGAGCGCCGCCGCGAGGGTGTCGAACTAAGAACAGAGCTTCGTATGCCGTCCGTTGATCGGCAGCCGAAGGGAATTGAGCGTCATGCAGAGATCCATTCCCGCGTCTACGCACTTGAACCGAACCGGCACCAGTTCGAAAATGGGATCCGTAAGATCATCGTGAACAGGACCTATGAGGCGACTCCGGATCACCGGGGCCGGGTGGCGGTTGTCGGCGGCTACACTCAGATGAATTTCTATCTTGGAGAATCTCACCAGCTGCTCGCGGTCGGAAGATTCACCCGGGAACGGGATGGCAGCCGCGCGCGCGAGCTCATGCAACCTACCGAGCAACTTCAACGGCTTCTGACGAGTCACCTCTCGGTGTTACGCGGCCGCGCCGGGTAGATCATTCCCGGGCGGCGTTGAGTCTTTCGCCTATTTGTTGAATCTCGCACAAAAGCGCCCAAAAACCGCACTTCTGCCGAATATCCTTTCGTCGTCTTTATTGACGCGGGCCGTTTACAGCGGAGCCCTTGAGGCATATGTGCTGCCTGCCTTTTCTTCAGGCGGTCGTTCGAGGAGTAACAAAGATGTTGGTCATGAAGTTCAGTGGCTCAACCCTTGAGTCACGCAGTGGTGTTGCACGCTGTGCCGACATCATCCGCTCGTATGCCGATCAAAATCCCCTTGTGGTTGTTTCGGCTATGGGGAAAACGACCAACCGCCTCTTCGACATTGCCCGCATCGCCGCCCGCGGAGAGCGTGCTCAGGCTGAGCAGGCGCTTCGTGAGCTTCGCATCTACACGTTGAGAGAAGGAGGCTCTGTCGGGGGCGCGGTCGAAGAGCGCTTCGAGGAGCTGTTCGAAATCGTGAGCGGCCTCTCTGCTCTTGGGGAGCTGACTCCGCGGGCGCTTGATTTGGTCGCCTCGTTTGGTGAGCGGATCTCCAGTCTCATCATCGCCGATGCGCTTCGCAGCCTCGGTGTCCGCGCCATGCAATACGAAGCGCGTTCATTGCTCGTCACCGACGACCGCCATCTTCAGGCCACGCCCATGATCGAGGAAACGCGGCGCCGGGCGGAGGAGCAGCTGCTTCCCCTTTTCAAGGACAACGTCGTTGTTCTAGGGGGCTTCATCGGCGCTACGCGCGAGGGCGTGACCACGACACTGGGACGGGGCGGCTCGGACTACACTGCGGCCGTCTTCGGAGTTGTCTGCGGAGCATCGGAGATCCAGATCTGGACCGATGTCGACGGGATGCTGACTTGCGATCCGAGGCTCGTGCCGGAAAGCCACCGGATTAAGAGGCTCTCTTTCGCCGAGGCCTCGGAGCTCGCCTATTTCGGGGCGAAGGTGCTGCATCCCGCGACCATCGTGCCCGCCCGCGAAGCAAATATCCCCGTGCGGATCATGTTCACCCACTCTCCGAAGGCGGAAGGCACTCGACTGACGGTTGACCCGATATCCTCTCCGAATCTGTTCAAGTCGATCGCCATCAAGCGCGGTGTGGCCATCGTGCATGTCCACTCCACGCAGATGATGATGTCCCATGGATTTCTCAAGAAGATCTTCGACGTCTTCGATCGCTACGAAACCTCAATCGACGTGGTGGCCACCTCGGAAGTGAGCATCTCGCTGACAGTGGACGCCCCCCAGCGGCTTCCCGCTCTTGTTGCGCATCTGAGCCCATTTTCGGATGTGAAAGTTGAAGAGCGCGAGTCAATCATCTCGCTCGTCGGCGAAGGCCTGAACCATCGCTGCGGTGTGCTCCGCCGGGTGTTCGATGCACTCGGAGACATCAACGTCCGAATGGTCAGCCAGGGCGCGTCGAACGTGAATCTGAGCATCGTTGTCAGCGATGCGGATGTGCAGTCGGCGGCCCAGCGGCTGCATAAGGAGTTCTTCTCGGACCCCGACCCGCAGATTTTCGAGACTCATTAATCAACCGGTGTCGGCGTATCGCAGTGCCTGAGCATGGGACTTGCATGCCCACGCCCAGAATTTGCAACAAAATCGTTCTGCAAGATCGCTTAACCTCACAACATTCCGGCAGATGCGATCCGATTCGGCCACGATCTTCCAGTGCTGTTGAAGCTCCAACCGGGATGCGCCGACACAATAACGATGTTGGTTATTGTCTTAAGGCCAATCGTTATGAAATCTCTGATGCGCCGTCCCCTCGCGAGACTCTTCGCAGTTGCAGCAATGCTCATGCTCCCATGTCTCTCCGAGGCATCGACGCTCTACGGGCTTTCGGCGTTTGATCGCGGCGTAAACCCGGGAAGCCTCATCTCAATCGACAGCGTCACCGGGGCGACCAAGGTGGTCGCCTCCCTTCCTTCAGATGCGAATACCGGCATCTATTCGCCGAATGGCCTCGGATATGACGCGGGCAGCGGCCGATTCTTCTACAGCACCTGCTGCGAGTTCAACGGCGATTCCTTTTACCGGCTCGATCCGGTGACCGGACAGTCAGTCAAAGTCGCGACGCTTCACGGCGCGAATGCCACCGGCGCGTTCTACGGAAATGTCTATCACTACATCTCGCAGGGCGGGACGCAGATCGAGCGTGTGCTCATAAACAAGGACGGGACCGCCGAGCACATGAGTGCGCTCGCGCTCACGTTCGGAGCTGTGTCGGGTGGAGATTTGGCGATTAACTCAAGCGGAATGCTCTATTTCAGCGGTGGGCTGGATGCGACGGGTCAGAACATTCTGATGAGCGTGAACCTGGCGGGAAGCAGCGCGAATCTCGGGGAAAAAGCCGGTGATCAGTTTAACTACAACGTGATTACGACCGACTGGTTTGGACAGCTCGCATTCGTCAACGGGACGCTGTTCGCAATTACGACCGCAGACAGCCGAATTTACAAAGTGGACCTAGCGACAGCCTCACGCACCTACCAGTCGACCGCTCAGGGCGGTTACTTCATCAACGACCTGGCAAACGGTCCTCAATTGGGCAGTCCTGCCGTTCCGGAGCCGGCCTCCATGCTGCTCCTCGGAACCGGCCTCGTGGCGGCATTCCGGAAGCGGAAAAATGCCTAGGCCGTTACGCGGACTGAGAGACGAGAGCGTTCATAACTGGGAGAGTGAGGCGGATTGTCCGCGATTCTTGAATCACGGCTTCACTTCTCACGAATATTCTTACGAACCTGCTCATTGCGCTTTTCTTCAAGAAGCCGGCGCCGGGCCTTGGTCGAGAGCTTTACCTCGGATGGAGCTTTCGGCCCGCGTTTGAGAGCTTTCGCTACGACATCGTCGATCGAGGTATTCGGCCGGAGTTTCTCAAGAAGCGCGAACTTCTCAAGGACGTAAGGAGCATCTTTCTGATTCAGCTCCGGGCGGAAAACGACCGGTCCCCGGCGCTTGATCTTCTGTAGGTCCAGCACGTTTGTGGGGAAGTGAAACGAAAGCTGCCCGATGGCTGTCTCGACATACAGGATTCCCAGCGTCACCTCCTCCATCACCTCGCGGCTTTTGCCTGTCTCCGGATCGCGGACCCACCTTCCGAGCCTTGCGGGACGGTCCTGTGAAGGGTCGTAGATCGCTTCGGGATGGTGCTCGCCGATGTACTGGACGAGCCGGTATTTGATCGCATACAGGTCGTCACGGCGCTGCAACTGGCCAGCGGCGAACAGCTGCTTGGCCCGGTAGTTCACGAAGTTTGCCGCGGCAACCGCCAGGTAGAATTTTCCGAACTCCCGCAGCTTATATCCCGCGCAGGCGACTTCATATTTCAGGAGCTGCACTTGGGCTTCGTCGAGCCACGTCAGCGGATTTTTCCTCTGGCGGGCTTCATCGCGCGCCGTTCGCCGCTCGGCCATCGCAGCTTCGCGGGCTTCCTTCTCTTCGCGCGCGATTCGGATGCGCTCGTGGCCTTTGATGCTGTAGCGGTGCTTCTGATCCTTAGCGATTGGGGTCCAGCGCTCGCGCCCTTTGTCGGGGCTCCATCCCAAGAGTATCACCTCCCTTCAACAACCTTTCGCTCTCGCGTCTCTCGCATAGGGAGGAGCCTGTAAGAGTGCCCCATGAGAGTAAACGCGCAAAGGATTCTGCACCGATGAGTTTAGGGAAAGAGCGGAGCGCAAAAGCTCACAGTGTTCGGGGCTAGTAGCACGGACGGAAGGCGAAATCAGCCGAGCTCGGAAGCCCCGGCCTTCGCGTTCTTGAAGTGGTTCGCCCAGTTGCGGTGACGCTCCATGATGGTGCGAGCGTACTTCGCCACACTGCCGGGGAAACGCTGAGGATTCCTAGAGACTTTATCGACATTCCCCGGGCCCCAATTGTAGGCCGCGAGCGCAACGAATGTATTCCCGCGGTAGCGCTTCGAGAGCTCGTTCCAGTAGTCGACGCCGAGCTGAATGTTTGTCGCGACGTCCGTGAGACTCGGCCGAATCGCTTGCTTCGGATCGGCGACATGGCGCGCAGTTGCCGGCATCAGCTGCATCAGGCCGACTGCGCCGACGCTCGAGCGTTCCGACTGGCCGAACCGGCTCTCCACGGAGATCATGGCTGCGACAAGAAACGGATCGACCTTCGCGCGGGCGCTGTGCTTAACGATCTGGGCGGCAACTTTTCCGCAATCGGTGATGTTCGGACGATGCACGGCGATGAGGCCCGAGATGAACTTCACCATGCTGCGAAGATCTTCATGCTGCCGGGGCTCGTCTTTCCGTCCAGCTGCCCGGATGCGCGCCGCATCCAGTGCTGCTTGCACTTGAGCCGCTTGAGCGTCTGACTCCGAGGATACGACGACCGGAGCGGTTGACCGCGGCTGCTCCATGCGAGCCTGAAACTCCGAACCGCTGTAGATCACCGGGGTGTAGTCCCCATTTCCGAGGTCGAGTTCCTCGACATTGATGGCCTCTTCCTGGAGTTCCGCCAGCGATGCCAAAGAGACCTCGAGCGAGCCCTTTCCTTTCGAGTTCGAAAGTGGGCCACGCACAATTGCGACGCAGCAGCTGATACTCAGAGCGACGATGCAGGCGGGCTTCCAGTACCGGAGGAAGAAGGAAGGCTCGAGCGGAAGTACGGAGAGCGTGGGCTTAACGTGGACGTATGACTCCTGCTCACCGGATGGGGTGCTCAGAGGTTCGCGGAGCTTGATCCGCTGCACGTTTGGTTGAACGAGATGATTCACTGCTTTTGGCCCTGATCTGTTATCGGCCGGAAAGCGCCGTACGCTTCAGGCCTCCGGTCTGAATTCCCGCCCTTTCGACCTGGGGCTCGGCCCGTGGTAATCCCCCGGGCAACAACCCAATTTTGGTGATAAATTGTCACTCGTTGGGTCAGTTATCCGTAACTGCTTTAATTAAATGACCTTTTCACGGCAATTTGACGTACTCGTCGTCGGCGGCGGTCACGCTGGCACGGAAGCGGCCTTGGCTTCGGCCCGGATGGGGGCACGAACGGCCCTTCTGAGCTTTTCTCAGAGCACCATCGGGCAGATGTCCTGTAACCCCGCGATTGGCGGACTCGGCAAGGGCCAGCTCGTGAAGGAGATCGATGCCCTCTTTGGGGAGATGGGGGTCGCAATTGATGAGACCGGCATCCAGTTCCGGACCTTGAACAGCTCAAAGGGCCCGGCGGTCCGCTCCTCGCGCGCGCAGGCAGATCGCGATCTCTACAAGGCGCGCATTCTCCGGGCCTGCCTCACCTGCCCCAACCTCACGGTTATCGAAGGCGCCGCCGGCGCGCTCGATCTGCGGGGCGAAACCGTTCACGGAATCTTTCTCGAAGATGGAACCCGGATTGAAGCCCGGCAGACGATCCTCACTACGGGCACGTTTTTGCGGGGTTTGATGCATACCGGCGAGCAGCAGACCGAAGGCGGCCGCGTCGGTGAAAAGGCGAGCTACAAGCTCAGCGATTCGCTCGCTTCGCTCGGTCTGCGCATGGGGCGGATGAAGACCGGAACCCCTGCCCGCTTCTCGCTGCGCTCGATTGACCTCTCGAAAACGATCGAACAGCCGGGCGATACGCCGATTCAGCCGTTCTCGTTTCGCACTGATAAAATCGAGCGAAAACAGATCCCCTGCTACATCACGCACACGACGGCAGAAGCGCATGAAATCATCGCGCAGAACGTCGAGCGCTCGCCGATGTTCAATGGCCAGATTCAGTCGCATGGTCCCCGTTATTGCCCCTCGATCGAGGACAAAGTCTTTCGCTTCCGGGACAAACTTTCGCACAACGTCGCAGGGCGTCGCACGTTTTCAGGGCGGCGGCCGAATTCGGGCCGGATTTCCGCCCGCGTCGCCGTCCCGCCCGCGCCGACTTTTCGCCAATCCTGCCGACCAGGGGGGCGCCATGAATCCGC
>CAYOAK010000047.1:0-19258 GCA_964401925.1 uncultured Bdellovibrionales bacterium | reverse complement strand
CCGGGTCGGTAGCTGGGTAGGGGCGCGTTCCTGCCCGGCCAGCTGATAGACCTCTCCGGCGCCGAAAAGCTCGGCGAAATGCAACGAAGCGAGCGTGTTCACCTCCGTGTTCGAGGTCAGCGCGAGAAAGTGTTTGATTCCGTCGAGAACGACTTCGTCGAGGGAATGATCGAGAAAGATGTTCTCACAGCGAGCGGGGATCCCGTCGCGCCGCGCGGCGAGAATGTTGTACTGATTGGAGTCGACGATCAGCACTCGCAGGCCGGCTTGCATCAGCGCCTTCGCAACCTCGCGCGCCCAATCGTGTGCTCCGAGAATCAGAACTCCGCGCGGGGTCAGCTCTGCCAGATCGAGAAGTCTCGCGACGATCGGCGCGCTCAAACCGTAGACTCCGACAGTCACGATGATGATTAAAAACGTCAGCGGAACGATCCGCTCCGCTCCGGGATATCCGAGGTCGAGGAGATCCAAGGCGAAGAGCGACGCGAGTGCCGCCGCGGCAGCACCTCGCGGCGCAAAGAAACTCAGAAAGAGACGTTCTCGCGCCGTGACATCGCTGCCAATCGTCCCCGCAAAAACTGAAAGCGGACGGACGATGAAGACGAGCACCAGGATGAAGAGCAGACCTTCGCGAGAGAACTCTCCGAGAGCGCTAACAGAGACGCGCGCAGCCAGGATGACAAAGAGCGCGGAGAACAGTGGAATGCGCAAGAGATCTCCGAACTCAAGATAGCGCTGAACGCTCACGAGCCTTTGGTTGCCGAGAATCAGGCCTGCGACGACCGCGGTTAGGAGGCCTGATTCCGGCACGAACAAGTAGGAGAGGGCGAATCCGGCGAGCAAGATCGCAAGACAGACGCCCCCCTTGAGCATGTCGGGGATCTGCAGCGCACGAACTGTGCCGACGACGAGCAGAGCGGAAAATGCTCCGAAGCCCCCGCCGACCAGCAGGGTTTTCGCGACATTCCAGATTGCATCGAAGCGGGAGTCGGTTTTTGCAAGGCCGTAGGCGATCTGGAAAGTGATCAGAGCGATCACTGTGCCGACCCCCTCCAGGCAACTTCCCTCCCAGCGAACAAGAGCGCCGAGATTTCCTTTCAACGGAGTCTCGCGCAGTAGAGGAATGATTACGGTTGGACCGCTCAGAATGGCGATCGCACCGAGCAGTGCTGCAACCGAAGCATTGACGTCGGTGATAAACTTCGCCGCGATGGCCGCTCCGACAAAAGTCACAAGCGCTCCGACGAAAACGAGGCGAAACAGGACCTTCGGGCCCCGTCTCAGCTCAGAGAGCTGTAGCTCCGCGGCGGCCGTAAAGAGGATGCATCCAACCGAGAGGGCGATTACCGGGGAGAGGAGATCATTGAAGAGGATATCCGGATCGAGCAGCCCGGTGACCGGACCGGCGAGAAATCCCGCCACGAGCAGGTTCAGAAGCGCCGGTATGCGAAATCGCCAAGCTACCCATTGCGCAGCGAGCCCGAGCGCGAAGATAGCCGCGAATCGCAGCAGGTGAAACTCAGTAAGACGCTCGAAAATGTCCATTGCCGGTTGGCCCGGGGCCTTTTAAACTCCTTATCTTCTAAGGAAATAAAAGAAAACGCCTCGGACCTGTGTTTGTTGCCGGGGCTTCGTTCCCGGGGTTTTGTCGTCCGGGGATCAGCGCAGGCTCAACTCTATGAATATGACGAAGCACCTCATTCGCGCATGCGCCCTAGCCGTCCTTCCGATGACCGCCCTTCTCTCTAATCCACAAGGCGTTTCTGCGGAGACCTTGGAATTCGGCGGCCGCCCGGAACGGTTTCGCGGGAGAGGGGATCTCACGCCGCCGCATTGTACCGTGCAGGCGCCCAGCGCCGCCGGAGTTCCGTTTCAGATTCTTTGGGCCTGTGAAGATGATGACAGCGCGGCTCCCGATATCCGAACCGAATTGTGGGTCCTGGAAAAGGGGGCTCAGGCCTGGAGATTGGTAAATCCGTTTCTCGGGTTTCCCGCCGGAATGGACGTGACTGCAGGAGTGCTTCGTTCGACCACGGTGAAAGAAGGGCTTCCGGCTACGTTCCGTGTTGTTGCTCTCGACCGGGCCGGCAATACGACTTTCTCGCCGGCGTTGACGGTTAATCCGGGAGACTCGGCGAATCTCAGCTGTAATTTATCAATTACGACTTCAGCGACTGAAACGAGCGATTCGGGGGACACGACCGGAGTTCCATCGCAGACGGTAGAGATTACCGGCATGGTCGCCGAGGTGCTGCTTAGCTCTTCAACGAGCTTCTCAATCAGCGCGGGTGCCCAGACGGCAACTATCTGCGAGGTCGATTCGATCTGCCAGTCGGATGGAAAGATCCAGTTCGCAGGCTCCGGCACGAATGATTCCGGTGCGAACTTCGAGCTCTCCGTCGCGCCGGGCAATTTTTCGGCAAGTCTGACCGGTTCGGTAACAACCGGTGGTTCGTCGGTAAGTGCCGTCTCGCTCAGCGGTGTCACGGCGTTTGAAGATGTTTCCGCAAGTGTCGAGCTGAGTTGCTCCGGAACTTCGGAAACTGATACGACCACCGCGGAAACAACCGAAACCTCCGACACGGTCGATACGGAGTTTTCGGACGAGCTCGATACCGAAGCTTTAAGCTCGGGCGAAGAGACTCTGTAGGGCATTGGATCAGAAAGCCAGTCAGACGCCGTTAACGGCGTCACAACTTTTCACCTGCATCTTCGCACTTTTCGGCGGTGCCGCGGCCTTTTGGATCGTGTGCTTTTCACTCAGCAGCTATCTGGGGCGCCCGGTTCTCAATCCGAAGAGCGGTGAGCGCGGGAACGTCGCACCGGCCGAGCTCTCGCCGGAGACGCGTAACCTCCAGGAGCGAACGGACTCCGACCCGGCTGATCCGGAGAAGGCGATCGCTTTTGCAGAGGCGCTCGTCGAAGAAGGTCTGAAGCGATCGGATGGCGGCAGCTTGATCCGAGCGCTTCAGGTGTACGGTCGGGTGCTCGACAAACGCCCGGAGGATCCTCGCGCACTCCTCGGACTTGCGCATCTCTCGTTCGAAAGCGGGGTGCTCGATAAGGCGAAGCAATACTACGATCGATATCTGAAAGTTGTGCCGAACGATCCGAAAGCGCGAACTGATCTGGCATTGATTCGTCTTCAGATGGGAGAGCCTGCGGCGGCGCGGGATGATCTCGCAGCGCTTGCGGCGGAGAATCCAAAGTTCTTCCCGGCAAAACTGAGCCTCGCGCTTGCGCAGAAAATGAGCGGCGACCGGGAAGGCGCCCGGAAGTCGGCACAGGAAGCGTTTGCACTCGCGCCGGACGAAGCAGGGAAGCGAGTCGTCGAAGAGTTTCTCACGAATGTCGATAAGCCGGAGAGCGAGCCTGTGGAAGCACCGCGTCCGGTGTCTCCGGCGGCGGGTGTCGATCAGTTTTTCCGGAAGCATCCGATCCTCGGTCCGAAAATAGCTTCGATCCAGTGGCCGCGCGCGGAGATCGTCGAGGTCTCATTAAACGAGTTCCCAATGGATCAGATGCCGCAGTTCGCTCGCCAGAAATTCCTCGCTTCGCTCGATGCAATGCTCACGAGCCTCAGAACACCGGTGAAGCTCCGCCTGATAGATAGTGCGACTCAAGAACTGATCCTTGAGAGATCCTCGCCAGTTCCGGCCCCAGGCACCCCTTAAGCCGCTTCCAATTCTACACCGGGGCCTCGAGACGGTTTGCACTTTGCCGCCTTTTCCCGAACACTCGCGTCCGGCTGAAGTATCACTCCCAAGATTTCGGGCCGAAGTCTCAGGGTGCCTTTATCGGAGCGCAGATGTCTGAGGAGCGAATCTCAAAAGCGGCGTGGATGGCGATCATTGTCGCTGCGCTGGGCTACTTTGTTGATGTGTTCGACCTGCTGCTCTTCAGCGCGGTCCGCGTCTCAAGTCTTCAGAGCCTCGGTCTAACTCCTGAAGAGGTGACCTCTTGGGGCGTTTTCCTCCTCAACACGCAGCTCGTTGGTCTTCTTGTCGGAGGGGTCGCCTGGGGAATTCTCGGCGACAAACGGGGACGGATCTCCGTGCTTTTTGGCTCGATCATTCTCTACTCGATCGCAAATATCGCTAACGGCTTCATCTCATCGGTCGAAGGCTATGCTGTCTGCCGCTTCATCGCAGGACTTGGCTTAGCCGGAGAGCTCGGCGCTGGGATTACGCTTGTCAGCGAGCTGCTTCCCGCACGCCGCCGCGGTTATGGGACGACCATCGTTGCGACAGTTGGTGTTGCCGGAAGTTTCTTCTCGGGTTTGTGTGCTCAGCTCCTTGATTGGAAGACAGCGTACATCGTTGGAGGCTGTGCGGGATTAGCGTTGCTCGTCCTGCGAATCGCCGTCTGCGAATCTGGAATGTTCGAAGCGGTGAAATCGCAGAACGTCGCCCGGGGACAACTGCGCATGTTATTCAACTCACGCGAGAGATTCGGCCGGTATATGGCATGTATCTGTGCGGGTGTTCCGATCTGGTTTGTCGTCGGTGTCGTGATGACCTTCTCTCCCGAGATTGCAATCAATCTTGGGGTAACCGGTCCGATCGAAGTTCCGAAGCTGATGATGTTTCATACCATCGGCATTACACTTGGAGATCTCTCAAGCGGTCTGCTGAGTCAGTATCTCCAAAGCCGTAAACAGGTGCTCTATCTCTTTCTCGGATGCGCCACGGTCGTATGCACCGTTTTGCTCACCCTAAAAGGCGGGGCTCCGATCAGCTTCTATCTGCTTTACACCGGGCTCGCGTTCTTCATCGGGTATTGGGCGGTGTTTGTCACAACGGCGGCTGAGCAGTTCGGAACGAACATGCGCGCCACGGTCGCAACTTCGGTGCCGAACATGGTTCGCGGCCTCGCGTTCTTCTTCCTCTCGGCCTTTCAGCTGATCCGGCCGTCAGTCGGTCCTGTTTCGGCAGCGCAGGTTCTGGGGCTGTGGGCTGCGCTCATAGCGTTTTTCGCAATTACCCGGATGCGCGAATCGTTCGGGACAGAGTTGAACTATCTCGAACTGAGCGGCAGAGAAAAATCGGCAAAAAATGTCGTCAAGCTTCCCGCTGGGAATCCGGAGCGAAGGCTCGCGGCTAACGAGTAGCCGGCCGTTCGGGACGAAGCAGCAGTGCCGCTCCGGCGAGCGCAACGAAGATCGCTACCACCTGGGCTTCGGTGATTCCGAATCGTGTCATCGGTTCGATGCGAAGAAACTCTACGAGAAAGCGCGCGATCGCAGAGAGCAGCAGATAGAGTCCGAAGAGCCGGCCCGTACGGGAAAGCATCCCGTTCCGTTGAAGGTGCAGGAGCGCCCACGCGATAAGGAGGGCGACGATCGTTTCGTAGATCGGAGTCGGATGGACGAGCACACCGGGATGCGTCGGTACGATCCCGAGGAGGTAAGAGAATCCCCAAGGGAGAGTCGTCGGTCCTCCGTAGTCACCATCTCCGGAGAGATGGCATCCGATTCGGCCCACGGCGTATCCGATTGCGAGTGCCGGTGCCCCAAGGTCAGCGAAGTGAATGAAGCTTTTTTTCTTCGAACGCAGGAACAGATAGCTCCCGGCAGCTGCGCAGAGGAAGCCGCCGTAAAAGACAAAGCCCGCACCGGTGAAGATCATCGCTGCAGGGTCTGCGAGAAACTCAGCACGATTGGTCAGAATGTAATTGATGCGCGAGCCCACGAATCCGGTGATTGCGCCCAGGACGATAAGCGGCTCGGCGAGGAGCGGATCTTCCCCGGCCTCTTCGAATGAGATGCTGAGGCGCTTCCACGCCGCGAAAAAGCAGCAGATCATCATGAGGCCGAAGCTGTTCAGCGGAATCGGACCAATTTGGAAAATGACAGGGATCACTTGAGCAGCTTTCTTATCTCCGCGACGAACTCCGGAGAGTCCCACGCGCGGTCGCTGATAACGCGTACCACCGTTCGTTTATCCTCCGGATCATAGAGCGCCTGGAAGCGGCCATCTTTGCCGATGATGAAAGTTTCCGGAAATCCGGAAACTCCGAACATGCGGGGGGTTGCGAACTTGGGGTCGAGAAGCACTGGAAAGCTGAGTCCGTAGGTTCGAACAAATTCGCGCACCTGCTCGACTCGTGACCCATCATCCAGATTAATTCCGACGATTGTGAGTCCCTCGGATCCGAGAATCTTCTGAAGCCGCTCGAGCGCGGGCATCTCCATGACGCACGGAACGCACCAGGTTGCCCAAAAATTTAACAACACAGTCTTTCCGCGGTAATCGGCTAATGAATGGCTCTGGCCGTCGACTGCGACCAGCTGAACTGGAGGCGCTTCATCGCCTGCGTTGAACTCGCCTTTTGCGGTTGAAACCGGAGTCCGTCCCGGATCGGTAGCTCTTTTCTCGTCTGAGCTGCCGGGGTCTGAAGTGCAAGAACAGAGGACAATCAGTCCTCCTGTGAAGAGCGAGGTAGCAAGCGAAGTGAGCGATCCCGCCGCGAGGCGAAAGCCCACCTTCCTAAGCTTCCTTCTTTGCGTAGCGGCGTTTGAACTTCTCGACTCGGCCCTGCGTATCGACGAGCTTTTGTTGTCCCGTATAGAACGGATGGCACATGCTGCAGATCGCGATGCTGATTTTATCGAGGATCGACCGGGTGTTGAATGTGTTCCCACAGGAGCAGGTCACTGCGCACTCGTGATACGCGGGATGGATATCAGCTTTCATGTATACCTTTTTCTCTCTCTAGCTCTCTCCTCATCCGGGACAGGGAGGGAACATCGAAGGGCGGGAAAGTATAGGTCTAGCCCCGTAGTCGTCAACTCCCGGGCATTTGCCGGGTGCGGCGGCGAACTTTGTCGTCATGGGACTTGAAAAGATCGGAAGGATTCTTCAAGAGGACGGGGAAACACTAAATATGCCCCTTGTAAGCACAGCACCGTTCCAGACGAGCCTCTGTAGTGAAAGTTTCTGAAGAGATCTGGCGGCTTGGCCTCTCCGGACTGGAGCGATGCATCCGCTTCGCCGGACCGATCAATGGCCGCCGCTTTGCCAAGCTCTGCGGCTGGGCTGCCGCGCAGATCGTTCCCCGGGAATACCGGATTCTCGAAGCTCAGATTGAGTATGTAAGGCCGCTCATACCGGCGCTCCAAGGCGTTCCGCTCAAGGAGATTCACCGTGAGGTCCTTCAGCATACCGCTGAGAGTGTCGCAGAGGTTTTCTGCCGGGAGCAGCTCCTGAGAATCAACGGCAATCGAGGGCAGCTGTATCCGGGAGTCACAAACTTCGAAGCGGTCGGGGAGGATGTTGCACGAGCCTGCGCGATGGAAGCCCACGAGGGCACGAGCAACATGGCGATCGCCGGCCATATCGGAAATTTCGAGCTGATGGCTGCCTACCACAAGCTCTCCGGGCTTCCCTGCACGATCATCGGCCGCGAGCCGCAGCAGCAAGCCATCGCGGAGTGGTTGCTAGCGCTTCGGAACGAGCACGGCGGCGAGGCGCTCCTTCGCTCCGGAAATGCTTCGAAGCGCGAAGTGGCGCAAGCGCTTCTCAGCGCTTACAAAACCGGACGGACACTTTCCGTGTTGCTCGACCAGGACACCGGGCTCGAGAACGAGTTCGCGCCGTTCTTCGGACTGGAAGCTGCGCATCCAGTGACGCCGATCCGTCTAGCAGTACGCTACCGGGTGAAGATGTTCACCACGTTCTCGGTGCGCACCGCACCGTTTCAGCACCGGGTAACCTCAAAGCAGATCATCTATAATCCGGACAGTCCAAACGCCTGCCGCGAGATCCTGACCGAATACTGCAAGCGTCTCGAAGCGGCGATCAGGGAATTCCCGCTGCAGTATCTTTGGTTTCACAGGCGGTGGCGCAGGCGCCCGGGGATAGACTACTCTCAGCCGGGGGCGCCGCTTTTGGACACGGATCAATATATCAAATGGATCCGTCGCCAGGAGCCACACTAGAGATGACAATAAAGCCGAGTTTCGTGAGAGCTCTTCTAGCAGGAGGGCTTCTGCTCTTTCTGAGCGGATGTAATTTTTTCTTCTTCTGGTGGACGCCGCAGATCTCGAATGCGAAGCAGGCCGGCCAGCTTCGCGCAGAAGGAAAGCATGACGAGGCAGTTGCCGCTTATCGAAAGCATATTTCCGCCCGCCTTAAGGACTCACGGAGAGAGCCGGATGAGAACCCGTATTTTTACGAGATCCTGATCGGGGACACGTTCTTGGAAAAAGGTGACGCGGATGCGGCACTCGAAAGCTACCTCTCCGCTAAACAGCACGAAGTTGAGTCGCCGCTAGTCGGGGACCGGATCCGGCGGATCGCGCGCTTCTACCGCGACAAAGGTGAATATCGCCGCGGCCTCGATCTCCTTCATCAGTATCGCGAAATGGATGATTTCGGATTCGACTCCGATATCGACGAGCTTGCGAAGCTGCTGATGAAGGCCGAAGAGGGAACGGCGACCGGACGGTAGTGGCTACGCGCCCGGCTTCAGAATCCAGGAGTTACACCAGCCCTTTGAATTCACCAGACCGTTCTGGAGCACTGAGCATTTCCCGAAGCTGCCTTCCTTGCCGGGGATTGTAACGCCTGAGGTGACGAGCAGCATGCAGTTTGAGCAAAACTGCTTCTGCCCTTCAGGGCCCGCACGCTTCGGATAAGCTGTCGTGTTCACCGCGGTAGCGTCTGAGTGATAGCCCAGTGCTTTCGCTGTCGGATCGTCAGCTGGGACCTCCTTCGGTTCTTGAGCGAACGCGATATCCGGCATCAGCTCATTGATCACCGGCAGTGAAACGACGGCACATGCCGCTTTCTTAAGGAAGCTTCTTCGATTTTGATTCATCATGCTCGCAAGGTATGAGCACCGGGGCTGCAGAGCAAACATAGAGTGAGTTGGTACGCCGCGGATTCGGAGCGCACGCCGCACAGCTGCTCGGTAGGTCGAAGCTCTCCCATGCGCGGCATGCATTGAATTCCTCGGGCGAGCTCTTCGAATGTGCCGGGAACGTTCAGCCGTTTGCAGCCGCAGGAAGGGCTTGTTGTTGCTCTGCTCGCACCCGTTCCACCGCTTGGGTGGGAGTGAGGCCGGCATCGATATGCATTACGACCTCGGCTGCGCGAAGGGCTTCGCGGCGCAGCCGGGGAATAGCTTCCTGGAGCTTCGCCTTCGCTTGTGCCCGCGATCCCCAGCAACGCAAAATGTGATCCGCGATGGCTTTCGCTTCGAAGTTCTCAAAAGAAGTCAGCCGATCGGAGAGTCCAAGCAAGGCATAGTAGCTGTGCACCTTTTTCTGGAACGCGAGTCCCGCAATCGGTGTTAGTCCGGCCGAGCAGAGGATGTTCGCATGAAGACGCATGCCAAAGAGCATCGACACCCGCTCAAACACGCCCCGGATCTCGTAGTGCGAATATTTCTTATTCGAACAGATGACAGTCCGGCCTTTCTCCTTCAGCCGTGCCATCACCTCGCATGAGATCTCCATGTCATGGTGCTGTGTCACGACAAAGAGAAACGCAGCACCGGTTTCCCGCCTGAATGTATCGAGTGCCGCGGCAAAGGTAATCGCAAACTCTTCACTGGTCAGCGTGCGTTGACCGAGTCCTGTCCACGAATTGAGATAGGCGTTGACGTTGATCGCGAGAATCTCTTTTTCATCCTGAAGCCCGAGCTCACGGATGATGCCGTCGATCCGTGACGCGGGCGGAGGTTGAACGTTGAGCGCTGCATCGGCGGTGACAATCACGTTCTCGTTCTTCACCCCGATCTCGCGTAACAGCGCCAGGGAGTCAGCTTCACGAAGCGTGAGAAAGTCGGCCATTTCCGCGATTTCGCGCAGCATGGTTTTGCCTGCCGGGGTGCTGACCGGACCGGGACCGGCATTGAATAGTCCGACGATCTTCCCTTTCTTCTTTGCGAGAGGCAGCAGGTAACGGGCGGCCGGCATGTAGTTCGTGAGCGGATTCCAGAGTTTTCGATCGAAGAGCATCGCATCGTAGATGATCGACATATCGGTGCGCTGGACCGATCGGAGGGTCGGCAGTCCGAGCATCCCGACGGTGCCGTCCCAGGGCAGCATGCTGACGGCGCGGGTGCGGTTCAGATAGCTCGCAGCGATGAACTCGGGGCGGTACGTCGGAATTTCGTAGAGGAGCCTGCGGCCGCATGCATCGTCAACGGAGTCCATGATCCCGCTGAGCAGCGCCGCGTCACCGGCGTTTCGACCGGAGCTAGAGCCAATGATTGTAATTGAGGAGATTCTGCCTGACATCTTTCTACTTCATCCAAATATTCGGCTGACGAGGTCGTGTTCCCGCTCGGATGAGAGGCCGGACCCCATCAAGAGCGGATTGATCGGGGTGATAGAGACACACTCATCTTCAAGACACTGCTCGTCCGTATAAATTGTCTCGTCTAACGGATCAAAATCCAGCTCAAAATCAGAGTGCCGGAACGATCCGTCATCCTGAAGTTTGAACAACCGGCCGTACCGGCCGTTCCGGAGCCGTGTGAGACGGACATGACTTTCCGGCGAGGTGCTCCACGGTGCGTTGACGTTGATCACCCGGCTGAAATCATGAAGCTTGCGTTCGAGCACGAGCTCAGCAAGCGAGGCCATCTGCGCGCCGAGGCGCTGCCAATCCGCCTGCCATTCACCGGTGGCGGCTGCGGCGAAGTTCGTTTCAACGACCCGGTGGATCTCTTTTGGAAATTTGATGGAGAGTGCGACCGCATTCACTCCGCTTAGACCCGCGAGGAGGGCGCCGCCCAGGGTGCCCGAGCTCATCGAGAAGGGGAGGCCGCTGTTTCTGCCGATGTTCGGGCCGGAGATGACGACATCCGGGGGAGACGGAAAAAGGTTGAAGATGCCAATGCTGGCGCAATCCGCCGGAGTACCGCTCAGCAAGTAGGCAGGAGCGCCGGCGATCTCGCGCTCGGTGACCTTGACCGTGCCGGAGCGAGTGACCGCACCGGAGATCCAGCTTCGATTCGCGTCCGGGACGACGATGCGGAGCTCGCGGATGAGACTTCGCTTACGGAGCTCGGCCGCGAAGGCCGGAAGCAGCGGAGAGTCCGGTCCGTCGTCGTTGATGAGCAGAGCACAGAGAGGCGGTAAGCGTTCACGAGAAGGGGGCATTCGCCGCGTGTAGCGGATTTCGCGCGAAAATTAAAGGTCGGTAAGTTGCTCAGCCGGTTGCTTAACCGTGGAGAGCGCGGTGAATCGTGTCGATCATCGAACGGAGGATCGAGCCGGTTCCGCGACGCGAAAGAAGCGTCGGGCCCTCTCCGTGCATGACCCATGGTCCGCCGTTTCCAACGTTCCATACGGAGCCGAGGAGGAAACGCGCTACCTTCTTGTTTACCATGTTCGGGGATTGAAGCTTCTGTTCCGCTTCCATCGCCTGATGGTTGACCAGCCGCCAGAATGCATAGCGTCCGCAGGCGGACTCAAATGTCGAGCGGAGGTAGTAGTAACCGGTACCTTCGACGTTTCCGACCTCCATGTCATAGTCGCGGGAGCGTTCGAGGAGGAAGTGATGGGCGAATACCCCCATCCACTGCTTCTTTGCCCGGTGGGCAGAGAACTCGTCGGTAAATTTTCCGAGGAGCGTGACCGAGTCGGCGTCAAAAATCAGCCCGGGTTTGCCCTGTTCAACTTCTCTTGCTTCTGCGCTGGCGGGTGCCGACATAGACAGATCAAAACCAATTATAACCGAAACGATCCGATAACCATGAGACACACAGGTGCGGTCCCATTATCTTAAGATGATATCGACGAAGAAGAACGATTCCTTGAGTAGTACTGCTTTCAAAGAATCAGCTGCGCCGCCGCTTCTGCCGAAAAGCACCCGGAAAAAGCGATCGGACTGGAAGATGCCGGGGCTCTGCTCTATAACCCGCCTTGAGGCCAACTATGAATGATCTTCAAAGCTTTCCGCAGGGTAAAGAGCCGGGCGTCCCCGGTGAACGGCTCGAAGTCTCTTCGGGGCGGGTCGCTCTGATCGATCAGTATATGGTTGCCTGCCCCTCGCTCCGAAAACGGCTCTCAGAAGGCACTTCCGCCGAAGCAGTCGTCCAGGAGTTCGGGGGCGTGGTGGTTCCGCTCGAAAAGGGGACTTACAGCGTGCTGCGCAACCCCTACGAACAGAAGATGATCGTTTGCCCGCTCGGGAGCATCAGCGAGGGGTTCGTTCTGGATACGAACAAATTTACCTTCTCCGGCGCGGTCGCCGTCGAAACTCGTTGCATGGTGATTTTTGACGTGGCTCTCCTCTCGGATCAGCAGCTCGTCGGGAGCTACCGCTCCAAGTGGGAGCAGGGGACTCAGGGGCAAAAAGAGGCCCGGGACCTTCTCAGGGAAAAGGGCGCGGCCGTCCGGTACGGGTTCTCCCGGCAGTTCGAAGAGATCTCTGTCGGGGTCGACGAAACTGGCGAAAGGCTTGGCCTTTGGACCGGCGTGCAGGCCTGAGAGACTCGGCCCGAAACGTAGCTAGTACATCCATTCTTTAGATTCTTCCGCCAATCTGATCGGATTCCCACTCATCCGAGCACCCTGGATGCGCGAGCAAGGGAATCGATTCAACACTTTTACTGAATAAGAAACTTAGGGGGCCGCGTTGTCACCCCCGTTAAGGATTGACTGATATGGACTGTTCGGCACTTCGAAAAAGTATTTTCCTCCCCCTCTCGATTCTCTCAGTAGCATTCGTGCTGCCTGTCAGGGACGCAACCGCGGATGGAGAAGGTTGCGGCGCGCTGGCCGCTCAGGCGGGAGTCCGGGTTCATGCGGCGGAATCGGCAGGGGCGAATGTAAACATCTCCATCGAGGGTGTGGAATCGGCTGGTGCGGCTGCTCTGCTTGGCTCACTGCCTCACGAAGTTAATGTTCTCACCGTTGAAGAGGGAGCCTCCGGTTCCCAGACCGTCAATCTCAGTTTTGCTGAATTCACGACGGATGCTGGGCAGCTGCTCAGCGATGCTCTTTGCGCACGGATCTCGGTTCTGTTGAATCTGAGCCACAGTTAACCTCGCTTTTTTGGTAATCTCGTTTTTTGGTTTTTGCCGCGCTTCGGCCGGGCTTCAGTTTTAAAGGCAATTGTATGTTGTTCTTCCTTCATCGCTTTACCCGTCTCGGTGTAATGCTCGCTGCGCTTCTCACGGGGCCGGGGGCGTTTGCGCAAAGCAATCCAGCGGCACCGCTGGCGAATCCTGATGCCGTTCTGATGAATGACATTCGAAGCATTGTCGCCGCAATTCGGAGCGGACAGGGGGGCGGCGTATCAGCCTACCAGTTGGGCGGCTGCAACCTGTTTGCGTCATGTTCGGGGCTGAGCTCAGATCACATCTGGATTTCGCCGAGCGTAATGCCCGGCTCGACGACCCATGCGCCTCTGTGTACCTGCATTCAGGTGCAAGAGGCCGTGAAGCTCCCGCAGGTTCGCGAGTATTTCATCTCGAACGTTCTTACGCGCAGCAATATCGCACTCGATTCTGTTCGGGCGCAGCGTTTGTGGACCTTCACGGATGTCCCAGAGAATGACCTGTTCGCACCGTATATTCGGCTCACTTCAGTTTATCGGGTGATGGTTGGATACGTCGCGGACACGACCGCCGGAGTATTCGGCGCGAACGACTTAATGACACGAGCTCAGGCGGCCATCGCCCTGAACAACCGGTTCGGCTACACCTCGAGCTCTGACCCTCAGGCAATGTACGTCGCACTTCGTGCACGAGGACTGATCGACCACTGCGGTGTGGGCGATGGATTTTGCGCAAACGATCCGATCAAGCGGGGACAGTTCGCGACGTCACTCGTCCTCGGTTTGGGCTGGAATCTCTCATTCGTCGGAAACCTCGGAGATCCGAACCCGATCTTCGGAGACGTAACCTCGGCCCATCCGGCATTTCCCTACGTTCAGCTGCTCGGATCGCAATATACGAAGTTCTCAGTGGGCTACGGGTTTAACTCCGCCCTCGGATACAATCCGTTTGGTCCGAACGACGATCTGACACGTGGACAGGCCGCTGCCCTCCTCGCGCGGAGCCTTTTCCCCTCGATCAGCACCGGTCCCGTAGTCATCACGCCTCCCACGACGACTACCACCACAACAACAACGACGACCACGTTGCCGTCAACGACTACGACGACGACAACTTCGACGACGACGACTCTGCCGTCAGTGACGACGACCACGTCGACAACGACAACCAGAACTACGACAACGACGACCACAACCACGACGAGGTCGACCACGACGACAACGGCCCCGACCACCACAACCACATCGCCGACGACGACTTCGACGACGAGAACGACAACTTCGAGCTCGACGACGACAACCGCTGTTCAGGGTGGACTCGTCTCCATCACCGGCGGACTCCTTGTTCAAGAATGTGGCGGGCGTCCGCGGGCACTGCTCGCAGGTTTGACGCAGCCGGTGCAGGTGACGGTCTCGAGAGTGCTCGCGGACGGAAGTCTCGTTCCCGCGGGGCCTCATGTAGCCGGCGGCGGGCTAACGAGCAGCGGACTGTTCTACTCGGTGTCCAATCTACAGCCGGGGACCTACAGTATCACGGCATCGTTCGGTCCTGGATATACCGCGACAACGCCGTCAAACGTTGTAGCCAATGCGAACGTTGTCGGAGCGTCTGTGCTCGGCACCTGCGCACCCGGATATTCGATGCACGTCACTTGGAATGGGCAGACGAGCTGTGAGCAGAATGGAAACAGCTATGCGATGAGCGGAGAGGTGAACGCAAATCAAGGACCTCTTCACTACTGTTCACTGAACGGTGCACAGGTAACAGGCCTGGAGCTGATGACTTATCTCGCCGGTTCACCCGGCAGGATGAATTACTGTCTGCGGAACATTCCGAGCGGTGCAACCTGCACGGTCAATGCGGGTACCGCGTCGAAGACAGCAACCATCAGCAATCAGAGCCTGTTTGGACAGAATCTGGTGCCGACGACTGCTAATCAGGCTGTAGCAAACGTAGGGGTTGGTGGATCGGTGCAGATGTCCGTTGTGAACTGCGCGGGACAACCCTCATGCTCTCCGACGATTCTTGGACAGAGCTCGGTTTCAGCACCGATGCTGTCTCCGCAAACAGCAGCGCCTGTGAAGTACCAGTGGTTCAAGAACGGGAGAAAGATCTCCGGTGCTACTAAAGGAGTTCTCACTGTTAAGGCATCAGCGTCTCTGGACGGGTCAAAGTACTCGGCTCAGGTGACCGCTGACGGCGCAACGGTTTCCACTTCTGCGGTTGAGCTGGATGTAAAGTCCATCAAGCCGGTGCTTCTCACGGATCTTCAGGATGAGCTCACGCTCAAAGTAAAGGAGAAGTTCAAGATAGGCGTGACAATCAATGACAACGCCACTCGACCGGTCAGCTTCCGCTGGGAAGTCCGGAAACCGGGGAAAACGAAGTTCAGCGCCGCAGGGTTCAGCTCATCAGTGACGATGCGCGCCTCGAAGGCGATGAACGGCTCGGAATACCGCGTCACCGTGAAGAACAAAGCCGGCTCAGTGACGAGCAAGCTGGTGAAGCTGGTAGTTCAGTAAGACTGGGACCGCGGGCGGCCTCGCCCGCCATGGACCAATCACGTCGCCAGTGGAAACTCGGCAGCCGCTCGGTGTGGTGATTGGTCCGCCTTCCACCACCCCCGGTTTTGCTCCGCAAAACTCTGCCCCCTGAAAGGGGGCATACTGGGACCGCGGGCGGCCTCGCCCGCTTACCGGTTTGTGCGTTTGGACAGTGATCGGCTCTCGCACTAGCTTGTGCTTGCACGAACGCCTGGCGGGCGAGGACGCCCGCGGTCCCAGTTGCTCCCACCCTTAGGTGAACATCAACTCTCTCTCTTCGTTCGAGAACTTCGGGCGTAATCCTGAGACTACTTCGCGGGCGTCGTCGCGGATCATCGAGGAGAGCGCGTTGATTAACTTCACGTGGCGGCTCGCTTCGGACCAGTTTGCGGAGGCGACATTTCTCCACATCTCAGTTGCTAATACTCGTTGCTTCTCGAGAATCCGCTCGTAGTTTGCCACTCTGTCGAGCAGCTCTTGCGGCGGGTTTTCGCGCTTGGTCAGCGCCAGCTTCGCTGAACGAATTGACCCTTCTAACTCGGTGAAGGACTCCAGCAGTTTGGTGATAACGATTTTATTCACGGTGGCTCTCTCCCAGTTTTGTTCCACAACAACCGGTGCGTCGAGGGGCTCAATCTCTTCCGCACCACCCCCTTTCGGGGACCCCATCTGCTCTCCGGGCGATACTGCTGACCCATTCATCAGTTGGAACTGAATCTCGCAGGTGAGTGTTCAGTTACACTCTGACTAAGCAAAAGCTCTGCCAGAGGTTTTGGAAATGATCCTCCGCAGCCGGGAGCCGCCTGTGGAGATACGCTTCCACTGGAAATTCAAGCACTTTGGGGAAAGTTGAACAATGACCGGTGTACGGTCTCCGGCTGAGCCGGCTTGGGCGGGCCGAGTCGCCGGGTGTCCTCGAAAGGGACAGGACTAGCCGGGTTGTGAACAGCGGTGCTTATCGTCTGCGTCCGAGCTGTTCTTTAATTTCTTTTGGAACAGCCAGCCAAACTCGCCTATTTGGCGACCGCTCGGTGAGCTTTCCGATCAAAGGCTCGACCTCGGTCATCCGTGCAAGCTCCCCGCTGTCGAGCTGAACGCGCGGCAACTCCTCTTGCTTTTCGCGGTGCATATCCGCCGAGGTCATCTTCATCACGTAGTAGCGGGGATCTAATCCGAGCGCCTCGGCCGCCTTCAGCGCATCGTCGTGAAGCGGGGTGTCGGACTCGTTCACGCGGATCGTTTTGAATAATTTCCGGTCGCGCATTCGACGAGAGAGGTCGGAAAGGACGGGGTCGGCGCACTCACACCAACGTTCGATATGATAGCTCCACCAGGGCTCCGTCATGCGAAAGAGGGAAGGGAGCGGAAGCGCGGAGATGTAGTCCGCAGACTGCATTGCCCCGACGATCACGTCGTCGGCGAACACGCCGCTTTTCCTCAGAGCGACGGGGTCATTCCCCGATGCCTTGAAAAGGTCATTGAGCCTGCGGACGATATTCTCCGCGAGAAGGTCGACCGCTTGAAGGACCCGATGCTGATAGACCTGCCGGTACATCGAGTCCCGAGCCACAAAGAAGTGGGTTAGAGCATCGAGGCGGCTCTCCTGCAGGACAAGCTCACCCGCCCCGGCGATACGAAATGCATCGAGAAGCGCAAATACGTTGTAGCGGCCATAGCTCACCGCACACATCGCGCTATCGACAATCGTCCAATTTCCGCGGTCAGCATTCCAGCCGCCTCCGGAGATAATCTGCACGGCCCAGCGTGGAAGGCTCTCGTCGCTGCTGAGTATGCGCGCAACTTTTTCGGGAAGAGAGCGATCGTACTTTCGCAGGATGGACGAGATCTCCGGATCCTCCAACACAACTCGGATGCTCAGGAGCTCGTGCGCGGCTTTCCCATTGCCATGCCCCTTCGCCGCTTTGTCCCAAACTCGTTCCGCGAGGTGTGATCCCGGAGCAACATGTCCGATGTCGTGGAGGATCGCTGCCGCGCTTACGGCGAGCTCCCATTCCTGAACCTGCTTCGGCTCGGAGAGCGCGAGGTGCTTCATCAGCCGGTTGGCGAGGTAGGCGACTCCGACGCTGTGACCAAAGCGCGAGTGTTCCGCGAACATGTAGACGAGGAGAGTGTTCCCGGTCTGCCGGATCCGGCGCAGCCGCTGCACCCAAGCCGTATCGATCAGCTCAAGGATTAGTCGCGCTGCTTCGTCCGCCGGGTCGAATGAGATAATGCCATGAGCGACATCGGCAAAACTGACGGGATTTTTTGGGTTCGGCATACCTTATAGATGATAGCTTATAGCCGGCCGTCGGCGGCCGGGAAGAATACACCCTGTTCTCCCGGATCTTTTCGGTTAGAGTCCAGAAGTTGTTGCAGAGCTCCAGAAAGGAAAATTCGTGTCGATCGCAGAACAGCTTCTGACCTGGATCGGAGAGGATTCTCCGGAGCCGAACACGATGGTGCCGATCCACCTCCTGCTCGTGAAGCAGGCTCTCGCCGGCCGCGGAGAAGCAGCCGATCTGACAGCCTCCACCAAACTCTCCCTCGAGCTCTACGAGCGCGCGGCTGTGTATAGAGCTCTTCGAGAGCTATACACACAGGGCTTTTTGGAGTTCGTCGGCTCCGAAGGGAAGGCGGTGGTCCCAAGCGAGAAGGAGATCGCGCAGGCCGGTGCCGGGGAGCGGGTCAGTTTCCAAGTTGTGCGCCTGACGCGGAACGGGCTGGAAAAAGCTCGAAGTGCCGGGAACCGCTGAAGGCATCCGCAAGGGGGACAGCCACTTACAGCTGTCATTCCGCACTGGAATACTCGTTCCGTTGAATCTTAGGTTTCAGTTTCATCTGAATTGCGTAGAACGATACCGCCGCGGGTGATTTCTAAGAAAACTTATCTGCAATCATTCGCGAGATCGGCACAGGGATACTGAGATACTCGGATACTGGGCCGGCTTACTCTGAGAGATATGGACAACTCGGTCGTCTCGAAATACGCAAGCCGCGAATACTGGACGGTGGATGATATCCGCGTGCAGATTGAGCGGTCGAAGATCGTCCTCTTCGGACGAGGCAGCAACGACAATCCGCGTTGCGGCTATACCCGGGAAGCGATCGATGCGATCGCCTCCAGCGGACAAGACTACGAGCATGTCGACGTCGCGAACGATCCCTCAGCCGCTGCGGCCCTGCGTGCCTTCGCAGGCCCCGTGTCGCTTCCGGCGATGTATCTCGACGGTGAATTGCTCGGTTCGCCCGAGCAGCTCTATTCGATGATCGAATCGGGTGAGCTCGGCCGCCTTCTGAGCTAGATCCCTCGCTATTTTGTTAATTTCGCTGGGATTCTTTCTCCCTGCCCCGTACTCCTTAAGGCTGATCGCCAGATCGGCCGATGTGACTATTTCGGATAGTGTTGCCGGTGTAGTTGATGTCAAAGCGGGAGGATCAAGAAAATCGAGGCTCACCTGAGTCGGTCGTCTCTCATATGGCGCTCCGGCGCCTGCTCCTAAAGCTCAAACTGATTAACGAGCAGCTCGTTGATCGCGAATCGCCGACAGATCTCCTGCCGATAGGCTTCTTTGCGGCCTGCCGTTGCTTCGACGAGCGGAAAGCGATCGCTCTTGTCGCGAAAGAGCTCGGCCTGGAGAGCCGGACCTTTGATCGCAGCTCCGAGCAAGCGAGTCTCGCATTACTCGACCAACCTA
>CAYOAK010000046.1:7322-19267 GCA_964401925.1 uncultured Bdellovibrionales bacterium | reverse complement strand
TCGGGCGTTGCCGCTTTCTCAGCAGCCGGTGAGGTCTTTTGGACTTCAACTTGGGCCGGTGCGTCCTTGAACAACCTTCCTGCGCTTGGCGTTGTGGCGGCTATGTTGCCTTGCAGCGCCAGTGAGAAGGAGGTCGTCATGAATAGGAAGGCGAGGACCGTTGTCGTCTTCGAGAGGAAGGTGTCAGCACCGCCCGCACCGAAGAGAGTGTTCGATCCGCCACCGAAAGCCGCACCCGCGTCCGCGCCCTTCCCCTGCTGGAGGAGAATGATGAGAACGAGCAGCACGCATACGCACATGTGCAAAACAATCGCGACTGCGTGCCAGATACCGGCTATTTGATGGAGCATCCTAACTATCCACTTCCAAACTTACGGAGGCCCCGGTTGTAGGGGAACAGGGTTAGCCGGTCAAGTTCGTGGTTTTCCACGGTGTTCCCGAGGCAGGCCGATCCGAAAAGCACCGATCCGGACAGATTCGCATAACGAAAGCGGATTTTAGGGTGAGCTTATGGGTGCCGGTCACGATCCGTCTGCCGAGGGGGAAAAAGTTCAACTTGCGCAAGGGGGTCCGCCGAAGGGTCCGATTGGTCCCCGACAAGGTCCGCCTCAGCTGACCCAGGAGCAGATTCAACAGCTGCAGCAGCACGCCGCACGGGTGACGAAAATGCGTGCCTCGATGGATGCCGCGATGAAGGCACTTCCTCCGATCCTCGAGCCCGAGCGGACCAAAATCCGCCAGACACTGTCGGAAGCTGTGGCCATCGCCAAGGCCGAGCCTGAGATAAAAAAGCTCGTCGATTTCAACCCGATTTTCCGCACACCGAACGTCTTCGTTCTGACGGCAGTCAACGATCTGCCCGGTACGGTCCAGAAACTTTCTGCAATCGTTCAGAAGGAATACTCCCCGAACGCGAAATTAGAGCAGCAGATGTATCGCGGAGAGGCGGCTGCTTCAGTGATCACCCGGCCGAACCTGCGCGCGGATCTGATTCCGTACCAGCATGAATCCTGGGCGCTCCTCAGTAAAAAAGTTGCCGGAGACAAGGGGAGCGCCCTGATTTTCGCAGTCCGGACAATTCATGAGGCCGACCAGGATCACGGCAATATACGGGGCCGAACAGCCGCCGAGCATCAAAAGATCATTCAAGAGAAAACGAACGCGAGTCTTCGGACACTTGCAAACTATCTCGACACCGGAAACGGATTGGTGCCGCAGGACAAAGCGGTCGCGGCGCAGCTGCGTGAGTATATTCAAATGACCACGCCAAAAGCGCCCGAAGTGAAGCCGTTCCGGCAGGGACCGAAAAAGGCAGATGCGCCTATGCCTTCGCTATCCCTTGCAGGACGAGTGCACCAAACTTAGCGGAATCGAGGCTTGCACCGCCGACCAACGCTCCATTGACGTCAGGGCTCGACATGAATCCGCGTACGTTCTCCGGAGTCGTTGAGCCGCCGTATACGATCCGGACATTCCGATCGTATCCGAGGGTCGTTAGCTCAGCTCGAATCGCCGTGTGCATTTTCGCAGCGATCTCAGGTGTCGCCGCGAGGCCGGTCCCAATTGCCCAGACCGGTTCATAACCAATTGCGATGCTGACGGGAGAGTCGACGGGCACGCCTTCAAGCGATTGACGGAGCTGCTGCAAGACGACGTCCACAGAGTTTCCATTTTCAAACTGCTCGCGGGTCTCTCCGATGCAAAGTATCGGCGAGATCTCTCGTTCTCGCGCGCCCATCACCCGGAGCGCGACCTCATTGTTCGGCTCCCTGTACAACTGACGCCGCTCGGAGTGTCCGACGATCGCGAACTTCACTCCCAATCGCGCGAGCAGCTCCCCGGAAATCTCCCCGGTATGTGCCCCGTGAGACAGCCAATGACAGTTTTGAGCACCCAGCAGGAATTCCGGAGCGAGCTCTGAGATTGCAGCTCCAACCTCCGGAATCAAGGGCGCGGGCGGTGCGATAACGACATCAGCACCCTTGGCGTTGCCGCCAAGGGCTTTGGCCAGACCGGCGACAAACTCGCGCCCCTCTCCGGGGAGCTTGTTCATCTTCCAGTTTGCGACGAAGAGGGGACGGACGCTCACGCTGTGATGACCTTCACCATGTCACACATGCGGTAAGAGAAGCCCATCTCGTTGTCGTACCATGCAAGGATCTTCACCATCTTGTCGCCGAGGACCATCGTCGATTGAAGATCGACGATGGAGGAGAACGGCGAGCCGTTGAAATCGCAGCTCACGAGCGGCTCTTCGCTGAAACCCAGAATCCCCTGGAGCTTGCCGTTCGCAGCGCTGACGATGGCTTGATTCACATCCTTGATCGTAACCGGCTTTTCCGTTTGGACGACAAGATCGACGAGCGAGACGTTCGGTGTCGGCACGCGGACTGCCATGCCGTCGAGCTTGCCTTTCGTCTCAGGAATAACGAGGGCGAGCGCTTTTGCAGCGCCCGTCGTCGTGGGGATCATCGAGAGCGCCGCTGCACGGGCCCGGCGGAGATCTTTGTGCGGCAGGTCGAGAATCGACTGATCGTTCGTATAGGAGTGAATTGTCGTCATCATTCCGGACACGATTCCGAAGTTCTCGAGCAGCACCTTGACCACCGGAGCCAAGCAATTCGTGGTGCATGAGCCGTTCGAGACGATATGATGCTTCGTTTTGTCGTAGGACTTGCAGTTGACGCCATGCACGAGGGTGGCATCCGCGTCGTTCGCCGGTGCGGAGATGAGCACCTTTTTCACTCCGTCGGGCCGGTCAGCGGACTCAAGGTGCTTGGCCGCTCCGTCCCGTTTCGTGAAGATACCGGTGGACTCGATAACGAGCTCAGCGCCGAACTTCTTCCACGGGATCTTTGCCGGATCCCGCTCGGCGGTGACCTGAATCTCCCGCCCATCGACGATGATGGCGTTCGTTCCGGCCTTGACCTCGCCCGGGAACGGCCCGTGGACGGAGTCATACTTGAGCAGGTGGGCGAGTGTCTCCGCGTCAGTGAGATCGTTTACTGCAACGATATCCATGACCTTCTTCTGCAGGTTTGCGCGAAGGACGTTCCGTCCGATTCTTCCAAATCCATTGATGGCGACCTTAACGGCCATAATTCAATCTCCGATGTGCTAAAAGCCTTCTTGCTGGGGTGTTTCAATCCCCCTTATATTGAAGGGCCCTCGTAATATTGAGGGGCGATACCACAACCTCCGGCGTATCCCAACAAGGGTGCCGGCATTTTCTAAATTTCGAATGTCCCTTTTCCTACATCTCGTTCGGCGCTCCCGGAAGCTCTCCTTTGGCGTCATCACTCTCAGTGTCATCGCCGCGGGTTCGCTGCTTTGTCCGCAGCACCTCTTCGCGGAAACCTCGGTCTTGAGTGAAGATCTTGTCCAGCAGACTCCGTTCAAGGGGGGCGCTGAGGCGGAGATAGTAAAGCTCTCCGTTTGGGATCTCGTCTCGGCGGCAAGCCCGGTCGTGAAGCTCGTCCTCCTCGCGCTGGTCATCATGTCGGTCTGGACCTGGGGGATCATCATCGCGAAGGCGCTTCGCTTCAAAACCGCAAAACGCCAGACCGAACAATTCTCCGAGATCTTTTGGGGGAGCCGCAATCTCTCGCAAATTACCGAAGCGAGTCAGAAGCTCAAAGCGAGCCCGGTCGCGACTGTCTACTCCGCCGGACATCGTGAGCTCGCTCAGGTCGTCAAAGCAAACGAGACTCGACAGAACTTTGTGCCGGGCGAGGACATGGACACGATCGAGCGGGCGCTTCGCCGCGCTAAGGCCGAAGAGGTGACGCGCCTGGAAGCGGGAACAACGTTCCTCGCGACCACCGCTTCCGCTGCTCCCTTCATCGGATTGTTCGGAACAGTGTGGGGGATCATGAACGCCTTCATCGGCCTGAGCCATGTGAAGAGCTCATCGATTCAGGCCGTCGCACCGGGGATCTCGGAGGCGCTGATTGCAACGGCAATTGGGCTTGCGGCCGCGATTCCGGCCGCGATCGCGTTCAACTACTTTATGCAGCAGGTGCGCGTCCTCTCGCGAAGCATGGATATGTTTTCGGCGGAGTTCTTGAATATCGCGCGCCGGCATTTCCTGAAGTAGCTCTACAAGGCCGCGCCGTATGGCATTCGACGATTTCGGAAGCGAGGGAGGAACCCAGGCGATCTCGCAGATTAACGTCACGCCGCTCGTGGACGTGATGCTTGTGCTCCTCATTATTTTTATGGTCGCGGCGCCGATTCTGCAACAAGGCGTTGAGCTCGAGCTTCCTCGTGAGAGCATCGCTGCGCTCGAAGGGGATTCCGAGCAGCTTGTTGTTTCCATCGATCAGAGCGGAAAGGTCTTCGTCGGGGAGGGCAACGAAGTCGAAGTCGCAGCGCTTGGCGAGCGCGTGAAAGGAATTCTTACGACCCGTAAGGACAAGCGCGTCTTCATCAAAGCTGATCGGCGTGTCTCCTACGGAGCCGTAATGGCCGCGATGGGATCGCTCCGCCGCTCCGGTGTCGAGAAGGTCGGCCTTGTCACGGAGCCCTCGGAGACGGCACCGAAAAAGAAGGGGTCGAAAGCCTGATGGTTCCGGAGAGTCCTGAAGAGAATTTTCTCGCGGGATACTTCATCTCGGGTGCGCTCCACTGCGCGGGAATCGCGTTCCTCCTCCTCGGATACGGTGCGAACGCCGCCGGAAACATCGCCACGACCGAAGTCTACACCGTGACCCTCGAGGGAGGAGAGAAGCTCGGCGGGATCTCGAAGGCTCCGGAGGAAGACCCGAAAAAGAAGGTGCTTCCAAACATCAACGAGTCCCAACCGGTGCAGGAGCAGCCGAAGGTTTCGGAGAAGCCGCCGGAAGAGCCCTCAGTCATCGAGGAGCGAAAGAAGCTCGAGGAGACGAAGGCCAAGGCCGAAGAGGAAAAAAAGATTCTCGAGGCAAAAAAGCTCGAAGAGAAGAAAAAGCACGCAGAGGATCTCAAGAAGCTCGAAGAGCTCGAAAAGAAGAAAGCCGAGCTCGATCAGAAGAAAAAGAAAGAAGAGCTGGCAAAGAAGGAAAAAGAGGAGCGCGACCGCGAGAAGCGTGAACGCGACAAAGCCCTGCAAAAGGCGATTTCGAACGCCACGAACTACAAGGGCGAGTCGGCAAACGCCGGGGGTGAAGGGCTCGGCGCCGCGCGCTACGGGGGAAAGGGGATGGGAGGCGGAACGCCCGTCGATGCCCAGTTCTTGATGTACGTGAATGCCCTCGAGCAGCACATAAAACGCGGATGGCGCTGGCTTCCGGGAGCCGAGCACTATGTGGCTCAGATTGAATTCTCGATTTTGCCGGACGGGACGGTTCAAAACGCCCGGGTCGGGAGCTCCTCGGGGAATTCGAGCTTTGACGATTCCGGACTTCGGGCTGTTTATAAAGCCTCACCCGTGCCCCTTCCACCGCCTCAGCATTACGAAAGATTCAAAAGCGTGCGGATAACCTTCGATTCCGAACGGTGAGCGTTCGCACTCTGTGCCAGCAGTAATTTTGTTCGTATAAGACCCGGGCTATGAGAAAACTTCTTACCTTCCTCGTCACGTTTTCCGCATCGATTGCTTTCGCTCAAACGGATCTTCGTGTGAGCAATCCGAAAGCGGGGTTCCCGATCGCGATACCTCAAGCATGCGACACGGGCGGCGGCACGCCTTACGACGCGAAGGTGCCGGAGATGATTCGCCGGGATCTCAACCTCTCGGGATTTTTCTCTGTGCTCGAGCCATCGAGCTACGTCGAGTCACCGGGAAGGTGCAATCTCCCGAACGCAGTTCAATTCTCTGATTGGTCGGTGATCGGCGCTGATGTTCTGATCAAAGCGAATGTTACTTCCGATGGCGGGACTGTTCGCGCGGAGCTTTATCTTTTTGATGTTCAGCAACAGAAGGCTGTACTTGGAAAGCGCTATGAAGCAGACGCACGCGATTACGCTCGCGTGGCACACCGTTTCGCGAACGAGGTGATCCGATATTTCACGGGGACTCCCGGAATCTTCGGCTCGAGCATCGTCTATGTCTCTCGCGTCGGCCGGTTCAAAGAGTTGTTCCAGATGGATCTCGACGGATCGAACATGCGTCAGCTTACGCGTGAGCGCGGTCTTGCGGTCTCTCCGTCGTTTGCTCCGGGCGGTGACAGTGTCGTCTACACATCCTATCGCACGCGCACGCCCGAGTTGTTTCAGCTGCCGCTTAACGGCGGCGGACTGCGGCAGATCACGAAACGCGACGGCATGGAGGTTGGGGCGAAATATCTGAAGGACGGCTCTTCGATCATTTCCTCTGCGAGCTTTGACGGATCGTCAAATATCGTTCTCTTCAGTCCGCAGGGTGAATTATTGCGGAAGATCACGACCGGCGGATTCATCGATGTATCACCGTCGCCGGCACCGGACGGGTCCCGGTTCGCATTCGTTTCGAATCGCGCCGGCGGCCCGCAGATCTACGTGTTGCCGATTGGCGGCGGAGAACCGCAGCGGATCAGCTTCACCGGGAGCAACTATTGCACATCGCCGCACTGGTCCCCGAAGGGAGATAAGATCGCATTCACCTGTCTTAGCGGCGGTAACCAGCTCTTCATTGCGAACCCTGACGGCTCCAGTCCGCTGCAGCTGACGTTTGGCGGAAACAACGAGGACCCGTCGTTCTCTGTCGATGGACGCTATGTTCTCTTCAGCTCAACGTTGGGCGGAAAGGGACGCCAAATAATGCTGCTTCCGCTGCAGACCGGACAGCCTCGGCAAATTACCACAGGACCAGGTGAGGATTCTCAGCCGATCTGGGGACCGCTTCCGTAGAGCATTCTCTTCAGGAAATAGGCCCCCCGATTTGGGGCACTATTTCGATGCGCTCATGGATATGCGGTCCTTTCCCGACACCTCGACATGATCAAGATCGGGGCGTGAAAAAATTACTTTGAAATAGCCTACAGTTAGGACTTTACCGGTGGTCTTAAACGGGTTATGGACTCGCCACCCTAGAGAGATGAGTTTTCGAATTTCACTGGTTACGGATTCCCTGCGGAACGTTAGTTCGAGGGACCGGCGCTGGAGGCGGAGGCTGCGGTAGTGGCCAGTCGGGGTATGACTTTATTTTTAATTGTGTGGAGAAAGAGATGAGAATTTGGAGAGCTATTTCAGTAGGCGTCTTCTCAGCGATGTTGATGTCCTGCGCTTGTTCGCACCGTGGCGGCACGGGAACGACTGATGCGAACACGAACGAAATTCCGATGGTGGAAGGTGAAGGTCCACTGAAGGACGTTTTCTTCGACTTCGACTCATCGGCACTTACTCCGACCGCGCAGAACACCCTCCGCGACGATGCGAAGTGGTTGCTCGACAACCCGGGCGTTAACGTCACGGTTGAAGGTCACTGCGATGAGCGCGGGACGAACGAATACAACATGGCACTCGGTGAGCGCCGTGCACGTGCGACGATGATGTTCACGAAGAGCCTGGGTGTCCCGGCTTCGCGTATGAGCACCATCAGCTACGGCGAAGAGATGCCGCTCGACAACGGCCATAACGAAGCAGCGTGGGCGAAGAACCGCCGCTCGCACTTCCGTCCGGCTAAGTAAGGGCGAACGGTAGGGCCCCGAAAGGGTTTCTATCGGAGAAAGGCTCCCGTAAGGGGGCCTTTTTCATTTCATTGCCCTGGGACCGCGGACCCAGTGCCTATCTCGCATAACGACGCCGCTTACCGCGGACGCCAACTTGATCTAGACTCCCCCGCATGAAGAAACATTGCCTGCTCTTAGCGGTATTGAGCACCGGTTGCGCCGGTGCACGGATTGATGACCTTGAGCAGCGGATGAACTCCGAACTCAGGCAGATGCGCGAAGAGATCGCCGGTCAGAACAACCAGATCGAAGAGCTCCGTTCGCAACTTGGAAAGGTGACGGGGCGGGTTGAGGAAGTTCAGCATGTCGCCGTCGGACGGACCTCCGAGCTGGAGCAGAATCTGCAGCGTGTCAGCTCCCGGATGCCGCCGCCCCCTCCAGTGCCGGAGGATCTGCTGAATCTCGATGAGAGCTCAATCTCGCGTCAGAACGGCCCCGCAGCCGAATTATTTCTTGGCGGATTGAAGCAGCTTCGCTCCGGAGACTTTTCCGGGGCCAGAGATACTTTCTCGCGCTTCGTCGATGAGAATCCGTCGACTGCGTTCACCGACAATGGCTATTTCTGGCAGGGGATCTCCTACGAAGGACTCGGGCAGCTGGATCGTGCTGTTGCAGCCTACAGCCTCGGCTTTCAGAAGTTTCCGGCTGAGGATCGCGTACCTGCCAGCCTCTATAAGCTTGGCGATGTCTTCGACCAGTTGAACCAGAAGAAGGACGCGTTGCTGACCTTCGAAAAGTTGGTTGAGGAGCATCCGAGCTCCGACTACGCCGCGAAAGCACGCGCGCGTCTGAGTGCGCTCAGGCCTACGCGGACACCGCCAAAGTCGAAGCGGCGCTAGCACGGAACGAATGTCGTGCCTCCTCCTGCGCTCCGTCACGTCGCTCCGCAAGAGGCTGGGTGAGGCACCGCTTGTGCTTACCATCGGCAACTTCGATGGCATGCACTGCGGCCATCGGGCACTATTTAAGCAGGTACGAGACCGGTCCGAGGCGATTTCAGGCTCGAAACGGGTTCTGATCACCTTTTCGCCGCATCCGCGCCAATATTTTGCGCATTTGAGCGGGAGGAAGCTGCAGGCCGACGAAGGGGTCCTGACCTCCGTGCGGATCAAGCTTGAACAGGCCGAGCTTGAGAAATTCGACGCCCTTGTCGTCCTCCCGTTCTCGCAGCGCCTCGCCCTTCTCTCGCCGGAACAGTTTCTCGAACAGCAGGTTTCGGGGAGCGGGTCCGTGGCAGCAGTCGTCATTGGGCAAGATTGGCGGTTCGGGAAGGAGCGCGCCGGGAGCGCCGACACGATTCGGACGTTTGCCCTCCGGAAAGGCTTCCTGCTCGATGTGCTCAGTGACCAACGGGAAAGCGGAGAGCGGATCAGTTCATCGCGAATCAGGAAGCTTCTCGCCGCAGGGGACGTAGCGGAGGCGCAGTCGCTGCTCGGCCGTCCCTACGCGCTGACCGATCATGTCCGCCATGGAGATCACCGGGGCCGGACAATCGGATTTCCGACCGCGAATCTCTGGTTCCACGACGAGCTGCTGCCGGCGTTCGGAGTCTACGTGACGCGCACAGTTGTCGGTGGCGAGACCATCCGCTCGATCACGAATGTTGGAAAGCGCCCGACGGTAAAGTCTCTGGGTGGGGCCGATCGCACGATTGTCGAGACGCATCTCCTGGACGGATTTGGCCGGGAGATTTACGGACGGCGCATCAAGGTGGAGTTTCTGGAGCGCGTGCGGCCCGAGCTTCGTTTCGGATCGCTCGAAGAGCTGAAGGCGCAGATTGAAAAAGATATCGCGAAAGCCGCAAGCCGGGGATAGCCCGGATGACGGGGGCGTGCCGGATAGCTGGACAGGCCCAAACACCTGGACATGTACTGTTCCTGCGGCGCTTCTCGGCAAGCGCCTGGACATCGTGCTGGTAGAGCTCATGAATGAGCACCTCCCGGAGCGTGCGCTCAGCCGCTCCAAGATCGAAAAGTTGATCGATGAGGGCCGTGTGCGTATCGACGGGAAGCAGGCTGCAAGCCGATCTCTCAAGCTCGAACGGCCGCTGCCCGTGACGGTGCGATTCGATGCGCCGGCGGCAAGCGAAATCATCTCCGATCCGGATGTCTCGTTTCAGATTCTCTACAGCGACGACGTGCTCTGCATCGTCGATAAGCCCGCCGGATTAGTCGTGCATCCTGGGCACGGGGTGCGGAGCGGAACGTTGGTGCATGGTCTCGCCGCCCTCCTTGGTGAGTCTTTCATGCAAGTCGGGCACCCCGGGCGCCCCGGGATTGTCCACCGTCTGGATAAAGATACAAGCGGCCTGATGGTGGTCGCAAAGACCGAGCGCGCTTACCAAGAGCTGACGAAACAGTTTCTCCCGCCGCGGAAGGTGCACCGGACATATCTCGCGCTCACACGAAAGCCCCCGAAGGGAAAGTTTGCAGCAGAGGGCTCGATCGATCTCCCCCTTGGGCGGGATGGGAAAAACCGGACGCGGATGTCCGTTCAAAAAGAAGGCCGCGAAGCGAAGACGCTCTACCGGGTGATTGAGGAGTTTCGATCCGGCATGCTCGTCGAGCTTCAGCTTGAAACGGGCCGGACGCATCAGATCCGGCTGCACTTGGAGGCGATAGGCGTTCCGATCCTTGGAGACCCGACCTACCAGCGGGGCATGACGGTTCTTCCGGCCCCCCTGGGCAATGCGGTAAAGAGATTGGGCCGGCAGGCGCTGCACGCCTGGAAGCTCGAGTTGGAGCATCCGGAGACGAAAGAGCGTTGTGCGTTCACATGCGAGCTTCCAAAGGATCTGGCCGAGTGCATCGAGGAATTCAGAAATGAGCGCTGAGCGTCCCTCGTCGAAAAGCGGGGGCCCAAAGCTCGAACGGCGTCACCGGCTCTCCGCTCCCGAGTCCGTTTCCTTCATTACAGAGACATTCAATCGCTCTCGAACCCCAGGCGATCCGCCGATTAACTTTCTGATTGAAGAGACACTTCCGTCGACTATGGATCCGGCGCGGGGGATCTTGGACGAAAACCGGACGCCAGGCCTCGTAGGGGTCGTCGTCGCGGAGGAGCAAACTGAAGGGCGGGGCCGGCAGGGGCGGAGCTGGAGCTCGACCCGCGGGTCGGGGATCTATTGCTCGATCGCCTATAATTTTCGCGGAGAGGTTCGGAACCTGCTTCCGCTCGCCGCGGGAGTTGGAATCGCGGTCACTCTCCGGGAGTACTCTCCTGTGGTCGGCCTGAAGTGGCCCAATGACATCATTGTTCGAAAGCCCGTAGCGGGAAGATTCAAGCTCGGCGGAATTCTCGTTGAGACAACCGGTCGTGAAGGGATCTTTGCCGCGGTGATCGGTTTTGGAGTCAATCTGAGCGGCTCCATCGGCGAGGTCGGCATCAGCTTGGAGGAGCTGACGCTGAAGCCGTTCGACGCCGCCGAATTGCTTGTGCAGCTCATCACTGCCGTTGATCGCGGGGCGAAACAGATCGCCAGCGGGCGAGGGGACCTGATCTTGAGCCGGTTCGAGGAGCTCGACCTCTTGCGCGGCAGGGAGATTCGCTTCCGTGCGGGTGAAGGTGAGGAGCGCGAAGGCCGCGTGCTTGGCTTGGCGGGGGACGGCGCTCTTCGCGTTCTAAGCTCGCGAGGCGAAGAGTCGCTCTATAGTGCTGATGTGCATCTCCTCGAGTGGCAGTGACGATATGACCACCAATATCGAGACCCTGCTCGCGCTCGTCGACAAAGTTGCCGCGGATGCGGAGGAGCGGGCATCTGTCACGAAAATCCTCCGGTCGACCGAGGAGACCGACGTTGCGAAGGAGCTTCTCGAGGAAGAGGAAGAAGGACCGCTCTATGCGCTGATCAAGGAGATGAGCGTGGGCCAAAAGATCAAGCTCGCGGCATTTGGAAATCAAACGGCACGGACGATTCTGATTCGCGACCCGAATAAGCTCGTGTCGCTCTTCGTGCTCCAGAACGCGCGAATCACCGACAACGAGATCGTCGAGTTCGCGCGGAACAAAGATCTGGACGAGGCAGTGCTGCGTGAGATTGCCGGAAACGGCAGCTGGATGAAGCTCTACTCCGTGAAGCTCGCAATCGTCGCCAATCCGCGCGTTCCAGCACCGCTAGCGATCAAGTGGCTGGGACACGTTCATGAAAGAGATCTCCGAAGGCTCGCTCGGTCGAAGGAAATTCCGCAGGTCGTGGCGACGCAGGCGAATAGACTCCTTGCGAGGAAGAAGTAGTTACTGGGACCGCGGACGTCTCGTCCGCTTTCCGGTTCACGCGTTCGAGCGGTGATCGAGCTCTGTTCTGTCGCGGTTACTTGC
>CAYOAK010000046.1:4281-7312 GCA_964401925.1 uncultured Bdellovibrionales bacterium | reverse complement strand
CCGCTCCTCAAATTCATAACCTACTTTTTTACCAACCGTTCCATTGTGCAGTAGAACACCGGAGTGACGTAGAGCGTCAGCAGCTGCGACACGAGGAGTCCGCCGACGACGGCGAGTCCCAACGGCTGTCTTGATTCTGCACCGGCGCCGAATCCAATCGCCAGCGGAAGTGTTCCAAGAAGTGCCGCCATGGTGGTCATCATGATCGGACGGAAACGCACGACACTCGCCTCATGAATCGCCTCCTCGGCGGTCTTCTCGCCTTGCTTCTGAGTCTCAATCGCGAAGTCGATCATCATGATTCCGTTCTTCTTCACGATGCCGATGAGCATGATGATTCCGACGAAGGCATAGAGGTTCAGGTCAATGCCGAAGAGCTTTAATGTGATCAAGGCGCCCAGACCGGCAAAGGGCAGCGCGGTTAGAATCGTCAGCGGATGAATGAAGCTCTCGTAGAGCACACCCAGGACGATGTAGATCACGAGAATCGCCATAATCAACAACGTTCCGGTGCTCGCGGTCGAACTTTGAAATGCCTGCGCCGCGCCTTGGAACTGTGTTGTGACCGACTTGGGGAGAGTCGCTCGGGAGATGCGTTGAATCGCGTCAGTTGCCTCTCCGAGAGAGTATCCCGGCTTGAGATTGAAAGAGATGGTGACCGAAGGCAGCTGGCCGAGGTGCGTCACCGAGAGCGGCCCGACAGTGGGGGTAATCGTGGCAACTGAGCTGAGCGGAACGAGCTTTCCGTCCTTCGCGCGAATATGAATGAGCAGAAGATTCGAAGGATCTTCCTGGAACTCAGGCTTCACCTGGAGAATCACCCGATAGGCATTGTTCGGTGCGAAAATCGTCGTCACCTGCCGTGATCCATAGGCGCTGTAGAGCGTGCTCTCTATATCAGTTGCGCTGATGTTGAATGTCGCTGCTCGATCCCTGTCGATGTCGATGCGCACTTCGTTATTTCGCAGTTCCAGATCGGAGGAGAGATCCTGGATCTGCGGAAGTGTTCCGAGCTGTTCATAGAGCTTGCCCGAGGCGGCATAGAGCTCATCTGTTCGAGTACTTTGAAGGGTGAACTGATACTGCGATTTTCCGAGCCGGCCGCCGATCCGGATTGTCGGCGGATTCTGAGCGAAGACGCGCAGCCCGGGGATATCCGTGAACATCACGCGAAACTTTGCGAGCAGCTCAGGTATCGACTCGTCCCGCTCGGCCTTGGGCTTCAAGCGCATGAAAATGATCCCCGAATTACTTCCATTCAATCCGCCTCGGGCACCGACGGTGGACATGAACGCTTCGACCGCATCGAGCTTCTGAATGCGCCGGGTGGCCTGCTCCTGAAGATCACGCATCGCATCGAACGAGATTCCTTGCGCCGCCTCGGTGAAGGCCATCAGCTGATTCCGGTCTTCATCCGGGAGAAAGCCTTTCGGCATCGAGATAAAAAGATAGACCGTCAGGGCTGTCAGGAGAGCAGAGAGTCCCAGCACTGCCTTCTCATGCCGGAGGGTTCCGGCCAGTGTGCGGTCGTAAAATCCGATCGCAGACTCGAAGAAGCGCTCTGACGCTTTATAGAGCGAGCTCTGATGCTCCGACGGGGGGCGCAGGAAGAGCGCGCAGAGCATCGGGGTCAACACGAGAGAGACGACTCCGGAGATGGCGATCGCGACTGCGATCGTTACTGCGAACTCCTGAAAGAGCCGGCCCACGATCCCGCTCATGAAAAGAATCGGAATGAAGACCGCAATCAGCGAAATCGTCATCGAGAGAATTGTGAAGCCGATCTCCTTTGAACCGTTGATTGCGGCTTCGAACGGCTTCTCACCCTTCTCCATGTGACGCACGATATTCTCGAGCATGACAATCGCGTCATCGACGACGAACCCGACACTGAGAGTTAGAGCCATCAGTGAGAGATTGTCTAGGCTGTATCCGAGCAGATGCATCGCTGCGAACGTTCCGACGATCGACATCGGAACAGCGAGGCTCGCGATAATTGTCGCCCGCAGATTGCGCAGAAAGAGAAAAATGACGCCGATGACGAGGATGACCGTCAGAACAAGGGTGAATTTCACATCTTCGACGCTGTCATGGATGCTCACAGAGCGGTCGAAGAGTATGCGGAGCTCAGCGCTCGGAGGCAGACCCTCTTGAAAGCTCGGAAGGAGCTCACGGACCTTGTTCGCGATTGCTACGGTATTTGTTCCAGGCTGCCGCTGAACTGCCAGGATTACCGCCCGGCGCGCCCGTTCCTTATCGATGTACCAAGCGGCGGTCTTGTCGTTCTCGACGCTATCGATAACCGTCGCGATCTCCTTGAGGCGAACGGGGGCGCCGTTCCGGTAGGTGACTATCTGATTCTCGTAGCTCTTTGCGTCGAACAGCTGACCGGTTGTCTGGAGCGTGTAAGCCTTGCTCGGACCATAGAGGATTCCGGAGGGCATGTTGACGTTGTTGTCGCTGATGGCCTGAGAGAGCTCGTCGAAACCGATGTTCCGGCTGACGAGCTCGTTCGGATCGACCTGAATGCGAACTGCGTACTTCTGCGAACCGTTGACCTGAACCTGAGCAACTCCGCTGATCGTCGAGATGCGCTGTGCAATGATCGTCTGCCCGTATTCATCCAGCTGAGAGAGGGGGACAGTGTCTGAGGTCAGGGCGATATAAATGATCGGCTGGTCAGCGGGATTCACCTTTTGGAATGTCGGCGGAGCAGGCATGTCCTGAGGAAGCTCGCGAACCGATCGTGAGATTGCCGTCTGAATATCCTGTGCGGCGGCATCAATGTCCCGTTCAAGGTTGAACTGGACTGTGATCTGAGTGTTTCCAAGTGTGCTCGATGAAGTCATCGAGTCGATTCCGGCGATCGTCGTGAACTGGCGCTCAAGTGGAGTGGCGATGGAGGATGCCATCGTCTCGGGTGAAGCCCCCGGGAGCGATGCGCTGACGGAGATTGTCGGAAAATCGACCGCCGGCAGGTCACTCACCGGAAGCGAGCGATAGGCGATGATCCCGAAAAAGAGGAGAGCCG
>CAYOAK010000046.1:0-4271 GCA_964401925.1 uncultured Bdellovibrionales bacterium | reverse complement strand
TAGCGACGGGGCGGCGAATGAAGAGCTCTGAGATGTTCATGTTCCCGGTGCCGAATCACCCCGCGCGCTCTTCACTTGGACTGTAGCGCCGGGCGCGAGATTGAGCTGGCCGTCGGTTACGACCGTCTCGCCTTCGTTCACCCCGCTCTTCAATGCCGTCTCATCCTTGCCGCCGATATCAACTACGACCTGGCGGTTCTCGACTTTGTTCTCCCGGTTAACGACGAAAAGATACGGACCTTTCTGACCGGGAAGGATGGATTCCGATGGAACGACAATAACGCCCTGAGCAATCCCGATCGAGATCGTCACCGGAACGAAAATCCCCGGCCACAGCTTTCCATCCTCGTTATCAAATTTCGCTTTCAAGAGGATTGACCCGGTCGTTCGGTCGACGGAGCTGTCGATGAAGTCGAGCGAACCAGTGACCGGACCGGACTGAGTCTCTGCCCGAATCACTGGTGGGGGACCCGAGGAGCGAAGTGCCGAGACGTACTGCTCAGGGATCGTGAACCGGACAAAGATCGGACGAAACTGATCAATCTTTACGAGCGGAGAGCTCGCATCGTTCGCGCGAACGATGTTCCCCGGCTTCACCAGCATATCTCCGGTTCGGCCGTTCAGCGGAGAGCGGACATCGGTGTAGCTGAGATTCAGCTTTGCTGTCTCGAGACTGGCGCGGGCGGCCTGCAAGGTCGCTTTCAGTGATTGCGCCTTCGATGTCAGATCGTCGTACTCGCCTTTGCTGACGTACTCCTTCGAAAGCAGCGCGCGGTAACGCTCGGCTTGACTCGTGGCGTATTTCGCCTCTGCCTCGGCCTTTGAAACCATTGCCTCCTGCTCAGTCACCACTGCCTGATACGGGCGGGGATCGATCTTGAACAGCGCCTGTCCGGCGGTGACCTCCTGGCCCGGCTGGAAAGAAGCGGACTCCAGAGTGCCTCCAACCTGGGGAACAACAAGCACCGAGGCGAAAGGCTCAACACTTCCGACAGCCCGGACGTCACGGGGGACATCTTTTTTTACGGCGGTGGCCACAGCGACAGCGACGGCTGGAGGTCCGCTCGGCTTCTTGTCTCCGCCTTTACAGGCAGTGACAAGGAGGAGGACCGCAAATATCGGAAAGTGCTTCATGGTTGCGTTGCAGCGGTTGTGACGTTTGACTGGGTTGATGATGACTGGACAGGGGCGGGATTACTGGAAAGCATCGATCCGACATCACGGCGGAGCATTGCGAGAGAGATCAGGTAATCCGCCCGGGCCTGAATGCTTTGCGCACGTGCTTCTGAGAGCGCGCGCTGTGAGCTCAGCAGGTCGAGAATGTTACCGAGCCCCTCCTTATAACGGCCGAGGGTGACATCTTGCGATTGTGTCGCGCTATCGACGAGCGCTCTCGCTGAAATGATGCGGGCGGCGGCCGTCTGAACGCGGGTGTAGTCGGTCCAAATATTCAGCGCTTGAGCTTGGGCTGTGTCTTGGAGCTGGCTTTCTGCGAGTTTCTTCTCGGCTTCGGCCTGGCGCACCGCATGGGTGTAGGCGAATCCAGTGAAGAGGGGAAACGTCAGCTGAATGGTGAGGGCGTAGTTCTCACTCCGTTCGCCCATCTCCCGGTAGTATTGCGCAAGCTGCGAGTTCCCGCGGATCGTAGGCCAGCCCGCTCGTTCTTGCGCGGTAAGAAGGTTCGATGCCTGGAGGACACGGGCGCGGGCGGCCCCGACTGCTGGATTATCTTGTTGGGCGCGAGCGATCAGATTCTCGACCGGTTCGCTCAGCCGTTCTCCGTCGGCCGTTCCGAAATCCGCCGGCGTATCGAAGGGCACAGTCGGTGAGACTCCGACCGAAGTCGCGACTGCGCCGCGAATGGTGTCGATCTCACCACGCACCTGCTGGAGAACAAGCTCGGCGCCTGCGACAGCTGTCTGAGCTTGGAGCAGGTCGGCGACGGTTGCGACGCCGGCTTCCTTCCGGGCTTGAGCGGCCTCCAAATTCTTTTTCGTTTCGTTAACGGTCGCCTGTTGGGCTGCGGCGAGAGATTTTAGCCCGATGTAGGTGTAGTAAGCCTGCTCGATCGAGAAGACGACATTCTGCATCTGAGCGTTGTGATCAAAGTTCGCTGCAGCGAGCGCGTCTCGGAGAGCATCGATCTTCGCCTCGCGCCGTCCGAAATCGAATAGCAGATAGTCGATCGTTCCGATCGGCCCTTTGTCGGTTCGCTGGACCGCATTTCCGAAATCCTGACGGAGACGGGTGACTTTTCCGCCGAAGTTTATCTGCGGATAGTATTCGCTGCGGCTTCCGTTCAACTGCTCAGCAGCGATCTCCGCTCTGAGAAACGAGGAGCGCGTCTGGGGATTGTTTCGAAGCCCAAGTTGAATCAGCTCAGGCAGGCTCCAGATCCGCGCATAGTCTTCAGCCGCCGCTTCCGAAGCTTTCGGGGCGGGAGGAAGCTCCTCAAGGTAATCTTTCGGCGGCACCCAGGGAGTATTCGGCGCCTCCGGCGGAGAAACACGCGGTCCGCAGGAAGTGACTACCAGCAGCAAGGCGAGGAGAGAGCGCACTTTCACGGGCGCTCCCCTTCGTGGCTTGCTGTGAGCTTCGAGAGCATCTCGACAAACTGGCCGGCCTCCTTTGCGGAGAGAGCCTCGAACCGCTGCTGAATCGTCGCCGCGAGAATTCCTCGTCCCCGTTCGAGCGCTTCGCGCCCGTGGCATGTAAGAGTGAATCGGAATCTGCGGAGGTCCGCCTTATCACCCTCGCGCTTGATGTAACGAAGCGATTCGAGCTGCTTCAGTAGAAACGTGACGGTCGGGCGGGGGAGAAAAAGTGTCTCAGCCAGCGCTGCGGGATAGGGATGACGCTCAATCTGCCCGAGCAGGGAAAACATCCGCGGTTGAAGCTTCAGCTTCGAGAACTCCGGTGCGGCTTCCACGATAATGCCGTGGAGGAGCTTCCAGATGTCGGAGTAGGTTTGCCAGCTGCGCGAGGACAAGGGAGATCTGCTTCCAGAATGAAATAGTTCAATATCGAACTACTTTCGAGAGTAGCTCCGGATCGAACGCCCCGTCAACTCGACGTGAGGCATACCGCAGAGTTAGCCCCAGTGGGAATATCCGCCCCGGCCCGGCGCCGGTGCTTTGTCCGGGTTTGTCGAACACGGCCGTATTCGACTATCGTCCCTCGCGGAAGCGACACAGCAGCTGCGGAGAGGTTCTCGATGCGGCTCTGCGCTTAAGGCGCTTCCGTTGGTAACTCTGGGTTCGAATCCCATCGAAGCCGGTTCGGCGGGTTGTACCCCCGTTCAGAGCTCTGCAGGAAACCCCCTCGGGGTTTCCTCCGCACTGTCCGGTAATCCTCCGGGCCGGCTTTTTTTTGAGGTGATGAAATGACTCTGGCAACTCTTGCGCTCCTGCTTCTGATTGCGGCGATTGGCGCCAAGTATTTTCTTCGGCGGGAGACGATCTACTCATTCGAGCGTGGACTTCTCTATGACAATGGAACTTTCACGAAAATCCTGGGGGCGGGGTCCTACTGGTACTGCCCCTACCTGCAGAAAATCCAGAAGGTCGATACCCGGCTGAAACTGCTCACCGCGGCCGGGCAAGAGGTGCTCACTTCGGACAGCGTTTCGGTGAAAGTCTCCGTTGGTGCATTCTATGAGATCACGGATCTGAATCTCGCTGTGAACACCGTGCAGAATGTCGAGGATGCACTCTATGTCGAGGCTCAGCTTGTATTACGCGAAGTGACGAGCAGTTACAAAGTCGATGAGCTGCTGGAGAAGCGCTCTGAAGTGGCAGAAAAGCTCTTCGCACTGCTCCTTGAGCGGGGCGCGAAGCTTGGCGTCACCGTGAAGACGGCGAGCATCAAAGACATAACTTTCCCCGGAGAGCTGAAACGGATCTTCGCCGAGGTCGTTCGGGCTCAAAAGGCAGGGCTCGCGGCGCTCGAGCGGGCGCGCGGTGAGAGCGCTTCGCTCAGGCATCTGGCAAACGCGGCAAAGCTGCTGGAGAGTAACCCCGGTTTGATGCAGCTTCGTATGCTGCAAACGATCGGCGAGGGAACAGGCAACACCGTTGTTCTGGGAATGGGCAATGAAGCGCAAGTCGTTCCTGTGAAAGGAGCGCGATCGAAAGCTCCTTCGCAGCCGGTTCGCCCTTCGATCGAAGAGGCTTGATAAGCCTGTTCATCCTTACCAATTTGCTCCGCAACGATGCTTTACTGGGACCGCGGGCGGCCTCGCCCGCTTGCCGGTTCACGCGGCTGAGCAATGG
>CAYOAK010000045.1:0-19543 GCA_964401925.1 uncultured Bdellovibrionales bacterium | reverse complement strand
CTTGTTGCTTGTTGTTGCGCGGCTCTCGCCCCCGCCGGTGCAGCGAAGCACCCCGGGCGGACGAGACGTCCGCGGTCCCAGTGAAGTCCACGGGCCCGTACTAGCCCTTGGACTTCGCCTGGCCTTTCGGTGCGAGGATGAGGATCATCTTCGGACCCTGCATCGGCGGCATTTCATCGACAGCAGCGACATCGGCAAGCGCCTTGATCACTTTGTCGTACATCTGACGGCCGAGATCTTGATAGACGATCTCGCGGCCTTTGAATCTCATCTCGAAACGGACACGGTCCCCTTCATCGATAAAATTTCGTGCGGCGCGGATCTTCGTTTCAAGATCGTGCTCGTCGGTGCTGTAGCGAAGACGTATTTCCTTCACCACCTGAACAGCGGCTTTCTTTCGCGCAGCGGCGATCCGTTTCTGTTCGCGGTATTTGAGTTTTCCGTAGTCGAGAATTTTGCAGACCGGGGGTTTCCCTTCCGGTGCAACCTCAACGAGATCGACGCCTGCGTCGTCTGCGAGCTGTTGCGCGTCACGGGTGCGCATCACTCCAAGAGGCTCGCCGTTAAGTCCGATGACTCGGACTTCCGGTGCTAAGATATCACGATTGAGTCGGTGCTTTTCGTTCTTCTCGGCGGGTGACCGAAAGCGAGAGAAATCTCGCGAGTAACTAGACCTCATTCAAAGTGTCTCAATATCCTTTCCCCCTGCTCCATCGTTTCGGACCCTTTGTGCCCCATCTGAGTCGGGGCGAGCGGTCCTAGGGTTGTTAGTGAAAAACGGAGTCGGACTTACCAGAGCCTTCCCCTAATATCAAAGAGATTCATATGAAACCGCCGGGGATTCAAGTTTGAGGCCCTGTCTGTAACGAGCCGCGGTTCCTCTGCGAATTATGCCCCTCAAGGGGCCGCTTGCTGGACCTCTTCACCCGCCCCGCTCGGTGACTCCACACGGGTCTTTGCCGGGGCGATCATAAACAGCGCCGCAAGGGACCAAATCGCCCCGATCAATCCGGCGATGAGCCACTGGAATCCATGCTTCTGGCGCTCCAGTTGGAATGTGACGGTCGTGCTTGAGAACTGAGTTCGCCCATCCTCCTTCCACTCAACGACCGCGTAGAGCAGGTAGACGCTTCCGGGAAGCCCGGTCAGATTCTCGACGTTGAATTGATACCCGGCAAAGCCCCCCGGCTCGATCTTCACCGGCGCCGACTGCGGGGCAACCTTCAGGTCCTTCGGTGTGATGAAGCTTACTTTCGCCTCCTGCAACTTCTGCGAAAGGTTGTAGACCATCACATCGGCACCGAACTTCTGTGTCGAAAAGGGACGCATGCGAACCTTCACGGACAGCGGCAGCAATCGAGCGGTCCCGAGAACCGGAACACCAAGCGTCAGCGGAAACACCGTGACATTCGAAAATGGATATCCGTTGAGATCTGAGTAAGAGATCCGCGCAATCATCGGATAGGCGCCTTCAAGTACTTCAGGCTGCAGCGGGATTGACGCATCGATAAGCCAGCCTTCGGACTGATGAGGCTTTAGTAAACGTTTATCACCCACCCACTTGATGCCGGCGACATTAATTTCAGGCTTAACCTCCGGCGCGATCTCGTCGCCGGAGTTATCGATCGTGAACATGCCGCTCAAAACGAGGCGGTCGCCATCGATGTAAAATCGCAGAGCGGGCTGACCCGTAAGCGCGATCGTGCCGGCCTCCGCTGCCTGCGGAATGAGAGCAATCATCATCAGGAAAAAGAACCAGAGATTGCCGTAAGCGGGATTCTGTTCTCCCCGAAGGGAGCAGCGGTCATTCATCTAAGCGACTCTACCCGGGGACTCGCATGACGAGTAGCCATGGAGATGCATTCGCATCCCGGCCCCCCTATTCTGTCTTGCACCGGCCGAGGTTTACAAAGCCACTCCGGTTACCCGGAATGCTGGTGGGCTCTTACCCCACCGTTTCACCCTTACTCTGACCGAATGAACGGCCAAAGCGGTCTACTCTCTGTTGCACTTTCTCTAGGTCACCCTGTCCCACGTCGCTTTTCCCACGTCCGCTTGCGCGAACGCAACAAAAGCTATGAGGGACGGCCTACTCTACGGTGTCCCGACTTTCCTCCCTCCTTCGCTAAAGCTTCGGAGGGCAAGCCCTTCAAAGCCCTTCGCGTAGCTTCGGAGGGCAATGCCCTTCAAAGCAGCGACGAAAGAGAGCGACCACCTCACAATCTCTGGTCCCGGGGTATAAGGTAGCAAAAATTGGGAGGCTGTGTAATCTGAGCCTCATGTCGACGCGTTTCGTGCGGATTTTACTGGCTCTTTTGATCGTCGCGCTGATCTCGGCGCTGTTTATTCTCAATCCTCAGGACACGATCGTCCATTTTGGGAGAGGGAACGATTATTCCGCGCCGATGGCGCTGGTATTGATTCTGACCTTTCTAGCGGGTGCAATTCTTGCTGCTGTGCTCGCATTTATCTCGCAGTTTCGCCTTTCGCTCAGTCACTGGCGAGAGCGACGGCTCCGGCAGGATCAGCGTGAGCACCTACGCGAACTCGTAACGATCCGAGAGCTCGTAGCGCTCGAGAAATGGGACGAAGCCCAGTCGAAGCTGAAGAAAGTTCTCAAAGAAGATCCGGACAACGCTGTCGCCCGCACATTGCTTGCAACCACTCTTGACGCTCTCGGCGACCGCCGCGGGGCGCTCAAAGTCATCGAAGAGGGCCGGGGTCGTGAGCTGACGAGCGCCGAGCTGTTCCTCAAAGCAGCAGAGCTCCAAGAACGCGAGGGGAATCTCACTGCCGCGCTCGATAATCTCGCCCTCCTCCTGCAAAAGGATTCCAGCTCGAAGAAGGTCCTTACCGAAGCCGTCCGAATCGCTTCCACGCTCGAAGATTACAAACGGGCGGCAGAGTTTCAGGAACGGCTGATCAAACTCTCCGACCGAGTCGACTACGAAGGTGAGCAACGCCGCCTCGCTCAGATCGAGCTACATATCGCTCGCAAGCTGCCGGCCGAGGAGCAAAAAGCTGCTATCGAAACTCTGCTTCGGCGCCATAGAAATTTCTCCCCGGCGCTCATCGCGCGTTCCCGCCTTGAAGAGGCCTCGGGAGAACTTGATGCTGCGAGCCGTTCAATCACCCAGGCATTCGTTGCCAATGGAAAGCTGACTTACCTCGATCAGCTCTCGCAGATCTGGCTTCGGAAGGATGATCCGGATCGTGCGGTGAAGCTTGTTCGCGCCGCACTTCTTCAGAATGATTCACCTGCAGGTCGCGCATTCCTAACCTCTCTGCTTGTCGCGCTAGGAATGTTCGAACACGCGGAAAAAGAAGTGGCGCAGTTCGGTGACACGACACCGGGAAAAACGTGCGAAGTGCTTCTCGCGATTTCGAAAGCGCGGTTACTTCAGACCAAAGGCAAGCTCGGTGATGCGATTGAGCTCGTCTGCGATACTCTCATCGTCAATCTGCCGGAGAGCGACCGGCCGAAATTTCTGGATGCGATCAACCGAAAGCTGGGCACCTTAAGTCAGCGCACTTCCGGTAAGGAGCAGCCCGCACCACAATTTTCGACACCGTAGTTCTTTTTTCTATCCTCCCGCGTAACGAATCAGACCGCACCTTCCGCGAGAGGATCACTCTTTACGAAGGCTGCGGCGCGTAACCCTGAAAAAGGTTATCGCCCAGCTTACCTCAATAAGTTGGTGAACAAAGATGGTCGCAATTAACGAATGGGGTCCACCCCCCGACCTTGCGCAGTATGTCACTCACGAGCCTACGGATTTGTACGCTGCGGTGTTCGCACCCTGTGTCCGGAAGGATCGAAGAGAACCAGCGGAGATTCATGAAACGGCTTTCCACCAAGCGGCTGCGCCGATCGCCGCCGCAGGTGTCGGGATGGTCGCTCTTGCCGATACCGGTTTCGGTAACCGTTTCCGACTCGCGATCCACGTTGCCATCCTCAAGAAGATGCGCGAGTGGTTCCCGAAGACCAAGCTCGTCGGGGCCGTGATCGTCGCCGACAAGAAGGGGGATCCTTACAACAAGGCGGCCTATCTCGAGGCCATCGCTGAAATCGCCCCCCTCTGCGACGAAGTCATGATCATGCAGAGCCATGGCCTGATGAGCCTGAAGGGCACGGCGCTAGTCGCGGCGCTCGCGGAGCTCTGCGCCGCCTGCCCGAAACCCGTGGTGATTCACGAGCTCGCCGTCGAGTTCGCAGCGTTCGCGCGGCTCCTCACCAAGGAAGAATGGCTCGGAATCCTGCAAATCGCCAACGTCGTGGCCGTCAAGACTTCCGAACTCACCGCCGGGTTCGGATACTGGCATCGCCTGCAGCTCATCGAAGAGAGCGGCCGGCCGATCCAGCTCCGCTCCGGAAACGACCACGCCGTCAAAACGGCGTTCAAGTACGCTCCCAAGAAAGTGAATGTGCGGCCGGCTGCGCTGATGGGCTTCGCTACGGCCGTCCCGGGTGTGATGGCGATCGCTGCGAAGCTGCGCGCCGAGAACAGCCCGCTCTTCGACCTGCTCGCCGACGAACTGGACGCCATTGCCAACCTGATCTTCTTGCCCGAGGGGACGCTCGGCAAGATCTACGTCGGAGGCTATCGCGATGCGCTCCGCATGTGGCTCGAGGAGATCGGCGCTCTCCCGATGGATGAGACGATGATCCATCCTGAATGCTTGCCCGATGATTACCGCACGGAATCCTTCCGCAACGTTATCAAGGGCGCGCTCCTGCGCTTCCGCGCGAATGTCGAGGCCCTTGGCTTCAGCATCTGCTGAGGCACCGCTTGCCTCCTTGCGACCATCGCCACCGGGACGCGCCGCAACGCCCGTCCCGGATTCGCTCTCGCCTGCTCGAAGGCGCAGGTTTTCAGAAGTTTTCTTCAACCTACGCGCCGCGGCCCATCCAATTTCGCAGAGTTACCGCTTCCGATCTGCCCTCGCTCGCTTTCACTCCTGCTCGCTTGGGCGTAGTCTCCCCCGTCACGTTTTTCTTTGCGCCCGATGGCTCGGGTGCGCGGTTAATGATCTTTGAACAGAAGTTAGAATGGTAAGGAGGTTTTGCATGGGCACAAACGCCCCAATCAAGAAGCCGGATGCGGTTATTTCCTGCATCCTCGATGAGATTTCGCGGCACGCCGAGATTCAGGCCGCCGTCTGGAAGGCAATGCCGTACGGTGGCGTTGCAACCGTACGGGCACACTGGTTCCCCGGCGATCCGAAGATTCTGAACATCGTCACGCGCACCGACGAGGTGATCAATGACGTCGCGCAAACTTACGCGGATGCCGGCATCAAGATCCTCTGCGTCGCGTCGCCCTTGATGAAGCTCGACCTCGAGGAGGGGATCGGACTCGGCGCGCCGTATATGGACGTCGACGCCTACCTCGCGGGACCGTGCAAGCGAACGCTGTACACCTGCAAGATCTTCGGGGCGAAGATCGTTCGCGTGTTCACGGGCTACCCTCCGATCGGCGCGGATCGGCGGAAATGGATCAAGAAGGCCCTCGCCTACCTGCGGCGCATCGTCGCGATGTTCGCCGCCGAGGGCATCGTCGTCGCCATCGAGACGGAGGCGAATCTCATCGGCCGACTCGCGCGCGACGTCGCCGAACTGATCAATGAACTGAACGCTGGCGGTTACGCTGTCATCGCTTTCGACCCGGCCAACGTCGCCGTCTTGCCGACCGCTGGCGAAGATCTGGTGAAGGATGCCGAAGATCACGCGGACATCATCGGTGTCGTTCACGCGAAAGACGTTCAGGAGCGCGTCGGCGGGTTTGTATGGACGGACGATCACGTCGACGAGAACGGTCTCGCCGGGCTCTTCGTTCCCTCGGGCATGGGCTGCGCGCAGGTGCCGGCCGTCCTTGAAATTCTCGCGAATCACCGCCGCTCCCGGCCGCATCCGCTGGCGATCGTCGGTCTCGACTACCTGCCCCTCGACTTCGAGGGCCATTTGGGCGAAGCCCGCAACGATGGTGGCTCCAGCGGTGAGGACGGCACGTTTGACGGATGCGAGGCGCTGGAGGACGAGGCCACTACGGCCGGCTGGAAAGTCCGCCGCCGCGATAGCCGCGCGTATCCCCGGAAGGCGGCTGCCTAACGACTACGGCGCCGCAGAGGTACCTCCTCTTACCCTTCACAGCCCCGGGATCCGCCGACGGAACTCGGGGCTGGTCCCGCTGCTCGAGCTCAACGCTGTTTGTTGACCTCCGCGGATGACCGGACCACAGCAGGCTGTGGTTCTGTCATTCACGGAGGTTTTGGTTTTTTTGTGTCCGGACTTTCGATTCGGCTATATCTCCACCATGGCATCACGTCCTCCTTTCGGCCTCTTCATACTCGACGGCCTCGCACATAATCCAAATCCCGAAGGGAATGCGGTTTACGCAGCGCACAAGCCAACATTGGAAAAACTTTGGTCGGAGTGTCCGTACACTGAACTGGTCACATTCGGTGAGCGTGTCGGCCTACCCGATGACCAGATGGGGAACTCCGAGGTCGGGCACTTGAACATCGGAGCCGGCCGGGTGGTCGAGCAGGACCTGCTTCGCATCAACAAGGCGATCCGCACAAACACTCTCAAGAAGCTTCCTGCCTTTCAAAAAATTCTCACAGCAAGAAATCCGGAGTACGCGCTTCACATCCTCGGACTGTGCAGCACGGGCGGAGTACACAGCTCCATGGAGCACCTCTTCGGGATACTGGAGGAGGCACTCGAGGCCGGCTGTCCGCGCGTTTTCATTCACGTGATTACGGATGGGCGCGACCGGCCCCAGACGGCGTCGCTCGAGGAAGTGAAGGCGCTCCATGAGCGGGTGATTCAGCTTCGCGAGCAATATCCGGATCAACAACTGGCGATGGTCGATCTGATCGGCCGTTATTATGCGATGGATCGCGACAAACGCTGGGAGCGAACGCTTCTGGCCTACGAGCTCTACACTCGGCCAACCGGGCAGATCTTTCCGAACATCCTCTCCGCAATTCAATCGCGCCAAGCAGCTGGTGAGACCGACGAATTCTACAAACCATGCCGTGTGGCGACTCCGGCCGGTTATCGATCTGGTGAGATCCGCGACGGCGATTCGCTGCTTTGCTTCAACTTTCGAGCCGATCGGATGCGGCAGATCGTCACTCCGTTTCTGCAGCAGCAGATGGGCGGAATGAATCTGCCGCTGCAGGTCACTCTCTCCGCAATTGTTACTCTCACTGAATACGACAAAAACTATCCGGTCGAGATTCTCTTTCCTCCAATCAAAATCACAAATCATCTCGGCTCAGTCGTCTCGAATGCCGGATTGAAACAGTTACGAATGGCGGAGACGGAAAAATATCCGCACGTCACATATTTTTTTAACGGCGGCGTTGAGCAGCCCCTCGAGGGTGAGGAACGGGTTCTCGTGCAGTCGCCGAAAGATGTTCCGACCTACGATTTCAAGCCGGAGATGAGCGCGTTCGAGCTGACCGACCGCATTATAGAGAAGCTCGAGGCCGGGGCCGCTGACGTTTACATCGTGAACTTCGCGAACTGCGACATGGTCGGCCACACCGGTGTTTTCGATGCTGCTGTGAAGGCCGTGGAAACAGTCGACACCTGCATGGGTCGAATTCTCGCAGTGATGGCGAAAGTTGGTGGAAGCGGGATTATTACCGCCGATCATGGCAACGCCGATCAGATGGTCGACTATGAAACAGGTGAGCCGCATACGTTCCACACGAAGCATCCGGTGCCACTCGTTCTCTTTGGCCCGCTCTCGATTGGCGCCACGCTCAGAGCCGACGGCGCACTCTGCGATATCGCCCCGACAATCTGTGAGCTTCTCAACCTCGCGCAACCCGAGGACATGAAAGGTCATTCTCTCCTGGGATAATCGCGCGATTCGCAGCGCCTCCTGTGCTATGCAGAAAAGCCGTCCTCTCAACCAACGACCCGGTAGACCTTGATTCGCCGCTCGTCTGCGCAGTCGCGTAGACAATCGGCAGAGGTGAGATGGTTGAAAAGGAGGATACGGGAATGTCGAACGCAAGGCAGTTCGTTGAGTTCTCTCCCGACAGTTTTTTTGCCATGGCCACACAAGCCACCGGCGAGCAGAGATGGCAAATTCTGTTGGCCGCTCAAAAATTTGTGGGCCCGGTAACTCTGATGCTCGCAGCTCGGGGAGTCCCGTTCTATAGCCCGACGGTGGCGGTCGTGAGGCACCGCTCCGATCGGACCAAAATTCTCCAGCAGGATCTTTTTCCCGGCTATATTTTCGTTTTCGGAACTGAGCTTCAAAGGCGAGAGGCCGGCTGTATCAAGCACGTCCTGCGAGCGATCAAGGATCAGGAGCTCGGATGTCAGGAGACTCTGCGGCAGACTGTATTGGCTATCAGAGAGCTTACAGCCGACCACAGCCCGCGATCTTCAAACGATTTCCGCCTTGAAATCTACCGGCAAGTCGCAGCCAAGGTCGGACACCTTGAGGGCCTCGCGGCAGAGCTGTTCCAACTTCGTGATCAGAGCTAGTTTGAATCGAAGAGGCCCTACCAGGACCGCGGACGTCCCCGTCCGCTTCCCGGTTCACGCCTTCGAGCGGTGATCGAGTTCTGTTCCGCTGCCGTTACTTGCAAGCGGACGGGGACGTCCGCGGTCCCGGTGGAGTTGTGCCTTGTCAGGTAAGTAAACTCCGTAATTAAAATGCACGACGTTCAGGTTAATTCTGTTTTATCACCTCGCGATTGTTTGCAGTCAGAATGACGACCCCCAGTTCCGCAACCCGCTCCATACCTGTCGATCTGCTCCGCGGATTCGCCGTTTGGCTGATGCTTTTCAACGGGAACCGATTTCAGAAGCAATATTGGTGGCGGCAGTTCGGTCACGGTGAGCGGTATGTTCCGACGCTTGTCGATTGGACCTATCCGCTGTTCCTGTTCTGCGCCGGCATCGCTCTGAGTTTCTCGTTTGAGAAAGCGCTCGAACGGGGCGGCACGCCCCGAATGTTTATGCGGCGGCTCACTTTTCGCGGCATCAGGCTCTTTCTTCTGGGGGTGCTTCTCGTCTCACTCCCACAATTACGCTCAGTTCCGCTCCTTGGCACTTTGCAATGCCTCGCGATCGCGATTCTGGGCGCAGCTTCGATCTACTGCTTTTTCGGCTACCGCGCGGCGCTGACCTCCGTGCTCGTTCTGTTCTTACTCGGATATCTAACGAGCGCCTTTCCGCTGCCGCCGGGAGTAAATTGGCTTGAACGTTGGAATTCGGACATGACGGCTATCGAACGGGTCGACCTCGCGCTCATCGGCCGAACCGGCGGGATGGAGGGCATAATCACAACGCTCCTCGCGATGGGCTTCGTGCTCAGCGGCGTAATCGTTCGGCCGCACCTCGATTCACCTCATCTGGTCTGGGCCGGGCTTCTGATGGTCGTGCTCGCGTTCTGTGCGGCCACTCTCCCCGCACCAGAAAGCAGTCTTTGGATCCCGTTCGTTTCGCAAGTCTTCAGTCTCTCGTTTACAGCCCTCTGCATCGGCCTTTCACTGCTTTCGCTCGCCCTTTTCGACCGCCTGCTCCGAACCCCGCTCGCACCGGCAGTCCGATGGATCTTCTTACCTTTCGGCCGGAATGCAATCCTGGCCTATGCGGGCGTAAACGCTTTTAGAAAGATCTTTTTCGAGAGTTGTTTGCTCTCCTGCCCTTCACCACACGCAACATTCAAGAGCTTCGCCTTAGATCAACTTTCCCAGCTTGCAGGCCCCGCAGGTGCAACATTCTTGCTCGCCGCCTTTCTCCTCGGCGGTGCGTGGCTGATCTGCGCAATACTCCTGAAGCGAGGAATCATCATCACCATTTGATCGGCGCCGTTGGAGATCGCATCGTTTCGGATATACTCGTTGCCGTAAAACAACCGTGCCAGACGTGGAACCGTATTCGCAAAAGAAAGAGCCACCAACACGAATGGCCTATTGGCTCGTTCCTGCCGAGCCGTTTTTGTCGGCATATCAGGATCTCGTTGATGGCCTCGCGAAGCGCTACGACGGCCCGCGCTTTACACCTCATCTCACAATATACTCCGGCCCCTACGATTCGAAGGATCCGTTGCAACGGATCGTTGAGGCGACTGCCGCTATTACGCTTCCGCCCTTGCAACCGTCGGAGCTCTTCTTCACAGATAATTTTAAGCAGAGCTGCGTTCTGCGGTTCTCTGTTTCCCCGGAGCTAAATGCGATGACCGAGCAGGTCACTTCGCTCCTGACCCAGCCGGCACCGTTCTCGCCGGATCCCCACATGAGTCTGTTCTACGGAACTCTCACGGAAGATCAGCGTGCGGCAGTTCGGAGTTCACTTACTCTTCCGGGCTTGACGAAATTCGACACGGTTTGCGCGGTCGCTAACTTACGCTCCACTAAATCAAAGGCCGAGGTTGAATACTGGCACCCTGTCGCCTCAGCCCAACTTTCGTCCCGCTGATCGGAAACAACGAGCGGCAGGAGACGATATCTCGTTGTGCTTCACGCCTTCCTCGACCTGCTCTATCCCCCGTCATGTGCGCTTTGTGGAACACCTCCCGATCCAGCGCTGCGAACCCTTTGCGACAGGTGTGATCCTCGAAATTCACTTCCACCCAGTGATTGGCTCCTCGAGAGCGAATACTGCGATGTGTGTGGTGATCAGACGGACAACTCTGGGCCGCTCTGCTTGCACTGCAAGCTCTTCCCGCTTCCGTCGCTGAAGATTCGATCCGTATGGCGCTACACGGAATCAGTCGAGCAACTCATCAAGGCTTTCAAGTACGCCGGTCAGAGGGCGCTCGCCCGTTATCTCGCAACTCAATGTATGTTTGCGATTCGCTCCGGTGCATTTCCCACCGAGCATCGTTGGGGTTGGAATCTCATCGTGCCGATCCCATCCACAAATCGCTCCCTTCGACGGCGAGGCTACGGACAGATGGCGCTGATCGCGCGGCAGTTGAGCCTCGACCTTCGTATCCGCTGTGCCCTTCTCGCCCTGCGAGCAAACGGGAACTTCGCGCCTCAAGCTTCGCTTGCAAGAGAAGATCGGCTGAAATATCTCTTTCGAAAATTCACTGCTGATCGGAAGCAGATCGCCGGAAAGCGAATTCTTCTGATCGACGATGTAATCACAAGCGGGGCGAGCGCCATCGGATCGGCGATCGCGCTCCGTGAGGCGGGTGCCGCGCAAATCGACATTCTCTCGCTCGCCCGGACGGACGAATTTACCCGTGAGCGGCGGCAGCTGGTGCAGCGGGTCGAGCACCGAAACTCGCGTAATCGACCGTGTCGTGCGACGTTTCCGGCTCCCACAAATCAAGAGCCGGGCGAATATGATCCTCCGTAAGGAAGTCGCCGGCGGGTGATGTCCGGCCGTATTCGATCGTCGCGCTCTCCAGCACCCGCATGAGCGAGCGGACATTTCCGCGCCAGCCGCACTCCAGGATCATCTTCCAGGCCCCTGCGGAGATCCCTTTTGGCGCCTTCCAGGTCGTGAACCTCGATTTCATCTTCGCCAATGTAGCGGCGACAACGGCAATCTGGTCTTCTCGCCTTACACGAAGGTCACTGATCTCAATGATTGTCGCCCCAAGACGTGCATGCTCGTCGATGTGCATGAGTCCGCGAAGAGTTTCCCAGCTCCGGTTGCTCGCGAAAAGCACCGCACATTCCAGCGGGCGCTTCGCGGTCGCGCCGAAAGGAAGGAATTGCCCGTTCTCGAGCACTTCCATGAGCACCTGCATCACGCTGCCGGTCGCACCATGGCTCTCGTCGAGAAAGCAAACTCCGTCTCGAGCAAACGAGAGCGCTCCTTCGCGCGTTTGAGCGCCAGGAGAGGATCCCGCCACATGGCCGCAGAGCAACGACTTCATCGATGCTTTGTCGCCGGTGCTTTCCGAGTTCAGGTTGACGGTGATGAAGTTCCCCTTCTGGCGCTTCAGCCAATAGTAATAGGCGAGCGTCGTTTTCCCTGCTCCGGGAGCGCCGAGGAGATAAATCCGTGTCACGCCGTTTTGTGCGAGCTCACCGATAAAGCGCGTCGTCTCTCGGGACTCCGGGCTAAGCGAGAAGAATGTCTTCGTCGGCGAGTTCTGGATCTCCGGCGCTGTCGGCATGAGCACAACATCCGGCCCTCCGATTGGGACCCGGAACTTATCGAGCTCTGTGACGATCGTTCCGATGTCTTGGGTTACAGCGAGACGCAATCCCGAGATCTCAAGCGCCTTCCCCCGCTCATCCAGCCATTCACCGAACTGTGTAAGCGCCTCGTTCGCCACGAACACGGCGAAAACAGGAAAACCGTCATTACGCCGATCACGCTGCTCTTTCACAGCGCGTGCAAGGCCGGTGAGGTCTTCCGGCTTCGCGCCAACGGCGACTACATACTGAGTATCCGCGGAGATGCCGCTCTGCCCATTCGATATCGGCATCACCCGGCCGACCCCGAGTGCCCTGCCGATCAACTCCTCGAGCTGCGGAGGCCGCTGCTCAATCGAGGACCAGAGGACCGCGGCAGAAGGAGCACCGGAGCTCGTTGTTTCTGCAGGAGAACTTTCTTGCGCTTTCTTGCTGAACAGGGCCATGGAAGGGCAAATACACTATGTACTGCCGAAGAGTATACTTGGAGATCGTCGTAGCAATCTGCGCCGGGCTTCTCCTTACAGCATGCCAGGAACCGGATAGAAGGGTCGCCCCACTCGAGGACCGGGTGCGCAAGCTTGAGAACCAGGTAAAGCAGCTTCAGGTGCAGTCCGCGCAACGTGATCTCGAACCGAAGATTGAACCCACGCCGGCCCCCAAGCTGCGAACCGAACCGGTAACGGATGCGGAGTTCAAGCTGACCGGCGCCGAAAAAGACGATCCGTTCTTAGGGAATCCCTCTGCGGATCTGCTGTTGATGGCGTTCTTTGATTATGAGAGCGCCGCCTCGAGAAGATTCGCGCGCATCACGCTTCGAACCCTCCGGGACGAAGTGCTTTCGAAGCGAAAGCTGAAACTGATCCTGCGCGACTTTCCGTTACCGAATCATCCCGGCGCAATCGCAGCCGCAAGCCTGGCCCAATGTGCCGGCGAGCAGGGAAGGTACTGGGAGCTTTTCGATCTGCTCAATTCAAAAGAGCTGCCGTTCGATCTGACGGCAACCGGGGCCGAACTCAAGAAGATCGACAAAGGCCGGATGGACCGGTGTCTCCGCTCGAACCGGTATGCCGTTGAGGTCGAACGGGATGTCGCGGATGGTCAGGCGCTCGGCGCCCGCGGCGCTCCTACATTTTTCCTTGGAAGGTGCACTGACGGAAGCTGCACCGGGAAATTCATCCGCGGCGCACAACCTTTCGGCGTCTTTAAGCGCTTGATCGCGGAGCTGTCTTCTGTCGACACACCTCCCGCCCGCTGATAGCGTCAAAGTTTCTGAGGTGGGAGCCGCCGTATGCCGTTTCGTGTTTTTGTAATCGAGGATGACACCTCCTTTCGAAGCATCCTGGAGTTGCGGCTCCGGAACTGGAAACCGGATCTCGAGCTCACGGTCGCAGTAACGATCGCTGAAGCACGAAAAGTGCTCGATCAAAACCTTCCCGCGTTTCCCCTTGTGATTCTCGATCAGCGCCTGCCCGACGGATTGGGCCGTGAGTTGCTCTCGCATCCGGCACTCAGCCACTCTTCGGTGCTCGCCGTCAGCTCGGACAATGCCCCGGATCTCCCGGCTGAAGCGATGCGCGCAGGCGCGCATCATTTTCTGCACAAGCGCCACGTTTCCGAGCCGCTGTTCATCCCGCTCGTCGAAGCCCTCGTCGAACGCGCCACCCTTGAACAGGAGCTCCTCGTGCGAACGCTCCACGAATCGAAGATGTCCACGGTGAAGACTCTGCTCGCAACCTTGCGGCATGAGATCAACAATCCGCTGGGAGCGGTCCTTGGCGGCGCCTACCTGATTCGCACAGCCGGCAATCTCGGTGTCGAGCAGGAAAAGGCGTTAAAAATTATTGAGGCGAGCAGCAATCGCATCAAGCATGTCATCACGCAGCTGTGTGACGCGGTGGACGTTGAAGAGGTGACGAAAGCCCGGGAGCAGGTATTTCAGGTCCCCGGCGACAAGAAGTGGTGAGGGGGTAGTGTCGTCGCTTTGCAGAACTCGCCCCCTGCTAGGATGTATCTAGTCAGAGAAGAGGATTCCACTGGGACCGCGGACGTCCCCGTCCGCTTACAAGTAACCGCAGCAGCACAGAGCCCGACCATTGTTCGAACGCGTTCACCGGCAGGCGGCCGGGGCCGTCCGCGGTCCCAGTGTCCTAGTCCCGAACAACCGGAAGCAACGCGATCTGCTGCGCGCGTTTGATGGCGCGAGTGACTTGGCGTTGGTGAAAGGAGGTGAGTCCTGTCATCCGGCGCGGGAGGATCTTTCCACGCTCTGACATGAAGCGGGCAAGGAGCTTCGGATCTTTGTAGTCGATCTTGAGGGTCTCATCTTCGGAGAACGGATCGGAGCGCTTCTTCTTGCGAATTCCGAGGTCGAGCGGTTGTGCACGGAAATAGCCAATCGGCGCCGAGCGCTCGTCAGAGCCCCAATCGCCGCGTTCTCTTCCGCCTTCGCGGGGACCACGCCCTGAGCGATCTTCGCTGACCTTCAGCGAGCGGCCTTCCCAGTTCGAGCCATCAAGCTCTTGAATAGCGCGCTGTGCGTCTTCGCCGTTTTCAAACTCGACGAAGCCGAAGCCACGTGAGCGTCCGCCGATCCCTTCGGTCATGACCTTCGCGGAGATCACATTGCCGAATTTGGTAAAATATTCGCGCAACTGCTCGTCGTTAACGCCAAAGCTAAAATTTCCAACAAAAAGCTTCATCTGCCTCAGTGCAAAAAGGTCAGGAGGAGTTACTTGATCGGCAAGAGAAAATCAAATCCCTCGGAAATTCAGCGGGATAGGCCGGAGCTTCGCTTACCGTTCAGCGTCCAAAGAAGCGCCGCTTGCAGGAAATTCGCTCATAACCCAACGAGAACCCTAAACGAAAACATGGCCCTCGAAAGGGAGCGGAGGACGGTTCATGGCTGAGACGCAGAAGGAAATAGAGATGACCCCGGAGCTTCGGCGCCAGGCAACCGCGTTCCTGCAAGATAAGGCCCGGCTCAAAGCCGCGCTCGAAAAGCCGGAAAAATCACTTACAAATGTGGAAAAGGCCGGATTGCAGCTGCATTGCGCCGGAGCGAACAAAGCTCACGCCGCGCTGAACAAGGCGAGCAAAGGCAAATCGAATCTCGACACCTTCTCCACACTCGAAGGCTGCCGCACCTACCTGCGCGCGATCTATTCGCAGCCGAACGAGGCGCCGAAAAAATAAGAAATACCCCCCGCCCACTTTCAGTCGGAAAGATTTGCGTGAGCAAATCAGGGGGCGAGAAAATTATCTGAGAAGATTCAGCCGTTCATTCAGAACGTCCGGGTTGCTCTCGTAGCTCTTCAACGTGTGTTGAAGCGCGAGCGGCTCCAGATCAAGATGATGAGCGACCCATGCAAAACTGAACGCGCGCGTCGGAGTCAGCGGTCCGAACAGCCACTGGCGGGCGCTGCGTACGATGTGACGATCGCACTGAGCCGAGCCGAACGCGTCGCAGATTGCTCTCGCTAGAACCGCAGAGAGCAGATTCCGTTCAGGCTTAACGCCACGTGTGGCTGCTGAGCTCTCTTCTTCTTCCGGGTTCCCTGCACGAACTTTTGCAACTGACATAGAAAGAACATTCCTTGCGCTTTGATCTCCACCCGCCGATTCAGCAACGCTGCCGATCGGCTCCCACTCTCTCTCCCGGATTTTTTTTTGCGCTTGTCATACCGCAATTTTCTCCGGTCCGTTTTCGCCTCGATCGAAATTTCGGGCCGATAAAACTGCGGTTTGGCGCAAGAGGGCTTCTCCGTTTAAGAGGATTAAAGTTAAAGCAGCTTGCATTTTCTTCGTCAAGCTCCGGGCCGCTGAGATCGAAGAGTGATTCGAACCGGGATCGTTTTTTTTCACGCGCGATGGATAGCGGATGACGCGATGGCGAGGACTCGAAACCCGGACCTCCACACAGTACGTTCCGAAGAGATCACCCCGAAGAATTGCTCCCAACAATTGAGGGGTACTTTACTGCCGATTTACTTTTTTCGGAGAAGGAAGAAGACCGCGGTTGCTGTGGCCGTACAGTATACAGACGTTATCCAGAACTCACGCCAAAGTTCTGCGCGTGCCGCGGCGCGTAAGCTTGCGAGGACAACTATCACAAGCAGAGCGGCGATCCATCGAATCAATTTGAGATTCTCCTCACGGGCGCTTGCTGGACGGGTGGTATCTGTCGAAGTCATGGGTCTGTCGAAAAGCGGATGTGTATTGGGAGGTTCGCGAAATGGGAGATAATCTTCTCGAGGACTCGATTTTTCCAACGATTTCTCACATGGTTCATGACAGGTCGGGTGCTTATTCGAACGCTGCCCTCTTTGTTTGTCGCGCTCTCCGAGCGCGAGGCCCGAAAATGGCCGAGACGGCCATTTCGCAACAGGCCCATCATTTAAAATCCGGCGTCCGCTTTTCCCGGGCAGCTGTGATCCCCTCGCGGAACTCAGCTCCCGCATAGTTTCCAGCCTGCGCTTTTGCTTCACGGGCGAGCGCTTGAGCAAGTGCCCCCTCTTGATCAAGTGATTGAAAGGGGGCAGCGCGCAGATTCTCTTTCAGCTCGCGGATCGCTTTCGGTCCGTTGCCAGCGATCCGTGCGGCAAGCTTATCGACTTCACCGTGAAACTCCGCGGCACTACACACTCTATTCACCAGACACATCCGTAATGCTTCCTCCGCGGTGACGATGCTCCCAGAATAGAGGAGCTCTGCAGAGAGCGCGGGACCCACCAACCGCGGTAGAAAATATGACGCACCCATTCCTGGATGGAGTCCGAGCGCAACGAAGTTCAGACCGAGCTTCGCCTCGCGAACGGCAACGCGGATGTCGCAAGCGAGCGAGAGACAGCAAGCTGCTCCAATTGCATGGCCGTTCAGAGCGGCAATGACGGGTACGGGGATCTGTTGAATGGAGAGAAATGCTTCGTAGAATTCCAGCATCTTCCGTTCGTTCTCCTCTGGGGAGAGGCGAGTCTTCTCCTCGAGCATCGTCAAATGCCCGCCTGCTGAGAACGCCTCCCCCGCACCGGAGAGGATAACGACGCGGGTTTCGGAGCTCGCTTTCAGCTCGTTGACCGCGGCAGCAAACTCAGCGGCCATCTCTTCGCTCATCGCATTGCGCGACTCCGGATGGTTGAGGGTCAGCCGGGAAATCCGGCCTTTCTCCAGGCATACTAACGGCACAAAAAATCCTTTTCTAGTATTATTCTATATGCTAGAAGGCTCGAAAGCTCGATATGGACGCCACATTTCACTCTCTCCCACCTGTACAGCGCCGAACTCTGGAGTTCCTGCGCTCTTTCATCGCCTCGAACGGCTTTGGGCCGACCCTCAAAGATATAGCGAACTTTATCGGTGTGCGCTCGCCCTCAACCGCCCATTTTCACGTCAGCCGCCTGGAGGATAAGGGCTATATCCTTCGCGGCGAGGACGGGTCCTTTCAGCTCGTGGAAAAAGCGGAGTTGCCCACAAGCGCACCGGCACCCTTTGCCGTTCCGCTGATGGGACTGATCGCCGCCGGCTCCCCGATCGAGGCGATCGAAGATCGCTCCGTCATGGTCGATGTTCCTCCGCAGTTTTTTGCAAACCGGGGTGAGATCTATTGTCTACAGGTCACCGGTGACTCGATGGTCGACGCACATATCTGTGATGGTGATATCATCGTCGTGCGCAAACAGGAGAGCGCGGATGACGGGGAGATTGTAGTGGCGCTGCTTGAGGACAACACTGCGACAGTGAAAACGCTGCGCCGGCTCAAGGGGGGAAAAATTATGTTGATCCCCCACAACCCGAACCATCAGCCGATAACGGTCGATAAAGTAGAGATCCAAGGGCGTGTCGTCGGCCTGATGAGAGAGATCTAGAGCAACAGTTTTCAGAATTTTTTAAGGAAACGAGAGAATGAAAGATAAGAAGACCACGATGCCTGCCTTCGCCGCAGCGGATTCAGAGAAAGAGAAAGCTCTCTCCTCCGCGCTGCAGGCATTGGAGAAGAGCTACGGGAAAGGCACGATCATGCGGCTTGATGTCGGGTCGCAGCCGGACAAGATCGAATCTATCTCGACCGGAAGTCTAGGCCTCGACATAGCGCTCGGCATCGGCGGCATACCCCGCGGCCGCGTTGTTGAGATCTACGGCCCTGAGTCTTCCGGAAAGACCACATTGACCCTGCACATGGCTGCGCAGTGCCAAAAGAAGGGTGGAACGGTTGTATTCATCGATGCGGAGCATGCGCTCGACCTGGCCTACGCCGGGAGACTGGGCGTTGATACGCACAAGCTGCTGATCAGCCAACCGGATTCCGGTGAGCAGGCGCTCGAAATCGCAGAGACGCTCGTACGTTCAGGCGCGGTCGATCTCGTGATCATCGACTCGGTCGCTGCGCTCGTGCCGCAAGCGGAGCTCGATGGCGAGATGGGCGATTCGCTTCCAGGCTTGCAAGCCCGCCTGATGAGCCAAGCGCTTAGAAAACTGACGGCAGCGATCTCGAAGACCAGTGCAACTGTCGTGTTCATCAACCAGATCCGGATGAAGATCGGTGTGATGTTCGGATCACCTGAAACCACTGCAGGCGGAAACGCGCTGAAGTTCTACTCCTCAATCCGGATGGATATCCGCCGGATCGGAGCATTGAAGGAAGGCGAAGAGGTGATCGGTAACCGGACAAAGGTGAAGATCGTCAAGAACAAGGTCGCTCCCCCCTTCCGCGAAGTTGAGTTCGACATTCTCTATAACGAGGGGATCAGCCTTTCGGGTGAGGTCGTCGATCTCGGAGTGAAGCTCGGATGTATCGACAAGGCGGGTGCCTGGTACGCTTACAAAGGTGAGCGGATCGGACAAGGCCGGGATAATGCGCGGCTGTTCCTAAAGGAGCATCCGGAGATGCTCGAAGAGATTCGAACACTGGTGCTCGATAGCGCCGGCATCGAGAGCAAACAGCTGTTCGAGATCAGCCCTGAGGCCGAAGGTAAGCCTTCGCTTAAGGTCGTCGGTGGAGAGGAGTTCGAGGGCGAGTAACTCGCGTCTCCTTTTCCCCCTTCTCCCCTTTTGCGGCCCGCAGCTATGAAGCGTTAAGTAGCTGTGCTGCCACGGGTCACAAAAGGGGAGAATGAGCGCCAAATCGAATGAGCAGGTCATTTACGGCCTGAACGCATGCCTCGCCGCAGCGCGACACCGTCCGGCGGACCTCATCCGTGCTTACGTCACGAAGAGAAATCTCTCCCGCTTCAGCGGTGCGTTGAGATTACTTGCTGCGAAGAAGCGCGCCTATCACATCGTCACCGAAGAGGAGCTTCGGCTCCTTACGTCCTCGGAGCACCACGAAGGGGTGAGCCTCTTGTTGCAAGCTCCGCCGCCGCTCTCTCTGGGTGACCTTCTGGAGCCGAGCTCCGATGCAACCTTACTCGTGGCC
>CAYOAK010000044.1:0-19678 GCA_964401925.1 uncultured Bdellovibrionales bacterium | reverse complement strand
GTTCCTCTTCGGATTACTCCCCTTCGCTACATCAGCTCGGAAGGCGATGCATCAGAGCACAGGAATTTGTGTCGATTGGCGTCGGACAACATGCCTAAGTGATCCGGCAATACAGTGATCAGGATGCCGAATGCTGTGCGAGCGGGAATGCACTCCCTTTTAGACCGCGGCCGAGAATCAGCGACAGCTCTCCGATTCCGCCGATGAAGGCGATGTTTGGCCAGGGACGAATAAATGCATTCACGCTGACGTCCGTGAATGATGTGAACTCACCGTCGACCGTGGGGCGGAAGACAATAGTTGGCTTACCGCCCATTGCGCTGAAAGTTTTTGCCCAGCTGTCTGCGCCGATGAAGATCTCGGAGCCGTTGATGAGCCTCATCTGCTCACCGAAGCTGTAGCTGCGCTTGTCCATGCAACCGGAGAGCTCCGGATATTCTTCCCGCTCGTCGGGAGTTCCGATGATCACCGGCGTATAGCCGGCGGCGAGGACTGTTCGGATGAGCTCCGGCCAGAGATGCGGCGGGAGGGTGTTCTGCTTTCCGGACGTCATGTGCAGACAGCTTCCCCGGGGACCGACGGTCACTTGGCGCGGAGCTGCTTGCAGCGGAGCAAACGATTTGATCCAGGTGGGGTAAAGCTGGATGCCGTAGGCATTTGTGACATCGAGGCCCTCCACCCACTCCTCTTCGTGAGAACGGAGCGGGGTGGCGCCGCGGCCGACACATTGGGTGGTCGCACTCATCGCGGCTCGAAGCACAGTTTGTCTCACTCCATCGTTCGGAAGCTCGACGAGGTAAACCTTCTCTAATCCCGGAAACTCGCGAAAGAATGCCTCCATCGCGCGGGGAGCCGTCGCACAGCAGAGAACCGTTGCACCGGGCCGGATGTCGTAGAAGGTTGAAAGAAGCAGGAGGCCGTCGCCCGCCCCACCGTAGTGAAAATGAAATGGCGGAAGAGAGTTCAGCTGCTTGATGAGCTGTTCAAAGCCGGTGTGATCGCGGGGGATGAAATCCGGCGCGAGCTCCACGATCTTTCCTTCGGTCCGGACGATATACGAGCTGACCGGGCGCTTCGGCTTATCGGAGAAGTTCTCGTCGACGAGCTTCCGCACCATTCGCTCGTCCACGTTTGCGCGTTGGCGGCAGCCGAAACGTCCGCGGCGCTGAAGCTCGCGCAGCACGGCGATGACTGTCGCCTTTGCACCTTCTGGAGACGGCGCATTCGAAAGTGCGCCCTCGCGCTCGAGGCTTTTCTCGATCAAATCGTGAACAGCGAGACGGAGGCTCGCCTCGGTGGGCTCTGCAATTCGAAGCTCTGCGCTATCAAAGGCTCTTCCGAACGCTGCTGAAGTGATAACTTGCAAGCCCGCCGTCAACGCCGGGCCAATGTACGTCGGTGCCGAGAAAGAGATGAAAACGTCGCAGCTCTCGAATAGCTCCTTACACGCTTCACGGGTGCTTTCCTCACCCGCGGCGCGCGCCTCGGGAAGAAGGACGACACGAAGCCCTAAGCCAAATTCTTTGCAGACCTCTTCAATGATCGATAACTCCCGCTCTGTTTCGACAAATGAGCAAACAGTGAGGGTGTGTTCGCCCGTAGCGACGGGAGGAAGGTATGACCACTCCCGCTCTTCGATATGTTCTTCCGCGATCGAAAGAATCGGTGTGACGGCACCAAGTGCCTGACGCGCGGCGATGAGGCTTAGGGCCTCCTTCTCTTGCTCTTTAGTTAGAACGGTGACGATCTGTGACGCTGTGGTCTTCCGAGTAGCGCCAGCGAGATCGGTGATTACCAGAACGTCAGACCCTTCCGCATCTACGAGCTGAACCTCGTCAGCCGCGAGGTGCAACAGATCTGTCCAATACGAGCTTAGCGCCGGGTCTGTCAGTTGGAGCCTGATCTTCACCGGCCCGGCAGCTTTCAGCTCCGAGCGCTCTTTTGCTTCCGATCGCCAAACTTTTAGCCGCTCGAGAAAGCCGAGTCCATCTCTTACGAGTCTCTCTCCCCAGCTCTTCCCGTCACGGCATCCGCCGTCGGCGGCCCGCATGTGATAGGCGAGCGCTCCGGTTTGAATCAGAATCCGGTAGCCCGCGAGATAGAGGCGGTGCGACATATCGGTGTCTTCACGAAACGAGACGAAGCTGCACTCGCGCGGAAATCCTCCGACAGACATCACTGCACTTCGGCGGTAGAGCAGACACCCACCTCCGGCTAGCTCAGACTCGAGCAACGGCCAGTCGAGGCAGTAGGCTTTGAAAGCTTCGCAGCCGTTCTTCCACCAGAAATCTTCTGGCGCTCCGACATTTTGAATATCGAGCCGGTAGTCAGATTCATTCTTCCGCTCCTCGAAGCGGATCGTCTTCGGATGTTCGAGCGGATGCGGCCAGACGGCCGAGACAATCGCGCTGTCGGGATTCGCCCGCATTGTGTCGACGAGAAGCTCTAGACAGTCGGGAAGCATGTAGTGATCGTCATCGCACATCACGACATACTCACCGGTTGAGTGAAGGAAGATGTGCGCGCGATTAGCTGGAAGACTGACCTGCGGACCCCGAACATAGCGGATACGCAGATCGGGAAAGATTCGTGCGAGCTCCTGCTCAAGCCCGGGCTCCTCACTATCATCCGAAATGAGCACTTCGAAGTTGCGGTAGGTCTGCCGCGCAATCGACGAGAGGGTCACGTAGAGCGGGCCTCGGCGATTCCGGGTCGGAATGCCGATAGTGATCCGGGGATCGCTCGGACGAATTCGGGGCAGCGGAGTTTTGTCGCCCATCATCGCCGTGATGAAATCTTCCACCACGGGGCGGCTGTGAGTCAGATCGTTCTGGAGCGAGTGCGTAGCCATCGCCGGCAGCTCGAGCATGCGCAAGATGACATCGAAGTTCTCGGGCTCTCGCTTGTTCCAGCTTTCAAGGCACTGCACGAGCGCCATGAGGTTGCCCGTTTCGTAGAGCAGCTCCGAAAGCATCTTTGAGCCTGCTGTGTTCAGCTTGCTCATGTGATCGGCCTGCATCAAAGCCGAGATCGCGAGATCCTTTTTTCCGCCGGCACGAAATGCGTATGCGAGATTATTCGCCTGCTCTGCACCGAGAGTCAGATCCCAAACTTTCGAAAGATACGGAACCGCTCGGTCGAACTCCGCGGCGTGCACGAGCAGGACACCGAGATCATTTTGCGCCGGCACATAGTCCGGGTGCTCCTCGGTAATAGCGATCAGCGCTTGGATCGCATCACGCGCGCGATTTCGCTCGAGCAGTTCGCGCGCAGCGGTGTATTTCTGATCAACCTCGTTCAAAACCCCTCGGCCTTAAAAGCTCATACTTCGTCGCGAAAACATGGATCTCGGGACCGTGGTTTATGATGCTCAAATAGGGGGTCCGATTGCCGCCGATTCAGGGTCCGGCCCAGGGGACGGCTGACATTATTATTAGAGCGTTTTCGGCCGCTCCAGCTAACCTCTTGAAATCACACAGAAGCATGATTTCCCCGCATCTTTCGGGTCAAAAACTCAATCGAAAGTGGGAGTTAACGTTCAGCCGGCGGATTCCCTCCCGGCCGGGCGCATTTTGATCCGTTCAAGAAGGCAGGTCCGGAGAAGCGTGTCGCACAACCAACACAGCGATGCACAGAGACTCTACTCTGAGGTGGAGTCCATCGTCGCGAACGGAGATCTGGACGGAGCGATCGGACGGCTGAGAAAGCTCGTCGATCAGTACCCGAATTTCATCCCCGCACGAAACGATCTCGGAGCACTCCTCTTCCAGCGAGGAGACCTCACCGAGGCAAAACAACAGCTGAAAAGCGCCTTCGAAATCGCTCCGGATGAGAGCTACATTATCGCAAACTACCTGGAAGTTCTTCTCGCACGCCGCGAGCTGCATGAGGTTTATCCGCAGATCAAAGGGCTGCTCTTGAAAATACAAGATCAGCAGCGCGACCTGATCCTGCGAATTGGGGAGTATGTTCGTGAAGAGACTTTCGGTCCGAAGGTCTCACGGCTTCAGGCCTGGGATCAGAACATTGAACGGGTGACTCAACAGGTCACTGATACAGCTCTCGAGTTTCTTCCCGATGGCGGTGTGTTGATTGATGTCGGTGCAAATACCGGTCTATTCACGGAGCAGATTTTACGCGCGCGCGGAATCCGAGCGTATCTCTTTGAACCGGTGCCCGAGTATTTCCGTTATTGCAAAGAGAAGTTCAGCCAAGCGCGCGGCGTCTCGGTCGAGAATCTCGCTCTTGCTGATACTCCCGGCCAGCTTACGCTCTACATGGATCAGAAAAATCTCGGCTGGAATACGCTCGAAGCTACAAAATGTACGGACGGGATGCAGCCTGTCGAGATTCAAGCCGTCACCTTTGACAGCTACGCCGAAGCGGCGGGCATCGATCGGATCGATCTGATCAAGATCGACGTCGAAGGAGCGGAATACCGGGTGCTCAAAGGCATGCAGAAGACTCTCGCTCGCCTTCGTCAGAAGCCGGTGATTCTGTGTGAGGTCGGCTGGGGGCCAAACGGACACCCGAACTGGGCAGAAGAGACAGCAGCCTTCGAGTGGCTCTTCGAAAATGGGTACGAGCGGTGCGACTACAACGTCTCGGGTACGAGCGATGTCATTTTCATTCCGAAGAAAGCCGAAGAGCCGAAAGCGGAAGTTGAGCTCCCGCTCCTCACGATCGGAATTCTTCCGGGAGGTGAGCCGGCTTTTGACACCGCTCAACTCAGCCCGCTCCGCTTTGAAATCGTTAACGCCGGCTCTCAGCTTCGTGCATTCTCGGGCGCAATCCTCGCACGAAATGTCGAGAGTGACGCTCCAATCTGGCGCATCTTCGAGGAAGCCCGGACAGAGTATGTGGTTCTCACCAGCGCTTCAGAGCCGCTCAATAGTATCGATGTTTCGCATCTTCACGAGCTGCTCTCACTCTCCGAGAAGGCGGCTGGTATTATTGCCCCCGCTGGAGATTCTTTCACCGGCATATTTAGAAGGAGTGCGGTACTGAGCTCTGACGCAGCGCCCAAAGAGGTTATCGGAATCCCGGAGCTTGCTCAGTGGCTCGCCCTTCGCGGTCATATCATCCTTACGGATCCATTCTTTCGTATCGGAGAGGCACCCTCCACTTTCGGATCGACCGGAGTACAGGTCTCGAACGCGCCGGTCCGCGTAGTAATGTTCTACGATGAGAAAGGCTGGGCCTGGTGGCATCGCGCTAACCATATCCGCAGGCAGATTGATCCGGGAATTCAGATCGATGTGCGCCAGATGCAGGAGCCGGTCGACTTCAATGCCTACGATCTGATCTTTGTCTTCGATCATAATCAACTGGACGACATTCCTGGCATACGACTCGTTCCACCATCGAAGATTGTACTCGGGAACAGCTGCCCGAAATATGTTCCAGAGGCCGCCGAAGCCGTTCGCGGCGGCCGTGCAGCCGCGGGGATCACAAACAACGTCCGCGCGTGGACAAATTTGCGCGACACCGGCCGCTGGTTCTGCTGTCCAAACGGAGTCGATACGGATTTGTTCTATCCTTCACCGCGTCCGCTGCCCGAAAGGGTAGCCTGCTGGGTGGGGCATTCCCGATCCATCGGGAATAAAGGTCTCGATCTCATCCGCGCCGCTTGTGCGGAAGCAGGCTACGAGCTGAAGGTGATCGATGCGAACGATCGGAAGTCCGGCGAACCTGTGTTTACACAGGAGCAGGTTCGAGACCAGCTCTATCATCGCGCAGGCGTATTCATCTGTGCGTCGGAATTCGAAGGCACACCGAATCCGGGACTTGAAGCGCTTGCATGCGGATTGCCGGTAATCGCCACGAAGGTCGGCAACATGCCGGAGATCGTCGTCGATGGCTTCAACGGCTGGCTCGTCGAGCGCTCGGTCGAAGCGATCGCCGCGGCACTTCGGGCTCATGCTGCAAGCGACCTTGAGCAGATCGGGCGAAATGCCCGGCAGTCGATTGAGAACGGCTGGAGCTGGAAATCGCAAGCTCGCCGTTATGCGGATATCTTTCGTCAGCTCCGCGCCGAGAATCCGTCGAGTCAGACCCCACACTGACCATGGCACGCACAGTACTTATACCGGTCGCGCAGTTTCATCGCGGGAACACTTCGACGTATGTCGAGCGCGCGCTCCAGCAACTCGGTGTTCAGACAAAGATTATCGATGGTCCGACGTTTGCCCTCCTGCTTCGCTCTGATCCCAATGCGGAGTTTCTCTGCGTCGACAGCGGCGAGCCAATTAATTTCGAGGCTCCTGAGTTCAAGGATCTCCCCCTGAATCGGGTCGGCTACTGGCTGATCGATTTCCGCCATCACAAAGATGGCCCTCGCTCGCCGACGGATAATCAGATCTGCGAAGCGCTCCATCGGCGCGGGGGCTGGATCTTTCAATCGCAGTTTGAGGATTGGGAGTATTGCAAACAGCGAGGTTGGAGCCGAAGCTCGTTTCTGCCGCTCGCTGCGGATCCGGAAGTCTGGTCCGACTCCCCCGCCGAGACGAAGCGCTTCGACCTGGCTTTTGCGGGAAATGTCTGGGATCGGGGAAGGGCGATGGTGCTCGAGCGAGTGCTGAAAACCCCCGGGTTCCGGTTCGGATTCCCCGGGCACGGGAAGCTCTGGATGGATCAGGCAGCACAGATGCTCCGCGCATCTCGGGCGGGGTTCAACGTGAACTCCTGGTACGGAACCGACCATGCGTTTGATCTGAACATGCGATTCTTTGAGACGCTCAGCTGCGGAATTCCGCTCATCACGAATTGGGTACCCTCGATTGATCGCTTCTTTCCGCAAGGAGCGCCATTTCTTGCCACCTTTCGATCGCCCGACGAGCTGCCTGCACTGCTCACGGCAAGGCTTTCGGACGGGGAGTTTCTGGGCTCAGGTACGGCTGCGCGCAGCTGGATTCTTTCGACCGCAACTTATGTACATCGGATGCAGGAGGCGCTTAAAGTGCTTTCGCAACAGAGTCATCTGACAGAAAATCCCCGTTCCCCGACAGGAGCTGCTCATAGCCGGTGCTGATGTGAAGATCGATCCGAGAATTTATCAAAATAACACGCTGCTCATGCAGCGCTACCTCCGTGCGGGAGTTCGTGCGCAGGTCGAAAGTGCGTTGCCCGCCTTCACGACTGAGGTGAAACCGGCCAAGAGCGGTGCTCCCGTTCCAATTGTGAACGGAATTCAGATGTACTCTCTGGAGGATCCCATTGAGGAATCTCGCGCGGCCATTCAATCTCTGGGCGAAACAGTTCAGCGCAGATTGATTATCTGCGGCTTCGGCTTCGGCTACCACATCCTCCCGTTTATCGAGGCCGGGTTAAGCCCGATCGTCTTCGAGCCGGACCCGGCAATGGTGAAGCTCGCCGCGTGTCACGTCGACCTCGGAAATATCCTGCCGTTCATCACTCTGCATGTCGGCGAAGACCTGCCGGATATTCCACGATCAACAGATGTCGTTACGCTCCCACTAACGGCACAGCTCTTTCCGGAAGCTGCCCAGGCACTCCATGACAAGGTGATTAAGGTTAACCCGAATCAGGCGGACACCATCGATCATGGCGTCTTCTATACGTCATACCGAAACGTCATGTGCATGAAGAACCCGTGCGACCTCGCGGTGTTTCAAATGCTGTTTGCTCTGGTTCGTCCGACTCTCGTGATCGAAATCGGCACGGGCCGCGGAGGCTCGGCGCTCTACTTCGCGGATCTTTTGCGAATGTACGGCGGCGCTCAGGTGCACACGTACGATATCGAGGATGATGCGGCCCCCGAGGTGAAGGAAGATCCGCAGATCGTCTGTCACCTCGGTGGTTTCGAAGCGTTCAATCCGGAGATCGTGGGAAAGAACGACCGCGTGCTTGCGATTGAAGACGCAGTACACAGCTATGAATGCACGCGTGACGTGATCAAGAAGCTCCATCCGTACATCACGAAGAACTCATATCTCATTCTTGAGGATGGGAAGATCGGTCAGATGCGGCCCGATCTGAACGGCGGTCCGATACGGGCGGTCGAGGAGTTTCTCTCTGTGAATACGCAGTTCGAGCTCGATACCCGCTGGGAGACATTCTACGGCTCGCCGAATACGAGCTGTCTGAAGGGATTCCTTCGCCGGAAGTAGCCCTACAAGGCCATCACCTTTCGGCAAGCCTCCTCGAGAATCGCAAACACTTGAGCGTGCGTATGGCCTTCGCTGATGGAGGCTGCCGCTCTTTCACCGATCTTCCTTCTCAGCGGCGGTGAAACGATCAGCTTCTCGATCTTCGACATCCATTCGTCCGGCATATTGACGAGCATACCGGTAACACCGTCTTCAATGACCGTCGCACAGTCCCCAGCGTTCCAGGCGACTGCCGGAATTCCTCCCTGCATATAGAGCATCGCTTTTTGCGCTCCGCGGATGGCGTAGTCTTCTACGTCAATCGGTGGAGGATAGATTCCGATATCCATCTGGAGAATCTCTTCGAGCATCGAGCGCTCGTCATATGAAGGCCGAACTGAAACTCGAACTCCTTCGAGCTGCTCGACGAGCTTCGGATCCGCGCAACCCACAAGACGAAGTTCCATCATCGGGTAACGCTTTGAGAGTGCTCGAAGTTGATCCTTGATCGACAGAATCGCCGTCATCGTCCCGGTGCTGCCGATCCACCCAACCCGAATCAGGCCGTCGTTTCTCGGGGCGACTTCAGACTTTAGTTTCGCAAACGCCTCTGTATGGAGCACCGCAGGAATGCTGTAAACCGGCTTGAACTGCCGCCCATAGGAGCAGACGAATTCGTTCTCGCTAAAGATTGCGTCGCACTCCGAAAGAATTGCTTCAAGATCGTTCCAACCGTGGACACGGTGGTAGGGTTTCCAAAGCGCGTCGGTCAGATCGAAGACAAGCTTTGCTCTTGTGTGCTTCTTGATCGCGCGAACGAGCGATAATGAATTCGTTCGCAGCAGGTAGACGATGTCAGCGTCCTGAGCCGCCGCAACAAGCTGGGGCTCCTGCCATTCCCGAACATTCAGATACTCGGCCTTCCAACCATGCTGCCGAAACTTCTCCTGATGAATGAAGCCGCGAACTTGCGCGGTAGAGCTTCCTAGTTGCGGATCGTAGAGAAACAGGATCGATGGCGGTTTCTGCGCCCGAGAGGAGAGAACTGTCGCAGGTTTAGTCGCTTCGAAGCGCATATCCCGCCATGGATGATGCGTCTCCGGGGTTGGAGTCTTGATATCGGTGAAGCCCGCAAGCTCAAGCTCACGCTGAAGATGCCAGCGAGTCCAGCTGAACGCGTTCGGAAAGTATCGCTGCCTCGCCTCGAGATGATCGCTGCCGAAAGCGTGAAGCGGACGAACCCCTTCGAGGTATTCCGCGAAATTCTCCCGGCTGGTCGTGGTCTTCCGGTAGCAGTTTTCAAAATCGGCTGTTTCGATCACAAGCCGCCCACCCGGACGGAAGAGACGGAACATCAACGCAAAAAGGTCGCGAGCCTCCCACAGCGTCAGATAATTCAGTGAGTGAATCATCATCGCTTCGCAGGCGGTTCCGGGGCGGACAACTTTTCCGAGCTCCAGGAAGTTCAGATACAGATCGGCGTCGGCACCCCGATCCATATCGACATTTAACCAACCCGGCAGCCTTTGCTGACCGCACCCGAGGTGAAGCCGAATCTCCTCCTTGTAGCGCGAGCGAACCTCTGCCTGCTCGGCTGCGTCGTGCAGCGCCGAGGTAAGATCGACCGCTCGAGCCTGACAGCTGTGATACCGAAGAGCTGTTTCGTAGCCTTGCGCGGCGATTCGTTCACATAACTCGGGGCGCGCTAAATAATAGTCGATCTTCTCTTCGATATTATCAGCGGTGATCTCGACGTAATTCACACCGTCTTGGAGCTTCAGCCGCTCTGCGCCGGCAGGACGCTCGGCAAGGAGCACGGTCTTCGAGGCAAGCGCCTCGATATACTTCGCATGACCGTTCTTCAGCCGTCCGCCCGTCGTGACAAAGAGCCTGCAGGAGTTGATCGCCCGCGAGAACCCTTCGCCAACTAAAGGGTGAGATCTCTTATGCGGGCCGTTTCCCGGATGCTCGGCCCAGAGGTAACGAATGCCCTTCTTTCGAAGCAGCTTGTGATGGATTGCGTTTCGTTCGGGGTAGAATTCACGAACGTCGGTCGTGCCCGCACCGAGGAAGCCTACGTCATGCCGCTTCTCCTCCCCCCAATCTTTGAAGATAGAAGGGTCGAAGCAGCCCGGCAGATGGATGAATCGCTCTTCAATTCCGGTATCGCGAAAGAGCTCAAGCGGCTGTGGGAAATAACTGAGGATGTAAGCAATCCTGGCGGAGCGGATCTGATCAATGAACTCGGCCGCGCGGGCGGGATCTTCGGCGATCGGCCAATACTCATCGAGCACGATCGCTTTCGGGCCTGGAAGGTCGGCAATTCCGGAATACTGGAAAGGATTTGTGGACCCGCCGAGATACGGAACGATGGAGAGATCGGGTTGCCGATCGGGTGAAGCGGCTTTTGAGATCTCCGCGAACGAACGGAGCTCGCTCCGGTAACCCGAGTAGCCCTCACCGAAGAGGCGGACGTCGAAAAGCTCACGCAGGCCCGTACGGAACGCCTCATGGCACTTCGCCAAGTTCTCCGATTCGCTGCTTCCGATGATCAGGATCCGCACGCCCCGATTCTCTCCTAATTCCGTACGAAATTACGCCAAACATCTAAGCTATTGAGATTCCGCCGGCGGGCGAAAGTCTCCTGGAATTGCCTGATAAGGCCTTGAAACCACGGCCGGAACCAGATCATCCAACAGTGACATACGCTTGCAAACTGGTTTCCTATGGTAGCGCCACAATTTCTCGCCCAGAACCTGGCGCTCTTAGAGTCCCAGCAGCCGGCCCTCGCTCGTACACTTCGGGGATTCGTGCCGGAGTTGAGCGCCACGATTCACGATACGTTTGAGCTCGCCTACTCTCGCTCCGGTCATCCGATTCCCGTTCTCCGCGGTCAGCCTCTGCATTCGCCCGAAGATCCGGTGCTCGAAGGTGAGCTTCTCAGCAAAGAGCTCCTCGCTCATTTTCCGCAATCACGCATCGCAATCTTCGGTTTCGCTTTCGGCTATCACGTCACACCTTTCGTCAAGAAAGGGCTCAGTCCGATCGTTTACGAGCCATCGCTCGCCCTGCTTCACTTTGCGTTCTCACACGCGGATCTCTCGGCGATCATTCCGTTCGTATCGTTTCACACGGGCCCCCGAACTCCCGATCTTCCGCGAAACACACTCGCGATGACCTACAAACAGTCCGAGGCGCTCTATCCTGAGCATGCGGCGATGTTCAATCGCAAAGTGATTGATCACATCCCGCCGAAGACAAACGACATGGAGGAAGGCGCGTACTATTTCTCCTACCGGAATATTACGACGCTGAAGAATCCGTGCGATCTCGTGATCTACCAGATGCTCCTCTGGCTTGTGCGCCCGACGTTAATCCTTGAAATCGGCGTCTGTCGCGGCGGCTCGGCGCTCTATCTTGCGGATCTCCTTCGAGTAATGGGCGGTGATCGCAGAATCCATGCGTACGACATCGTTGATGAAGTCCCTTCCGAGGTACTGAGCGATCCGCTGATCACCTACTATACGAAAGGCTGGCAGGAGTTCGACCCGGCGATCATCCGGAAGGACGACCGCGTACTCATAATCGAAGACTCCGCCCACACCTACGAGAACACCGCCGAGGTCTTGGAGCGCTTTGCTCCCTACGTTTCTCAGAACTCCTACCTTATCGTGGAGGACACAATGTCCGGCGATACCCGGCCAGCTTTCAATGGCGGACCGATCAGGGCTATCCGGGAGTTCCTCCCCAAGCATCCGGAGTTCGAGGTCGATCCGCGCTGGGAAAATTTCTTCGGCTCGGGATCGAGTTTCAATCTCGACGGCTTTTTGCGTCGGAAGTAGATCGAGGGCTGTGAACACTCGCAAACTCCCAAAATCCGTTATCTTCTGGGGCGGCACCGGCCAGGCCCGCGCAGGGCGTGCAATCGCAGACGCACAGGGCTCAAAGCTCGTGGCGATCTTCGACGACACGCCCGGGCTTCGCTCGCCATTTTCGGATGTGCCGATCTACCAAGGTTGGGACGGATTTCTTTCGTGGATTGGAAAGCAGCAGCGGAACGAGATCGGATTTGTCATTGCCATCGGCAACCCGCATAGCGCGGTCCGCTTGAAGATCGCGGAAAAATTGAAAGGCGAAGGACTGATGCCCGCTTCACTGATTCATCCGGCGGCGATCGTTGCCGAGGATGTTCAGATCGGTGAGGGCTGTCAGATTATGGCCGGAGCTGTGCTCGGCTCTGAAGTCGTCCTTGGAAATCAGTGCATTGTACAGACGAACTGCGATATTGAGCATGAGACGGCTCTTGGAGATGGTGTCGAGGCTCAACCTCAGTCAACAATTCTCGGCCTCTGCAAGATCGGCGCACATTCAACGATCGGCGCAGGCGCCATCGTGCTGGCGCGAACCGTTATCGGAACCGGGGCTCTCGTGGGCGCCGGCGCTGTCGTCGATCGCGCAGTTGCGGACGGCGAGAAATTTCTTGGGCCTTCGGCGCGGGTGATCTGAACGATGAATGAAAAGAAACTTCAGTTCTGGAATGAGCGGGCGCAGCAGGGGCAGAACGCCGGCTCCGACGATTTCATCCTGAAGACGCTCGAGACGAGGTTCATCTCCGAAACAATCCCGGCGGGAACTTCCGTGCTCGATATCGGCTGCGGGAACGGGGACTCCCTCATTGCACTCGCACAGCACAAGAACTGCACAGGGGTCGGCGTCGACTTCTCGCCGGAGATGGTCAAGCTCGCGCAAGCTCAGGCCTCAAAGCTGAATCTTGGGAGCAAGCTCCGGTTTGAAGTCTCCTCCGCTCTCGCACTCCCCGCAGATCTCGGAACATTCGACTGCGCATATAGTCAGCGCTGCCTCATCAACCTCGACAGCGCGGATGAGCAACACAAAGCGTTTCTGGGCATCATGGAGCACGTTCGAAAGGGGGGCTTTTATTTGATGGTCGAGAGCTTCATCGACGGCCTCGATCGCACAAACGCGCTCCGGACGATCTTCAACTTGGAAGAGATGAAGCCCCCTTGGCACAATTTGTTCTTCAAGGACTCGGATGTTCAGCGCTGGGCGACGAGCGCTTTTCAACTGAAGCAGGTCGTTCCACTTTCGAGCACCTATCACTTCCTCAGCCGGGTAGTGTATGCGGCGGTCGCTCAGAAAACCGGCGAACAGCTCCGCTATGACTCCGACATCAACATGCTTTCGTTGCAACTGCCGGTGATCGGCGATTTCGGCCCCGTGCGAGCCTACAGGTGGGGAAAGGCCTAGGCCCTGGCGGCATGCAATAGAGCAACCGTCTCCGATACCGCTTTGTCGAGATCGCCTTCGAACTCGAAGCCCAGTGATTTGAACTTCGCGCACTGAACCTCATACGACAGCGAGTTCATGATCTGCGTATCGACGAGCCCGATCTCAAGCTCCGGGATCTGCTTACGGATCGAGGAGAGAATCTGGCTTACCGTCGCATTCAATGTCAGCACATTATAAATGTGCCCATCGAAATGTCGGCGCTCGATAACAAATGCGAGTGCTCGCACAGCGTCGGAGAGATCGAGATAAGGACGTTTCTGCTCAAGCGCTGTGCGCCAAACCGAGATCGGACGCTTCATGCTGGCTTGCCAGACAAACTTGTTCACCGCGGTATGGAAACGCATACCCGGCGACGTTCCGAAGATCGTGCCGAATCTCAGCGCGACATGACGAAGCCTTCCCTCTTTGCCGAGTGCCGCGAGGACTTTCTCACTACGAAGTTTTGAGTCGGCGTATGGACTCTGTGCCTGAGCCTCTTCCGGGGAGCAATCTTCATCGACTGTGGAATTCTTCGTCGAATAGATGCTCGTCGTCGAAAGAAAGATCAGGGGCACATCCGCTCGAACACAAGCATCGGCGACAAAACCGGTGCCCTCAAAATTAATCTTCTCGATCGCATCAGCGTTCTGAAAGCTTCCTGCCGCGTCTGTGATCGCGGCGAGGTGCACAACCGCATCAGCACCTTTGAAGAGCTCCGCTAACGGCGCTTTCAGGATGTCTGCCTCCTCAAACCGGTAGGTCGCGCCGTCGGGCAGGTTGAAAAGCGAGCAGTAGCGCTGGGTGAGCAGGTTGTCGATCATCACAACCTCCGCGCCCGGAAAGTGGGTCGGGAGATATCGCACAAGGCGCGAGCCGATATGACCCAGCGCTCCTGTGACGACGATCTTCATAGAGCTTGGTCGAGATAGTGCGTGAGGACGGGCGCGAAGTACTCCTTCGTCCGGCCGAGACCAGCGTGCAGCTCCGTCTCGTGTTTCCAACCGATCGTCGTTTGGATTTTCTTACTGCTGATGACCGCGTCACCAACTTCGATCACTTCGCGATTTTTCGGCCACTCGATAAACTTCACAGAGCCTCCGACGACCTCAGCGATCGCCGTTGCAACTTCGCGAACGGAATACTGCTGATCGGATACCGCGAAATAGACTTGCCCATTCGTGACATCGGCTTGTGCCGCGAGAACGAGCGCAGAGACGCAGTCATCTACGAACGAGACGGTGCGAAGCTGCTTCCCTTCTCCGAAGACGGTTATCTCCTTCCCCTTCAGTCCGAGTCCGATGAAGAAGTTCATGAAGCCGAAATCACTGCTCCGGATGTTGGAGCGCGGACCATAAACGTTCGCTAGGCGAATGACTGTTGCCCGAAGTTTGTACGCGTGCGCGTAAACACAGACATATTTTTCGGAGGCGGTCTTGTTCGCCGAATAGATATCGACCGGAAACTCGGTATGCGTCTCGTCGATCGGAGAGACTCGCATTGCGCCAATCTGGGTACTCGTTCCGATATGGACGAGCTTCGCCTCGGGACTGAAGCGCCGGATCGCTTCCAGGAGATTCACCACCCCTTTGCAGTTCACATCGATGTCGACAAACGGATCTTTCATCGCGTTCGGGTGAGATGTGTAGGCTGCGCAGTTAAAGATGATGTCTTGATCGACGACGGCCGCACAAACACCTTCGAAGTTTCTCATGTCATTGAGAACGATCTTCAAATACTCCTTGATCGGCTTGATGTTCATCATGTTTCCGCCGGATCGCGGATCGAGGCAGTCGTAGACGGTGACGGTCGCACCGAGCCGAACACAGGTGTGGACGATATTGCTGCCGATGAAGCCGAGCCCGCCCGTGACGAGAACCCGCTTGCCCGCAAGGGAATTTGCAGCCAGCTCGGTCATGACAGAATCTTCCGGATGCCGTTGCAGATCGCGTCGATCTGCTCCTCTTCCAGATTCATCGCGCAAGAGAGATTGATCCCGCGCGCAGAAATATCGTACGCGTTCGGATTTCGGCTGCGGAAGGTCTGCTCTGCGCCTTCATACGCCGGAAGCGAAGAGAGCGGATAGAAGAACGGCCGGGCCGGAATCCCGATCTTCGCGAGCTCCTCGATCGCTTTAACCTTCGTCATTCCGGTTTTCTGATCGAATACAATCGCGGTGATCCAGACGCTGTTGAAGCCGCCCTCGGGCTCCGAGTTAAACTGGAGGCCCGGAATATCTGAGAGCCGCGAGCGATACGCTTCGAAGATCTCCCGCTTGCGTTTTACCAGCTCATCCAGCCGCTGAAACTGCGCGTAACCCAACGCCGCTTGAACGTTGAACGGCATGTATTTGTAGGTGACTTCGTAGTTGTAATACATCGGCCCGCCCGGGCGGCGGCCGTGGTCGCGCCAGACGCTGCACTTCTCGTAGAGCTGTTGATCGTCGAGAAGGAGCATCCCTCCTTCGCCGGTCGTCAGTGTTTTCGTGCGATGAAAGCTGAAAACCGAGCCCACCCCGAAAGAGCCCGCTTTCCGCCCCTTGTAAGTGGAGCCAAGAGACTCTGCCGCATCTTCGATGAGCGGAATGCCGTGCTCGTCCGCAATCGCTTGAAGCTCATCCAGATAGGGCATGTTGCCGAATAGATCGACTGCGATAATCGCCTTTGTCTTCGGCGTAATCGCTTTTCGAACGGACTCAGGATCCAAGCACCAGTGCTTCGGATCGATGTCACAGAAAACAGTTTTTGCTTTGAGATATGTGATCGGTGCGGCGGAGGCGATCCAGGTGCACTCCGGGACGATCACCTCATCCCCTTCTCCGATCCCGAGACAGGTCAGAAGCAAATGGATCGAGGTCGTGCAGTTCGGCGTCATGAGCGCATAGCGGCGTCCATGATATGCAGCGAACTCTTTTTGGAATGTCTCGACGTAGTGGTACGCGTTTTCGTACCAGCCATTCTGCATCGCATCGAGCACGGTCTTTACCTCGTGCTCGGTGATCCACGGCCCAGCCATGTAAATCGGTTTCATCGGCGAAAATTCGGCGTGAGAGAAATCTTTACAGCCACTGCCATAGTATTCGATGGGCGCTCTAGCATATGGGATTCATTCGAATAATTGGGCAGATCCTGCCCAAAGAGCGCCCTTTTGCGGGTAATTTCCGGCTATTTTCAGGCAGAAACTTCCTTCACAAACGGCAGCTGCGCCGTACCTCCAAGCCTGCGCATCATATTCAAACTCTTATGGATTGGTCTCTTTCTCTATGACTGCCTGCAGAATCTGTGACGCGCCCATCGGGCCCTTCATGTCCTTTGGGCAGCAACCGATCGCGAATGGCTTCCTGACTCCCGATCAATTTGGATCGGAGTACTTCTTCGAGATGGAGGTGGCGTTCTGCTCGAAGTGCTCGATGCTCCAGCTGGTGAATCAGCCGGCACCGGAGCAGATGTTCCATGATCAGTATGCATTTTTCTCCAGCACCTCGAGCCGGATGGCGGCGCACTTCCAGGAGTATGCCGAGCATGTGATGCGCGACTTCCTTCCGAAAGAGGGCGATCCGTTTGTCGTTGAGATCGGCAGCAACGATGGAATCATGCTTCGCCATTTTCAAGCGGCCGGGATTCGTCATCTTGGCGTTGAGCCTTCCCAGAACGTTGCCGAAGTTGCGCGCGGCCAGGGAATAAACTCTGTCTCCAGATTCTTCGGCGAAGATTACGCAAAGGAGATCGTCGCGGAGTACGGTCAGGCGGATGCCTATTTCGCCGCAAATGTGATGTGCCACATTCCGACGTTCAACTCGGTAATCGCCGGAATTAAGACACTTCTGAAGCCGACTGGCGTGGCGCTGTTTGAAGATCCGTACCTCGGAGATGTTGTCGAGAAGACCTCGTACGATCAGCTCTACGATGAGCACGTTTTTCTCTTCTCGCTTTCGTCCATCAGCTACGCTTTCGGCCGTCATGGACTGGAGGTTTTCGATGTTGAGCCTCAGCACACGCACGGCGGTTCCATGCGTTATGTCATCGGGCACAAAGGCGCCCATCCCATCTCCGATGCGGTAACACGTCTTGCCGCGAGAGAAGCTGACCTCGGGCTGAAAGATCCCGCGACCTACGATCGATTTCGCAAAAATTGCGAACGCTCGCGGGATGACCTCATGGCTGCGCTACAAAGTCTTCGCACCCAGGGAAAGCGTGTAGCCGGCTACGCTGCAACTTCGAAGAGCACGACGGTCACGAACTACTGCGGGATCACACCGGACCTGGTTGAATACATCAGCGACACGACGCCGATTAAGCAAGGCAAATTTAGTCCCGGTGTTCACATTCCGGTCAGGCCGTACAACGAGTTCGCTGCACGATATCCGGACGTCGCTCTGCTCTTCGGTTGGAATCACAAAGATGAGATCTTCGCGAAAGAAGAGGAGTTCAAGCGCAGCGGCGGAAAGTGGCTCGTCTACGTTCCGAAGGTAGAGGTGCTCTGATGATCCTCTGCGGAAACCCCAAGGCTCAGTATCTTCACTACAAAGCCGAGATCGATCAGGCGATCGCCAAAGTCCTCGATAAGGGGCGCTATATTCTTGGCGAAGAAGTTGCGGCATTCGAGCTGGAATTCGCCGCCTACGTCGGAACGAAGCGCGCGTTCGGCGTCGCAAACGGCACAGACGCTCTTCATCTCGCGATTCGTGCATGTGATATTGGGCCTGGAGATGAGGTGATCACTGTCGCCCACACAGCCGTGGCCACCGTTGCCGCCATCGAACTCAGTGGAGCAACACCGGTGCTCGTCGATATCGAACCGGATTGTTACACGATTGATCTGGCGAAGATTGAACAGGCGATCACCGATCGTACAAAAGCGATCATTCCGGTTCACATCTACGGACAGCCGGCGCAAATCGTCCCGCTCATGAAGCTCGCGCAGAGTCGCGGGATCAAGCTGATCGAAGACTGCGCTCAGGCGCACGGCGCAACCTTCAACGGCAAACGAGTTGGTAGTTTTGGCGATCTCGGCTGCTTCAGCTTCTATCCGACGAAGAATCTCGGAGCGATCGGCGACGGCGGCGGGATCGTAACCAATGATCATGCGCTCGCACAGAAGGTCGCATTGCTTCGCGAGTACGGTTGGAAGGATCGCTACGTCAGCTTAATGCCCGGAACCAACTCACGCCTCGATGAGCTTCAAGCGGCAATTCTCCGGGTAAAGCTCCGGCATCTCGACGCAGATAACGCCCGCCGTGCACAGCTCGCTCATCTCTATGCGACAGAGCTTGCGGAGACCGCTGTGACGCTTCCGGTTACCCGGCAAGGTGCCGCTCATGTCTTCCATCTCTATGTTATCCGGAGCGGTGATCGTGACGCGCTTCAAAAGGCGCTTGCGGATCGAGACATCAACGCGCTCGTTCATTACCCGATGCCTATTCATCTCCAGCCTGCGTACCGCGACTACATTCGTCACGGCGACATGACAGAAACAGAGAGAGCAGCCGAAGAGATTCTCTCCCTCCCGATGTATCCGGAGCTCACGGAGGAAGAGGTCATGAAAGTTGCAAAGACAGTTCGGGAGCTTCGCGGGTAGATATGCGATCGGTTGAAGAGCAATATGCGTATGCTTTGAGTCTGATTAGCGAAGGCCGAATGGATACAGCGCAGACCATTCTGCAGAATGTCCTTATTTCAAATCCAAATCACGCTGACGCGCGAAATGATTTGGGAGTGCTTTATTTTCACAAGGGCGAACTTGAGCAAGCGGCCGTGAACCTTGAGGCAGCCTACCGGATCAAGGGACCAAACCAGTATGTCATCTCGAATCTGGCAGAGGTGTATAAGGCCGCCGGCCTCCAGAAGGAGGCCGAAGAGCTACTTCGTGCTCTTCAGTAGATAGAGCGAAAGTGCGGCCGCTACGAGCGAATGAGTGATTTTGCCTTCGAGCAAAAGCTCTTTTACCTCGGATACCGGAATCAATTCCGTCACCATATCCTCGCTCGCATCCAGCTGCCGCTTCGCGGTGGGCTCGGCATCGTAAGCGACATAGATGTGGCAGCGATTCGAGAAGATCGCCGGGTTTGGATAGATCACGCCGAGCTCCTCAATTCTGGAGGAGGTGTAACCGGTTTCCTCGGTCAGCTCCCGCACCGCAGCGTCCAGCGCATTTGATTCATCCCTCTCCATCGTTCCCCCCGGAACTTCGAGGCTGATGACCCCGACATGGGGACGGAACTGACGGATGAACACAATCTCTTTATTGTCGGTGACCGGGATGGTCTTCACCCAAACGGCGCTTCG